>JAYVBJ010000029.1:0-29554 GCA_043750535.1 Sphingomonadales bacterium | reverse complement strand
CAGGGCTGATCATTCGTGACTTACCGCTGATTGCCTCCAACTTTCGCCACACGCTGACTTTGAGCGACTACCTCGTGCGCGAGGGCACGGTCGCCATCTCCAATATCGACACCCGCAAGCTCACCCGCCACCTGCGCACGCACGGCGCGCAGAACGGCTGCATCCTGGCGCTGGTGGCGGGCCAAGCAGTCTCGCAAGCGGTGATCGACCAGGCGATTGCTGCTGCCAAGGCCGCACCCAGCATGTCGGGGCTGGACCTGGCCAAAGTGGTCAGCGTCGCCAAGTCTTACGACTGGGCTGAAACCGAGTGGCAGTTAGCGCATCCCGAGCTGAAGGGGCAACCCGGTTACGGCGCACAAACCAAGGCGAGGTTCCATGTCGTCGCATTCGATTTTGGCGTGAAATTCAACATCCTTCGCATGCTGGCCGAGCGTGGTTGCAAAGTCACCGTCGTTCCCGCGCAAACATCTGCCGCTGAAGTGCTGAAGCACAAACCCGATGGCATCTTCCTTTCCAATGGCCCTGGCGACCCCGAGCCGTGCGACTACGCCATCGCCGCCACGCGCGATTTGATCGATGCTGGCATCCCCACTTTCGGCATCTGCCTGGGCCATCAAATCATGGCTCTGGCCAGCGGTGCCAAAACCTTCAAAATGAAATTCGGCCACCACGGCGCCAATCACCCCGTGAAGGACTTGGACACAGGCCGCGTCAGCATCACCAGCCAAAACCACGGTTTTGCCGTCGATGAAAAGTCGCTCCCCGCCAACCTGCGCGCCACCCACATCAGCCTGTTCGACAACACCCTGCAAGGCCTGCAGCGCACCGACAAACCGGCCTTCTGCTTCCAGGGCCACCCCGAAGCGTCGCCTGGGCCGCATGACATTGGCTATCTGTTTGATCGGTTTATTACGTTGATGGAGAAAGCAACTTGAGGTCACAGTCTGTGATGTCAAGATTGCAAACTGTTGATTTTTTTGAGTTTTCAAGGTCACATCATGTGACCTGTAAGTGAGTCATATGCCAAAACGCACCGACATTAAATCCATCCTCATCATCGGCGCAGGCCCAATCATCATCGGCCAGGCTTGCGAGTTTGACTACTCAGGCGTGCAGGCTTGCAAGGCGTTGCGGGAAGAGGGCTACAAGGTCATCCTGATCAACAGCAATCCGGCGACGATCATGACCGATCCGGACTTGGCCGACGCGACCTATATTGAACCGATTACGCCCGAAATCGTGGCCAAGATTATCGAGAAAGAGCGCGCTCGTTTTCCTGATGAAAAAATGGTGCTGCTGCCGACGATGGGCGGGCAAACCGCGTTGAATACCGCACTGGCTTTGTTCAACGACGGTACATTGGCGAAATATGGCGTCGAGATGATCGGCGCGGATGCCGAAGCCATTGATAAGGCTGAGGACCGGATCAAGTTCCGCGATGCGATGACCAAAATCGGGCTGGAATCGGCGCGCTCGGGCATTGCGCATTCGATGGACGAAGCGCTGGAGGTTCTGAAACGCACTGGACTGCCCTCGATTATTCGCCCCAGCTTCACCATGGGCGGCACCGGCGGCGGGATCGCGTATAACCGCGACGAGTTTATCCAGATTGTTACCGGCGGATTGGATGCATCGCCAACCACCGAAGTGCTGATCGAGGAATCGCTGCTCGGGTGGAAAGAATATGAGATGGAGGTTGTGCGCGACAAAAACGACAACTGCATCATCATCTGCTCGATTGAGAATATCGACCCGATGGGCGTGCATACCGGCGACAGTATAACCGTTGCACCTGCGCTGACTCTGACCGACAAAGAATATCAGATTATGCGTAACGCCAGCATCGCGTGCTTGCGTGAAATCGGTGTTGAAACAGGCGGTTCGAACGTACAGTTCGCAGTCAATCCAGCTGACGGCCGCTTGATCGTGATCGAAATGAACCCGCGCGTTTCGCGTTCATCGGCGCTGGCTTCAAAGGCCACCGGATTTCCCATTGCCAAGGTCGCGGCGAAGCTGGCGGTGGGATATACGCTCGACGAGATTACCAACGATATTACTGGGGCGACCCCGGCATCGTTTGAACCGACGATTGATTATGTCGTCACCAAAATCCCGCGTTTTGCGTTCGAGAAATTCAAAGGTGCAGAACCGTTGCTGCACACTGCGATGAAATCTGTCGGCGAAGTGATGGCGATTGGCCGCAACATCCACGAATCCTTGCAAAAAGCGCTGCGCGGATTGGAAACCGGATTGGTTGGTTTTAACAGCATTGACGCGCTGGTTGGGGCATCGCGCGACGACATTATAGCGGAGTTATCTCGCGCTACACCCGACCGTTTGTTGGTCGCGGCGCAGGCATTGCGTGAAGGGATGAGCGTTGCCGATATCCATGCCGTTTCCAAATTCGATCCGTGGTTTCTGGAACGGATCGCCGAGATTGTCGAAGCCGAAGAGCAGGTCCGCGCCAATGGTTTGCCGCAGGATGCCGAAGGGCTTCGCGCGTTGAAATCCATGGGTTTCTCGGATAAACGTCTGGCATATTTGTCGCTTAAATCCGCCAATTTGCGGCCCGGAATGAGCACTTCGATCCGGCATGGATCGGGGTTAATTGCGGAGGCAGTGCGCGCGATGACTGGCCCGGTGACCGAAACCGAAGTGCGCGCTTTGCGGCATAAGCTGAACGTGCGCCCGGTGTTCAAGCGCATAGATACCTGCGCGGCGGAATTTGAAGCGAAAACGCCGTACATGTACTCGACTTATGAAGCGCCTATATTTGGCGCGCCGGAATGCGAGGCCAATCCGTCGGAGCGCGAAAAAATCGTCATTCTTGGCGGCGGACCAAACCGGATCGGGCAGGGGATCGAGTTTGACTATTGCTGTTGCCATGCGTGTTTTGCGCTGGAGGACAAGTATGAAACGATCATGATCAACTGCAATCCGGAAACGGTTTCCACCGATTATGATACGTCGGACCGGCTGTATTTTGAGCCTCTGACTGCCGAAGATGTCCTGGAAATCCTTCATGTTGAAAAATCCAAGGGCATATTGAAAGGCGTGATTGTGCAGTTTGGCGGGCAGACACCGCTAAATTTGGCCCGCGCGCTAGAAGAGGCTGGCATTCCGATATTGGGCACATCGCCCGACGCGATTGACTTGGCCGAAGACCGCGAACGATTTGCTGCATTGGTCAACAAGCTGAAGCTCAAACAGCCCGAAAACGGCATTGCGCGCAGCCGCGAAGAAGCCATCGCCGTTGCCGACCGTATCGGTTATCCGGTGCTGATGCGGCCAAGCTATGTGCTGGGCGGACGGGCGATGGAAATCGTTGATACGCAGGCACAGCTTGAAAACTACATCCAGACCGCCGTGATTGTGTCGGGCGATAGCCCGGTGCTGATCGACAGTTATTTACGCGATGCCATCGAGGTCGATGTCGATGCAATTGCCGATGGTGATGATGTCGTGGTAGCCGGTATTCTTCAGCATATTGAAGAGGCTGGCGTCCATAGCGGAGATAGCGCCTGCACTATACCACCTTATTCTTTGCCAAAAGAAATCATCGACGAAATCGCGCGGCAGGCTGACAGCTTGGCACGCGCATTGAGCGTCAAGGGTCTAATGAACGTGCAGTTCGCGGTGAAAGACGGCGAGGTGTATCTGATCGAGGTTAACCCGCGGGCATCGCGCACTGTTCCGTTTGTGGCCAAAGCCATCGGAGCGCCAATCGCGAAAATTGCCGCACGGGTAATGGCCGGTGAGAAATTGCGCGACTTGCCGAAGATCAACCTCGACATTGATTATATCGCAGTAAAAGAGGCTGTGTTCCCGTTTGCGCGTTTCCCAGGAGTCGATCCGGTATTATCACCAGAAATGAAGTCTACCGGTGAAGTCATGGGAATTGATAAGAATTTTGCGATAGCGTTTGCAAAGTCGCAGATTGGGGCAGGGGTAACTTTGCCGCAATCGGGCAAAGTGTTTGTTTCAGTTAAAGATACCGATAAGGCGGTGGTATTGCCCGCCTGTCAAAAACTGGCTGCCTTGGGTTTTGAATTGGTCGCAACCGGCGGCACGGCACGGTTCCTGACCGAAAATAATGTCGCGGTACTTACCGTTAACAAAGTCGCACAAGGTCGCCCGCATATCGTTGATCTTATTATTGACGGCGACATTGCGCTGATATTCAACACGACTGAAGGATGGCAAAGCCTGAAAGACTCCGAATCGATCCGCAGAAGCGCACTGATGCACAAGGTTCCTTCCTATACGACCGCGACCGCCAGCGTGGCGGCGGTGGAAGCGATAGCGGCATTGCGCAACGACCCACTTGAAGTTCGGCCACTTCAAGACTATTATTGACGCAAGCAGTGTTATTTTCCCTCAATTTTGAAACTGCAGCCGGTGAACCCATGGCCCGCCGGTAGGGAAGTTTTTGTTACGAAGGACTATGCTCATGGCGAGCCACGAAAAATATCCGATGCTGGCGGCGGGCTACGAAAAGCTCACTAGCGATTTAAAAATGCTGCGTGCAGAGCGGCCATTGATTGTCGAAGCGATTGAAGAGGCGAGGGCGCACGGCGATCTGTCGGAAAACGCAGAATATCATGCGGCCAAAGAACGCCAGGGCCAGGTTGAAGCGACAATCGGTGATATCGAAGACAAGATTGGCCGCGCGCAGATTATCGATCCGCTGTCGCTTTCTGGTGACAAAGTTGTGTTTGGTGCAACCGTTACAATGCTTGATGAGGCCGAAAAGCCAGTGAAATATCAATTGGTTGGCGAAACCGAAGCAGACGCCAATGCAGGCCGGATTTCCTATAATTCACCGCTTGGCCGCGCAATGATAGGCCGCAAGGTTGATGACGAGATTGAAGTTACCGTTCCATCCGGTGACAAATACTATCTCGTGCAGAAAATCGAATTCATTTGATTCGAACGCAAGCGGGGCACGGCATTTGAACAAGTTGACCTTATCGCCGATGGCGTGCGCTCTGGCCGCTATCAGCGGACTCATTTTCTTCATCTGCCTGTTTCCCGGGATGCAGGAAGTCATCGAACCCGCAGGCGGCTTAATTCCCGCGAGATTTTATGGCAGCGACAGTGATTTGGCGGATGTAGCAACGATGTTACCTGCTTGGCTAACGCCGTTTTCAGCGCCCTTCATCAACACCGGATTTATTGACTTGCTGCTTACATCGCTCATGCTACTTTTTCTTGGCAGTTTGATCGAGAAAATTTTGGGCTGGCAGGGTGTGTTGTTGTTGTTTTTTGCGGGCGCACTCGCTTCAGCAGCGGCGCTTGTGGTGCTGTTGCCCGGTTCATTACGCGCACATACTGGATCGTTCAACGCCAACTCCGCGGTTGTGGCTGCATATCTAGTCTTATATCCAATCGCCAAATCGCAACCATGGCGGGGTCTTTCGGCTGAGCAAGCGAGATCGTTGCAGCTGTTATTGCTGTGGTTCATCCTAAATCTTGCGCTAGGATTTCCGACAAGTTATGATGCTTTGGCCGAGCGGGTTATTGCCCCCGTCGCCGCATTTGCATCCGGTCTGTTGCTGGCTCGGCCATTGTTGCTGATGAAATACCGGCACGCTTAGGAAGCCGGGTCTGGTTCCAAAAGCCGGTGCAGGTGAACCACCACATACTTCATTTCGGCATCATCGACGGTTCGTTGCGCCGCGCTGCGCCAAGCTTCCTCGGCCTCATCATAGCTCGGGAAAAGACCGACCATGTCGATGTTAGCCAAATCTGTGAAATCGAGCGTCTGCGGATCGGAGACCTTTCCGCCAAATACCAGGTGTAGTTTTGATTTTTTCAACTGGTACCACTCCTAAAGCCCAAGCGCGATTGTGCGTTCTTTTGCCGCCTTAGCGTTTCGTTTGCGGAAACTCTAGTCTCGTTTGCGCGCCGCTTCACTCGCGGCTTGCCCTGCGGCTTTGACGGCCTCGGTTGCTTTGCTGACCAAATCGCGAAACTGTTCGCGCGCACTATCCTTATTGATGCCCAGATTGTCGATCTTGTCTTTGCCCGCGGCTTTCGCTGCATTGGCCATTTCACGCGCTTTGGCGTTGAGTTTCTTGCCGGTGCCGCCGAGTATTTTTTCTTCGCGTTCGGATTTTGGAATCAATGCGCCAATTATCGCCCCAAGGGCAATGCCACCAATCACCATCGCCAAAGGATTCTGATCTATTGTATCGCCCGATTTAATCGCCGCTTTGTTAGCCAGATGCCGCGTGGATTGGACGCTGCGCGATGCAGCATCCTTGCTCTTGTCATATGCCTCGCTGGCCTTTTTACGGGCAGCAACGGTGGTTTCGGCGGCTCTATTTTTGGCTGTACTTATGCCGTCTTTCGCGCCGTCTGCCGCAGTTTTGATGGTTTCAGTCAACTTGTTCATAGCCAATTCCTATTCCTCAACATCATTGATGGTGCCTATTCCGCGCAACTCGTTTAGCCGTTTTGATATGGGTCGGCGGACGGCAATAAGCAAGGTTCCGATGCCGCCAATTAAGATCCACGACATGTTCTCCGCTAAAAAATCGCCGACATATTGTGATCGCTTAGCCAATTTTTGCTTTTGGCCATTGATGAATCGGTTTCCGATGGTGCGCGGGTGCAATTCGGTTCTTGCCTCTGACAGTTGTTCCGTGATGTTCATGCGCAACAGCTTGCGATTGCGATCTGACTCGATGATGTCTTTTCTATCCATCGTCGTTGGCCTTGGCGATCTCTGGGTCTGCTTCCAGTTCTGGGAAGGAGAGTTTACGCAGTTTGGCGCGGGCCAGCCATGCAAACAGCGCGGCTGTCGCAACAAATCCGAGAGTTGCCGTGATTGTTGCTATTTCCGGGCCCGCCCACGACGCCAAAATCAGCAATATTCCAAGTACCAAAGCGACGACGGCAGCAAACAAGAAAAACAATGCCAAAGCGCCAAACAATCCGGAACGCTTTAATATTGCCTGACTGTATAAAAACCGTTCCCGGTAAAATTTGATTTCGGCGGCCATCAGCAGGCGGGCATTGGCAACCAAACTGGATATTTGCTCGCGCTCGGTCGGTCCCGAAATATCAAGATGAAGTTCTTCCGAATGCTGCGGATCGTTATTCATTGTTCCGCCTTTACGCCTTCGGTTGTAAATATCCCAGTGGCAAAAATTGTTTTAGCACAGATCGCCGACAACGCTCTCAGCCAATAACCCGATTAAGCGTCATCACGGCCAGAGCGCAGCAAGCGGACCAGAACAAAGCCAATAGCCGCCGCCGCGCCAATCGCCACTGCCGGGCTTTTGCGAACAAAATCACGGGCATTGTCAACGATGGCATCGACATCATTCGCATTAATCTTTTCCGCGAACCCGTCCACGGCGTCGGCCGCGCTTCGGGCGTAGTCACCGTAATTTTTTCCAACATTGCTGTCGATCGTTTCCGCGCTGTCGCGGATCATTTTTCCGATTCCGCTCATTGCTTCGGACGCTTTTTCTTTCCCGCGTTCAGCAGCGTTGCGGGCGGTGTCAGCGGCTTTGTCCTTAAAATTGTTCATTTCATCTTGCACCTTGATTTTGGTAACACCAATTGCCGGTTTCGCTTTGTCCATGCTCTTTGCGCTGGCGGGCTTGGCCTTTGCCGCAGCTGTCTTGGGCTTCGCCGCTGCCTTCGTGACAGCCGCAGGATTTGATTTGGGCTTTGCTTTGCTAGTTTCGGCCATTGGGAGGTTCCTTTTTGTGAATGTCCTAAACCAATATCAGCATCGTTGGTGACTTAGTCAACTATAGCACCCGAAAATAGTTCCGATGATTGAAGAATGTCAGGCAAACCGGGCCCAATACTGTTTGCAAAATTGGCCCTGCAACGATAGACGCGCGCCGTGTCCTTACACAAACTGCAAATTCGAGGAGCATCCCAATGACGGCAATAATCGACATCCACGCACGCGAGATTTTGGATAGCCGCGGCAATCCAACGGTCGAAGTCGATGTTCTGCTTGAGGATGGCAGCTTTGGCCGGGCGGCCGTCCCGTCGGGTGCATCGACGGGCGCGTATGAAGCGGTTGAAAAACGCGACGGCGACATGGGGCGCTATATGGGCAAAGGCGTGCTCGGCGCAGTTGCGGCAGTGAACGGGCCGATTTTGGATGCTCTGATTGAACTTGATGCAGAGGATCAAGAAGAAATCGACGGCACCATGATCGCGCTCGACGCAACCGACAATAAGTCATCGCTTGGTGCCAACGCCATATTGGGGGTTAGCCTGGCAGTTGCAAAGGCGGCTGCGGATGCACGGGGTTTGCCACTTTATCGCTATGTCGGCGGGGTAAGCGCGCATGTCCTTCCTGTGCCGATGATGAATATCATCAACGGCGGGGAACATGCCGATAATCCGATAGATTTTCAGGAGTTTATGGTGATGCCAGTCGGCGCATCATCGATTGCAGAAGCTGTGCGTTGGGGATCTGAAATTTTTCATACGCTTAAAAAGGGCTTGCATCAAAAGGGCCTTGCGACGGCTGTCGGTGATGAAGGCGGCTTTGCTCCCAATCTTGCTTCCACCCGGGAAGCGTTGGATTTCATTATGGCCTCGGTTGAAAAAGCGGGCTTCAAAATCGGCGATGAAGTTGTCTTGGCGCTTGACTGCGCTGCGACGGAATTCTTTAAAAACGGCAAATATGAAATCTCGGGTGAGGGGCTTTCGCTTTCACCGGTTCAGATGGCGGACTATTTGGCTGCTCTGTGCAAGGATTACCCCATCCGGTCGATCGAAGACGGAATGAGCGAGGATGATTTTGAAGGATGGAAGGCGTTAACCGACAAACTGGGAAGCACCGTTCAATTGGTCGGGGATGATTTGTTTGTCACCAACCCGAAACGGCTATCGATGGGGATCGAAATGGGATTGGCAAATTCCCTTTTGGTGAAAGTAAATCAAATCGGTACACTAACCGAAACTTTGGCCGCAGTTTCGATGGCACAGCGGGCCTCATACAGCGCAGTCATGTCGCATCGTTCTGGTGAAACCGAAGACGCGACGATAGCTGATCTGGCGGTCGCCACCAATTGCGGGCAGATAAAGACGGGCAGCTTGGCGCGTTCTGATCGGCTGGCAAAGTATAATCAGCTTATCCGGATAGAAGAAGAGTTGGGTTCATCCGCACATTATGCGGGGCGTTCCATTTTTGGCTGAACCTGATTTGCGCGTTCACTTGCAACCGCTGGATTAATGTGATTGAGTTTGCAAATGGCGCGACCTAAAAAAAGAAGGACAGTTGTCAAATCGGTGTTGGTGCCGGCGTTTGCACTTTTGGTGCTGTTGGGCATTGCAACTTATGCGTTATTGGGTCCGACTGGTATTATCGCCTGGACAGATTATCGCGCCGCCCTTCAACAACGGTCAAAAGACTTGGCTGTGCTTGAAAAGGAACGCGACGCGTTGCGTAACAGGCAAAAACTATTAGACCGCAATAATGTTGATCCGGATTTGGCAGGGGAGTTGATGCGGCGCGAGTTAAATGTCGTCGCACCCGATGAAGTTGTCGTTCCAATGAAGTAGCAGAAATAAGTGTGCCCTAGCGGAAAAACGGCTTTGTGGCTGTGAGTTATTCGCATATTAGCGCCGCAATGGAAAAAGGAAGACGAATTGGCCAAGCCCTCCCCAACGAATAAATTGCCGAAACGAGCTGCTCCAAAATCAGCCACCAGTTCGGGAGACAGCCCAAAGGTCAATCGTGAACGACCCGCAGTGCCGGTGCCTTATGCAGCGACGCGGGAAGAGTTAATGTCTTTCTACCGCGAGATGTTGTTGATCCGGCGTTTTGAAGAAAAGGCCGGGCAGCTTTATGGACTTGGGCTAATCGGCGGGTTTTGTCATTTGTACATCGGCCAAGAAGCCGTTGCCATCGGTCTTCAATCCGCGCTCACACCCGGCAAAGACAGCGTTATAACAGGCTACCGTGATCATGGACATATGCTCGCTTATGGCATTGATCCGAACATCATCATGGCCGAGTTAACCGGACGCGCCGCAGGAATTTCGCGCGGCAAAGGCGGGTCGATGCACATGTTTTCTACTGAACATCGGTTTTTCGGCGGCCATGGAATTGTTGGCGCGCAAGTTTCATTGGGCGCGGGCCTTGCGTTCAAACATAAATATTCAAAGGACGGCGGCGTTTGCCTTGCTTATTTCGGCGATGGCGCATCCAACCAAGGCCAGGTCTATGAAGCGTTTAACATGGCCGAGCTTTGGAAATTGCCGGTTATTTTCGTCATAGAAAACAACCAATATGCCATGGGCACCAGCGTGAACCGCGCTTCATCCGAAGACCAATTGTACCGCCGCGGCGAAAGCTTTCGTATCCCGGGAATTCAAGTGGATGGTATGGATGTTTTGGCGGTACGCGGCGCGGCTGAAACCGCATTGGAATGGGTGCGGGCAGGGAAAGGTCCGGTGTTGCTGGAAATGAAGACGTACCGGTATCGCGGCCATTCAATGTCTGATCCGGCAAAATACCGCAGCCGTGACGAGGTGCAAGCCATGCGCGACAATTCCGATCCCATCGAAGGTGCCAAATTTACCTTGATGGAAATGGGTGCTGCTGAAGATGAATTCAAAGCAATGGACAAGGAAATTCGCGCCATTGTGAACGCAGCCGCAGATTTCGCAGAGAATTCACCGGAACCCGAATTGAGCGAACTTTATACTGACGTTTTGGTGGAGCAATATTGATGGCAACCGAATTGAGAATGCCCGCTCTGTCACCAACGATGGAAGAAGGCACTTTGGCCAAGTGGCTGGTAAAAGAAGGCGATAGCGTGTCATCGGGTGATATTTTGGCGGAAATTGAAACCGACAAAGCGACGATGGAATTTGAGGCCATCGATGACGGTGTGGTTACGTCTATCTTGGTTGCAGAAGGTACCGATGGCGTGAAGGTTGGAACTGTCATTGCCTTGATCACGGGCGAAGATGATGTCGCCGTTCCCGTTCCCGCCAAGGCAACCGCCGCTCCGCCCCCGCCACCTGCTGCAGCAATTGCCGAACCAGAAGTTTCACCAGAGTCACTGCAATCGGAGACACCCGAAGTTTCGACGTCTAGCTCGGGAATGAAATCGCTGACCGTGCGAGAGGCCCTTCGCGATGCGATGGCCGAAGAAATGCGCCGCGAAGATCGCGTGTTTGTTATGGGTGAGGAAGTTGCGGAATATCAGGGCGCCTATAAAGTCACGCAAGGGTTGCTGGCCGAATTCGGTCCCGAACGGATCATTGACACGCCGATCACGGAATATGGTTTTGCGGGCGTCGGCACGGGCGCGGCGATGGGCGGTCTGCGCCCTGTCATTGAATTCATGACATTCAATTTTGCCATGCAAGCGATTGATCACATCATCAATTCGGCGGCAAAAACCAATTATATGTCGGGCGGGCAGATGCGTTGCCCCATCGTGTTTCGCGGACCAAATGGCGCGGCATCGCGTGTCGGCGCTCAACACAGCCAGAATTTCGCACCCTGGTATGCCAGCGTCCCCGGCCTTGTGGTAATTTCACCCTATGACGCAGCCGATGCAAAGGGGTTGTTAAAGGCCGCGATCCGCTGCGAAGATCCCGTCGTATTCCTTGAAAACGAGCTGCTTTATGGCCGCAGTTTTGAAGTGCCCGATGACGATGACTATGTCGTGCCAATTGGCAAGGCGCGGATCATCCGCGAAGGCAATGACATTACTATCGTCAGCTACTCCATCGGCGTCGGCATGGCGCTTGAAGCCGCAGATAAATTGGCAGGCGAGGGGATTAGCGCCGAAGTCATCGATTTGCGAACCATTCGTCCGCTTGATAAGGCAGCTGTCCTGAATAGCCTTGCCAAAACCAACCATTTGATTGTCGCCGAAGAGGGTTGGGCAACATGTTCGGTGGGCAGCGAGATCGTTGCAATCTGCATGGAAGAAGGATTCGACAACCTTGATGCACCGGTAATCCGCGTCACTAACGAAGATGTACCGATGCCCTATGCCGCCAATCTGGAAAAGCTGGCGTTGTTGAATCCTGACAAGATTGCTGCTGCGTGCAGGCAGACGCTTGGGCGCGTTTAGCCGCCTGCGCGCTTCTAACAATCCGTATTAAGTGCAAGGAGACGCTGCAACGCCGGGCGTTGGGTAAATCCCGTCGCCGCCCACCGGACCGGCATAATCTCTTTGTTCGCGCACGATCATACTGGCCGTCTGGCTGATTGTCCGGTTCGTTAGCCGTGCAAAGCCGTTCACAATCTTTGGTTGATAATAATATTGCAATTCAACCATCATGATGGCGCTGCCCGCGATTGGTTTTATTTTTTTTCCTGCCGGGCCAAAACCGACAGATGTTGGTGCGGATGAAACATCGCCGTAACTCGATTCATATTGGTCGGCTGTACCGGCACAACGCTGCCACCGGATGCGGTATCTGGGATTGGTGGCAACAAACGGGTCAACATTTTCAATACTTGATAATATAATCCGCGCATTACCCCTGATCGATTTTACATTGGTGATCGGATCCACGTAACCGTGCGCTCCAGTCAGGGCGACCCGGTCGCCCTCGCGCAACGTACCTTCAAAAACGTCATTGATATCTAGTTCGCTGATCCGCCTTGATGACAATGCCGAAGCTTGGCCCATGCGCGCTGCGTTGTCGGCCGTGTGGATTGCAATCTGATTCAATTGCATCGTGACCGAAGCAAAATTGGCGACCTCGATTCCGCCGATCGTTAGACTCATGAAAAATGGCAAAGAGACAGCAAACTCGACTAGTGCCAGACCGCTATTGTCGTCACGCAGCCTGCGTGCAAAGTCTCTATATTTTTGAATTTTGGCTTTAGGAATCATCGTCTTCTTCTTCACATGCTACTGTGGCTGCCGGTCCGTTTACAGATTGGATGCCATATGGTTGGTTTGCCAAAATCGAGTTGGAATCAATAGTTACATTGTTTGGCAAGCCGATGAGAGTGGCCACCGGAAACAATCGCGGAAATTTCACTTGAACCTTGATAACCACAACGTCTTGCGAGCCGCCTTGCCCTTCATCGCCGCCGTCTCTATCGAATTTGCCGTTGTTGTTGGCGTCGATATAAGATTCGCCATTATCTACTTCGCACAAGAAATTTGGCGTACTTTCAACAATTTCCTCGGCCTGTGCCGCCGCCGCATCAGAGAAGGTTTTGTAATAACGCCGTTTAGGTGTTACTGTTGAACTAGGCGAAATTGCGTGGACAGAATCTATGATCCGTTTATCGATCACTGCTTGTTGTGCCGCAGTGGCCGATCCTTCCAGCGCCGAATCCCGGGCGGCATTTTGCATTGCACCGTCCAAAACAGACCGGACATAATATGAATGTCCGATATCCATTGTGCCCAGCATCATCATCACTGCGACCGGAGCAATCAGGCCAAACTCCATCACCGAAGTGCCGTCTTGGTCGCGCCAGAACCGTTTCATTGAATTAGTCTTCATCATATCTCAGCTCGTCAAGCGCAGGTTGGAGATTTCCGAGGCGATACCTTTGAAAGTAGCGGCTAATTGTGAAGCGCTGGTGGCTTCCAGAAAATGTCCAGCGGACGCACACGCTTGCAAACGCGCAGTTGTGGCTGCATTAATTCCGCTGCCCACGCCGCCATAGGAAACGACCCAAAGCGTTGTATTCTTGTTCTTTATGGCTTTACACAATGCCTCAGTTCGTGCGTTCACGTTTGCTGACAACAATGACGAGGATGGTGCGGAACTTGGATCGGTTTGGCGGCGATCATACCAATGCACGCCATAGGGTGAATAGTTGGTGTTCGATGTCGAAGTATCGCCATCAGTCATGAACACCATGTGCCGCTGAATTGTCTTATCAGCAGGTGCAGTTTGATCTGCAAAGATCCCGGTCGGCGACATCAACCGCGCACCCCACAGCAAACCGATATCATGATAAGTATTACCGCCTGTCTGCAGGGAGTTCACATAATTTTTATACGCTGTTGCGCCCCAGCTTTGATAAAATCTAGCGGCGGTTGGACAATTTGTGCCGCTCGCATCAGGCTGCGAACTTGTGGTTTTTCTATCTGCCCGCGTCATATTGCCGCTGCTATCGGTACGTAGCCATACAGCATTAGGCAACAACGGTCCCCACAATGTATCTGGATCGCTGGAGTCGGGCACCATATCAATGTCCATGTCCAATGCCTCCGCGGGTATCGGATCCCAAGCAGTAGATGTATCTGAATTGGTTAATGGCAATGTTTTGCGCTCTTCAATGCAGCCAGCCCACGCAACAGCAGTATTCGCGCCACTGGTTCCAATGGGCAAGGATACGCTGTTATTCCACGCATTGGCGCCTTCGTTCTTTAAATCGCTAACGTCGAATTCGACCTGCTTATAGGTCCAGTCCACAAATACGATATTCTGTTTCCAGGTTATTGGAACAGTCGATTGCGTCATGATTGTTGTGGTGCTTGATGCGCCCCAACGTGTCTGCAATTGGCATATCTTGCCGTCCTTTAGATACCTATATTCCACCGAACCAGTCGTATTTATCGTTCGATAATTTCTAACCACCGAAGGTACCGGATAGACTGGGGTGCTTGGTGATTGCGACACGAAAGTTGGAGATCCATTTGCGTTCGTTGGTTGTGGTGATGGATTGGCGACATAAACAGCACAATTATCCCGCCGGTTATTCATGGTGAACTTACGATAATAAAATGTTCCGCCAATCGTCATATTATCGGAGACGTCCGACCAACCGTTACTGGTACCGCTGTTGCTGGTGGTATTGGTACTCGTTGTGACCGCGGCGGTTGGCGTACCATAAGTGGCAATATAGCCGGCATTGGTGCTAAAATTAGCCTGCCGCGATTGATATTTCCATGTGTCCGCTAAAAAATCGAGCGGAAGCAATTTGCCGACATTGACGTTGACTGCATAGGGAACAAAGCCAAAGCGCAGCTGAACATTGGCCGAGTTACCGCCGCTTGGATTGACTGTTTCGCCGCATTGAGCCGGCGTAATATCATCGATGTTCTCTTTTGCCAGGGCTTCATAAAAACACTTAACCGCAACTCTTAAGCCGGCAATTTTGGATGTCGTCGAACCTGATCCTGCGATCGGATCGTTCATCGACCCGGTGGTGTCTAGCACGAACATGACGTCGGTGTTTGGAATACGAAGTTCCGCCTGGCACTTAACTGAGACAGTCCGCGATTCGTTGCCGAGCACCTTCATCAACGACATCGGCACTTCAACGCTTGCCGTGCCGGCAATGTTGCCAATGCCTTGTTCAGAGAAAGAGCGGGTTAGATTTTTCGTACCGTAAGCGCCTGCGGTAAAGTTCGCATCGAACATGGTATTTGCATCGGTGCGCGCCTTGTAAGAATTGTCGGACCAAGCCCCTGTTGCCATAGACTTGCGGCCAACCAAAGATCCGGAATCGCATGCTGCCTGCAAAGTCGTTTTGACCAGATAGATGCGGCTCATATCAACGCCGCCGCCAACCAAACCAATGGTCGGTAGCACAGCGGCCGCCATAATCGCTATGGTGTTGCCGGCCTCGTCATTGGCCAATCGCGCCAAAAATCCACGGCCACGCGCTTTTGCAGTTACATCGGTCATTATTGAAGCATCCCTGTTGCTCAAAACTAATTTCAGAGTGCCATTTAGACCAGATGTAGTAAGCGGTTGTTGAAAGGGACTGGTTAGCGCCAAGTTAACCTTGATTTCCCGCGCAAATGCGTCTGCAACGCTATGATGTTAGATAAATTTTACGTCCTTACACCGCCCAAACGGCTCGCTTTGACCTATGCAAAGGGGCATTCGCGTGATGTTTTGACGCTGTTGCTCAATCATGACGTCAGGTTGGCGCAGATCGTCGGTAACGTTAAAGAACCGCTGATCGGGCAAATGCGGCTTGCATGGTGGCGTGACGTCATTTCGAAGCCCGTTGATAAGCGCCCGACCGGCGAGCCGATGCTGGCTGAATTGGCCAGGCTCGAAGGGGCGGGGGCTGACGCCAGATTGGCTGCGGCAATGCTGGCGCTAGTCGATGCGTGGGGCGAGCTGCTGGCAGATGATGATTGGTCGCGCGAGTTGATACAACGCCATACGCAGGCCAAGGCTTCGGCGATATTCGCCAGCTTTGCCGAATCGGTAGGCGTTGATCGCGGCACCATAAGCCAAGTTTTGAAAGTCGGCGAGCGGTGGGCGCTGGCGGAGTTGTTGCAATATTGCCAAACGCCAAAACAGCATGACGCCGTCATTGCTCAACTCGATCACAGCGAACCGGCATACCGTTTGCCGCGATCGTTGCGACCATTGTCAATTTTGGCGTTTGCGGCGCAGCAAAGGGGGCAAAATGTGGGTAAAGGATTGCGATTGATCTTCAATGCCTTGACCGGACGATGAAATTGAGAGCAAGCTGTAGTCTGCAATCAGGGGAGAGTAAGCGATGAACCGGTTCTTGGCGGGTGGATTGGCGGCCACGGCGCTGTTAGGGGCTGGTTTCTGGTTTTGGCAGGGAAAGGCAATGCAAGAGGAGCCGATCCCGGCCCCGCCGCCGCCTACCGAAATCGCGAAGCCACTGGAATTGCCAGTGCCATCGGCCAACGCGCCAAAATATGGGCCCAAGCCGCCGTCACCGCCGCAAGCCGCGAAAGCGAGCCGGGAGGAAATGCGGTTTAACCGCTATGACCGCAACCGCGATGAAATCATCAGCCGCCTTGAGATGATGAGCAGCAGAACCAATGACTTCAAGAAACTGGATAAAGACGGCAACAATCTGCTGACGTTTGAGGAGTGGGCTACAGGCACGAGCAAGCGATTCAGCAACGCAGATGGTAACCGCAACAGCATGCTAACACGCGCCGAGTTTGCGGCGACACGGCCAAAACCAGCGGCAAAGCCAGCGTGTAAATGCTAGGTATGCCGCCTGTACCTATGCAGCCAGGCCGTTTGCCGTCATCCATACCGCCATTTCGGTTCGCGCCCGCGACGTGATTGCCTGCTTACGCGCCTTTTTGAAGACTTTGCCTTCCAGCGGAGCAAACAATCCGAAATTGACGTTCATCGGCTGATAAGAATCGGCCTCCGCATCGCCGGTGATATGCGCCAGTAACGCGCCGAGAGCGGTGGTGGCCGGGGGGGCGCATAAATTCTGCCCATGCAATTCGGCCGCCGTCATTATGCCGGCCATCAAACCGATGGCCGCACTTTCAACATATCCCTCGCAGCCGGTAATTTGCCCGGCAAAGCGAATATGCGGCGCAGACTTTAGCCGCAAAGACCGGTCGAGTAATACCGGCGAGCGGATGAAGGTGTTGCGATGCAGCCCGCCAAGCCGCGCAAATTCCGCCTTTTCCAGCCCGGGTATCTGACGCAGCAAATCAATCTGTGCGCCATGTTTCATCTTGGTCTGGAAACCGACGATGTTCCAAAGACTGCCCTGCTTATTGTCTTGGCGCAGTTGGACCACCGCATGCGCCCGCGTTCCGGTCTTTGGATTGGTCAATCCCACCGGCTTCATCGGACCAAACCGCAACGTATCCAATCCGCGTGACGCCATGACTTCAATCGGCATACAGCCTTCAAAATAGGGCGTATCTTTCTCCCATTCCTTGAACTCCGCTTTGTCGCTGTCCAGCAATGCCTGATGAAACTTCCTATACTGGGCCTCGTCCAGCGGGCAGTTGATATAGTCTTTCCCGTCACCCTTATCCCAGCGCGATTGGAACCAAGCCGTCTCCATGTCGATGCTCTCAAAATGGATAATCGGCGCAATGGCGTCAAAAAAGGCAAGTCGGTCCTCGCCTGTTCGCTCGATTATACTATGCGCAAGCGACAATGCGGTGAGTGGCCCGGTGGCCACGATGATATGGCCATCATGGGGCAGGACATCAATTCGTTCACGTACAATCTCGATATTATCATTCTGTTTTAACATTTTTTCGACGGTATCGGAGAATATATCCCGGTCTACGGCCAATGCCGATCCAGCGGGAACCTTGGCGACCTCAGCCGCTGCCATGATGACCGAACCAAGATCGCGCATCTCTTGATGGATTAACCCGACCGCGTTGTTTTCCCAATCATCGCTGCGAAAACTATTCGAACAAACCAGCTCGGCCAGGCCAATTCCCTGATGTGCGGGCGTGGTATCACCGCCGCCGCGCATTTCCGATAACCGCACCTTGATCCCGCGCTTTGCCAATTGCCAGGCCGCTTCACACCCCGCCATGCCGCCGCCGATAATATGTACTTTTTGCTCAGGCATTATCTGCTTTCAAATTTGCTTTCTTAATGGAGCTGCCCTAGCTTCTTTCGGTAATCTGTCATATCTTTTTGGCTAGATTTTCGCTGCTTTGCGATGTTTTTGTGTATTGAAACGGCGCGGTCCATGACTGAAAGGACGACATATCGAATGACACCCTTCACCGTGAACCTGTCAGACGACTGCCATATTTTGCGTCCGACCTTGCATGCACCGCAAGGTGAAACCCACAAATATGATCGCGGTCATGCGGTCGTCATTAGCGGCCCTGCGCTGGCCACAGGAGCCTCCCGATTGGCGGCGCTGGCGGCGTTGACGGTAGGCGCTGGTTTGGTGACAATATTGGGTGATAAGGCGGCGCTGGCCGAACAAGCGGGCCACGTAACCGCGATTATGCTCAAAATCCGCGACCAGGCATTTACCGTGATAGATGAGCGCGTTCGCAGCATAGCCATCGGACCCGCAGCAGGCATTGGGCAGGGAACGCGCGATGCCGTGCTGGCTTTGCTGGCCCGGAACATAGCTTTGGTCATTGATGCCGACGCGCTAACATCCTTTGAACAATCCACGCCTGTGCTGTTTAAAGCGTTGCACCATCGCGCTATTTTGACGCCGCACGAAGGGGAGTTCGCACGGCTGTTTCCGGACATCAAATTGCAAGACAGGGTATCTGCCGCCAAAAGTGCAGCGATGCGCGCAAATGCCATTGTGCTTTTAAAGGGACCAAACTCGGTGATCGCGGCGCCAGATGGGCGGCATGCAATCAATTCGCATTCGGCGCCTTGGTTGGCAACAGCAGGTTCAGGCGACGTCTTGACCGGAATCATATGCGGGCTGCTGGCGCAAGGGGTAGAGCCGTTTGCAGCCGCTTGTATCGCGGCCTGGTTGCACGGCGATATTGGTGTGCGTTATGGACCCGGCTTGATAAGTGACGTCATGCCCGGCCAATTGCCGCTTGTATTGCGCGGATGTTTGGCATCATAATGGTTGAAAATACGCGAACGAAGCGAAGGGGGGCTTATGGGACAGGATTTGGCGCATCGGCGGCCTTGGTTATTGCTGAGTTTGTTTTTCGGACTGACATATCCGTTGGCGGCGGTTTTGAACGTGCCGGGCACTTGGGCCATGCTTTGGAAAATTGCCGGGCTTAGTTTTCTGGTGCCATATGCGCTGCGCCGCCATCACAATGGCGAATTTGCGATGCTTGCCGCCGTATTGGCGCTGTGTGCCGTCGGCGACGGGCTGGTCGAAATCAGCCTAGAACTTGGAGCAATTGCGTTTGCACTGGCGCATTTGTTTGCGATTTGGCTGTACAGTCGTCACCGCCGGGTCAGGCCGGTTCAAAGCCAGCAAATGCTCGGATATACCGTGTTGATCGCGACCCCTATTATCGCATATTTTCTGGGCGGAGTGTTACCTGCGGTATATTCGGTCCTATTGGGGGCGATGGCCGCGATGGCGTGGACCAGCAATTTTCCGCGGTACCGGGTTGGCGTGGGCGCGATGTTGTTTGTCCTATCCGATCTGTTGATATTCGCGCGCGAAGGTCCATTGGGACAGAGCATGATCGCAGACATTGGCGTTTGGTACACATATTATATCGGCATGCTGTTAATCGCGACGGGCGTGGTCCAGACGTTGATAAAACGCGGCCATTATGCTGACGCCGAAGGACTTTGAGGGCAAGTATCGCCGGAGACCAACGGCCTGGAAAATCCAACATAGTTTACAGGCCGAGGCGGCCAAGTTGACACCAAGTTGACAAGATTGACACCTATTTTGATATTAAGCGAAAGCCTATTGTTAGATAATTTCCTACATCGTGGTTTTTTGTAGGTTACTCCTTTTGACGAGCTGACATCACGCTGAATCAGAGCTCCATCTGCGTTAAACCTGCTTCCCCGGCGGGGCGATGTCGAAGGACAGGTTACTGGTCTCATCCTTCGACAGGCTCAGGACGAACGGAAAGGGAACTCTTGAATCACACAAAACCGTTCGCGCTGATGAATACAACAAAACCGTTCGTGCTGAGCTTGTCGAAGTACAGGTTGCTTGTCGCAACCTTTGACATCGCCGCGCCGGGGAAACAGCACGAACGCGCGAGGGATACTGCCTAGACCGCCAACAATGTCAAAGAGCCAGCCCTGAACAAGCGGCAGTGGGCTTCGTTCCCAGAACAAATCCTACATTACAAGTCTTAATCCGCATTTGCGTGGGGCCGCGCCGTTATCCAAAAGCACCGCATCACCATCATCGCCGCACCCTTGCGCGCTTATTCGGTTTCGCTTGCACCCGCGTCATCATCTGGGCCTTCTTCAGCTTGCGCTGCAGTGGCTTGCACGGCTTCAACGCCAGATGTTTCACCTGCGATGGCATCGCTATCCATCTCTTCGTCTTCGCTTTCCTGAATGCGCGCGGCGCTGACGACATGTTCGTTATCGTCGACATTGAATAGGCGCACACCGGCTGAACCGCGCCCGATTACCCGCAGGCTTTCGAGTGGCATACGGATCAGCTTGGCCTGATCGGTAACCAGCATCAACTGATCGCCCTTGGTGGATGCAAAACTGGCGACAACGGGGCCGTTGCGTTTGATATTGTCGATGTTGGTCACGCCCTGACCGCCGCGGCCAATGCGGCGATATTCATACGCCGACGACATTTTGCCGTAACCATTGGCACACACGGTAAGGATGAACTGTTCCTGATCAACCAACAACGCAAAGCGTTCGGGTGCCATTTCCGGTTCACCTTCTTTGTCGGCTTTCCACGGAGCAAAGCGCAAATAATCTTCGCGTTCTTCGGTGGTTGTGCCGACGCGTTGCAAGATTGAAAGTGACATTACCTCGTCATCGCCCTTGAGCGTCATGCCGCGTACACCAATGCCGGTGCGGCTCTTGGTTTCGCGGGCATCAGCGGCAGAGAAACGGATCGCTTTGCCCAAGCGGCTTGCCAACAATATGTCATCATCCTCGTTGAGCAAACGGACACCGATCAACCGGTCATTTTTGCCTTCGACAAATCCCATCGCCATTTTGCCGTTGCTGGGAACATTGTTGAATGAATCCATACTGTTGCGCCGAACCATGCCCTTTGCTGTCGCAAAAACGATATTCAAATTCGCCCATTCTGCTTCATCCTCGGGCAGCGGCAGAACATTGGTGATGTTTTCACCTTCGGATAGCGGCAACAGGTTGACCATCGGCCGCCCCTTGGTTTGCGGGCTACCTTCAGGCAATTTCCAAACTTTCATCCGGTACACGCGGCCAAGATTGGAGAAGAACAGCACCGGCGTATGCGTGGATGTCACGAACATCTCGATCACGACATCTTCGTCTTTGGTCGCCATGCCCGCCCGGCCTTTGCCGCCGCGATTCTGCGCCCGGAAAGTGGCCAGCGGCGTGCGTTTGATATAGCCGCCGTTGGTGACGGTAACGACCATGTCTTCGCGTTCCATCAGGTCTTCATCATCAAGCCCGTCCCAACTCGCGGTGATTTCACACAGGCGCGGCGTCGAGAATTCCGCATCAATCGCGACCAATTCTTCGCGCAACACGCTGTACAATTTAACGCGGTCACCCAATATCGACAAATACTCTTCGATATTGGCCGCAAGCTCTTTTAATTCTTTGCCAATTTCATCACGACCCAGCGCCGTCAACCGGTGCAGACGCAGTTCCAATATCGCACGCACCTGAAGCTCGGAGAGCTGATAGCTATCCCCTTCGATTTCCAATTCGATGGCCTCGACAAGTTTGATGTAACCGGCGATTTCCCCGATTGGCCATTTTCGGTCGAGCAAAGCGGCGCGCGCTTCGGCAGGGCTGCCCGACCCCCGGATGATCCGCACAACCTCGTCCAAATTGGTGACCGCCACCACCAGCCCCAACAACAAATGGGCACGTTCACGGGCTTTGTTGAGCTCAAATTTGGTCCGACGGGTGATGACCTCTTCGCGGAAATCTACAAAAGCGACGATGATATCTTTGAGGTTTAATACTTCTGGCCTGCCGCCGCGAATGGCCAACATATTGGCAGGAAAGCTCGATTGGGCAGGGGTGTGCCGCCAAAGCTGGTTCAGCACAACCTCTGGTGTTGCGTCGCGTTTCAAATCGATAACGACGCGGACGCCTTTGCGGCTTGATTCGTCACGGATGTCAGAAACGCCTTCAATCCGCTTGTCCTTTGCGGCTTCTGCAATTTTTTCGACCAATCCGGATTTGCCGACTTGGTAAGGGATACTGGTCAGCACGATGGACCGCCGATCGCCGCGCCCTTCCTCAATTTCATGGCGCGCGCGCATCATGATCGAACCACGACCGCTATGATATGCCGCACGCGCCCCGCCTTGGCCAAGGATCATACCGCCAGTGGGAAAATCGGGACCGGGAACGATTTCGATCAAATCGTCAATGGTGACTTCGGGATTGTCGATATACGCCAGGCAGGCAGCGATAACTTCACCCAGATTGTGCGGCGGAATGTTCGTCGCCATGCCAACCGCAATACCGCCGGCACCGTTTACCAGCAAATTCGGGAAGCGCGCCGGCAGCACCAGCGGTTCTTGCCGCGACCCATCATAGTTCGGGCCAAAATCTACGGTATTCTTATCAATGTCTTCCAACAGCGCCATCGCCGATTTCGTCAGCCGTGCCTCGGTGTACCGCATCGATGCGGGCGCATCTGGATCCATCGATCCGAAATTGCCCTGACCGTCGATCAACATCACGCGCATCGCCCAGTCTTGCGCCATGCGTGCAAGCGCCATGTAGATCGAACTGTCGCCGTGCGGGTGATAATTGCCCATCACGTCGCCGACAATCTTGGCTGATTTACGATACGGACGACCGGGGACAAAGCCGCCTTCTTGGCTGGCGAACAAGATCCGGCGATGAACCGGTTTCAAGCCATCACGCACGTCGGGAAGGGCGCGGGCAACAATAACGGACATGGCATAATCGAGATAACTCGATTTCATTTCATCGACGATGTCAACCGGGCTGATATCTGATGAATCTGTTGTTGCTTGATCGTCGCTCACGCGCTTGTGTTCCCCATTATTTTATATTGGTTTGCCATAGCGGACGAGTGCCAAAAAGCCTACCCACAGCAGCGATAAAAGTTCCGCTTTTGCCTAGTTATCCACAGATTCAGACGCGGATTGGTTATGGTTTCGCTATGGCGCGATGATCTGGCCGTCATAATCAAATATCAGGCCGCTATCGTTCGGTGACAGGCCGTTCAAAACGGTGAGCAGTTTTGCCGCTGATTGCTGCGGAGTAAACCTCGCGGCTTGTTGTCCGCTGGGCTGCCTGACTGCTGAAAATGGCGCGCTCAACGGTGTATCCACGGTGCCGGGATGAAGTGCCACGATGATCGATTCGGGGCGTTGTCGCTGTGTTTCAATGGCGAGATTGCGGACAATCATGTTGAGCGCGGCTTTGGAGGCGCGGTAGGCGTACCATCCGCCCAGTCTATTGTCAGAAATACTGCCCACCCGCGCCGATAAAACCGCAAATATGCACCGGCCTGATTTCGGCATCAACGGGATAAAATGCTTGGCCGCAAGCGCCGGTCCGGTCGCGTTAATGCGAAAGTTTTGCTCCATCCAACTGCCGTCTATTTCCCGCATGCTGCGTTCGGGCCGCTGGTCACCCGCGTGCAAAAGTCCGCTGGCGATCACGATAAGATCGGGCGCAGATTGTTCCAGATGAAGCACGGCGGCGGCATCACGCAGGCTTTGTTCATCGGTCAGGTCAACCCGGACATCGCTTGCACCCGTGCGGCTTAGCCGGTGTACGACATTATGACGGCCAGCGCCTTCGATGAGGTCGGCAAAGGCAGCGCCGATGCCGCCCGATGCCCCCAAAACTATCGCTGAACTCGACATTTGTGTTCCTTAATGACCGGATGCAAAAAATTGTAACGCGGCAAAGACGCGCCGCGCCGTTCAACATCAATTCATCCAAAAAAGCTATCTATGCGGCATATCTCGCGTTAGTATATAGCAGAGTTATGGTCGGGCTTGGCCGCAAGATAAGCTCAATTTTTTATGGAGAGTATGGAATGAAATTGATTTCGAAGTTTGCTTTGGCGCTGTCAACATGTGCCTTGGCGATAAGTTCATTGGCTGTGACGCCTGTTGCTTATGCAAAGAAGGAACCAAAAACCGCTGCACCTAAAAAACTAAAACTCAATTATTCCAAAGGCTTTCTCGCGGCATATCAGCCTGCTATTGAGCTATTTTTTAAGAAGAAAGACATTCCTGGCTCGGTCGCTATCCTTCCCTCACTGAAGGCGGCGATTGCGAACGAGGATGACCGGTTCGAAGCTGGCGGATATTTCCTAAACGTTGGCACGCAGGCCAAGGATATGAAAATTCAAGTGGAAGGTCTCGATTTGTTGTTGGCGTCGACTTCGACGCCAGCGGACGAGCGCGCAAAATTCAGCTATTATCGCGGCGCGTTTGCCTATGATCTTAAAGATTATCCTACTGCAGAATCCTTTATGCAGCAGGCATATACTCTGGGGCACCGCGGCAACGATGTTCAGTATTTGATCGCCAATGCACAGGCTCAGCAAAAGAAATTCGTCGACGCTCAAACCACGATGAGAGATGCGGTGGCAACCAAGCGCGCCAGCGGGGCAGCCGTGCCAACGATCTGGTTTGCGCAAGCGAAGTCGTACGCAAACAAACAAAAAGACCGTTCCGGTGAAATTTACTGGGGCAAGGAAATGATCAAGTCTGATACCAGCCCCGAGGCCTATCATGACGCATTGCTGCCGTTTATGAGCTACACTGAAATGAGCACAGCAGAGCTGCTTGATGCATTCCGGCTTGTGCGCGAAACAAAGGCGTTGCTGTTCTCGCACGAGTTCAAGGGATATATCGAGGCCGCTGATAGAAAACGCAGCCCCGCAGAAGTTATTGCCGTCATCAACGAAGGATTGGCCAAGGGCGTGCTCGATAAAGCCGACCGCAGCATTTCCGACGATGTGGTTGATGCAAAATTGAACATGGCCGAGCTGGCGAAAAATTGGGATGCGGACGAACAATTTGCCCGCAAACAATCCACCGGAACGCAGGCAATGTTATTCGCCGACCGCGTGTTTGCTTTTGGTGAATTCGCCCGGGCGGCGGCCATGTATCAAGTCGCCATTGATAAAGGCAGCATAACCACAAAAGAGGGCACGAACGTCAACGACCAAGCGGTCATGAGGCTCGCAATCTCGCAAGTGAAGTTGAAAAACTTTACCGGCGCGAAAGCTACTTTGGCCAAGATTACTGAGCCAAAACGCAAGATGCTCGCGGATTATTGGGACATTTATCTGACCAATGAACTGGCAAAAACTGCGGCGGTTCCAGCGGCAGCCAGTTAATTACGTAAAACGAACCGGGCGCTCGCCGATCAGGCCAAGATTGGCACGCCCGGTTCATCTTTTGCTGTTCGGATAGTCAAGGATGTTTTGACGCTATTCACATTTGGCGCCGAAGTTAGCTGTGCGGTCAACAATTCCTGAAATGATTGAAGATCTTTCGCCAAGATCTTAAGAATAAAATCAATTTCTCCGTTTAGCATGTGGCATTCACGCACGTCCGGTAATGACCGAACATGGTCCTCGAATGCGCGCAGATCGTCTTCAGCCTGACTTTTCAGACTTACCATCGCGAACACCGTGATATTGTATCCGATTGCAGCAGGGTCAACATGCGCGTGGTAGGATTGGATAATACCGGCCTGCTCCAACGCCCTCATCCGCCGCAAACAGGGCGGGGCTGTTAGGCCAACCTTGGATGCAAGTTCGACATTGGTAATGCGGCCATCGGCTTGCAATTCCGCCAAAAGTTTCAAATCTATCGCGTCTAGGTTCAAATTGGGCATATTTTTGTTATTTCCATTTCAATTTAGTCGTTAACTTATAATTATATTATATGGAAATGCAATTGTCCCATAGTGTGACGCGGTAAATTAGCACCTTTCGTCAGTTCCAACGACGCGGTATCACCCATAATAACGAATAAGAAACCAAATTGGGAAACCGCACTTGCGCTTTGACGATCGCCTTGAAACCAGCCTGCGCTTTGCCGGAGACAGCAACGAAAACCCACTGGTTCGGTGGCGTCAATTGATTGATATCTTGTCGCAAAATCCAAGTCATTTTCCAAAGGACATGGTCGTAAAGGGCTTATTGGAAGCCCGGGCGTTGATGCCGCAAATCAAACCGGAAGACCGTTTGGCAAGCGTCAGATCTTTGGCGGGGCGAATCCGGTCTGCGCCGTTGGTGCAGTTTCTGGCTGCTGATGTCCCCGACATTGCCGCCGCGACAATTTCTGGCGCAGATTTGAGCGATGAGGAGTGGGCCGAAATTATTCCCGCGCTGCCTGTGCGCGCCCGCGGATTTTTAAGAAACCGGTCAAATCTAGGGTTGCTGACGCGGCGGACATTAAAAATATGGTCGTCGGCTGACTTTGTGCTTACGAAAATGCCTGAAAGCGGCGTCCAAATTCAAGAGCCCCGCGTCATTCCGCAAACGCAAGCCGATGATTCGGCGCTGAAGCAAACGGGCCAAAACCCAGCGGGTTTGCAGATTAGCGATATTGTTGAACGCATTGAACGACTGCGCCGCGACCGCGAAAGTGGCCGCGATAATGGACGTGAAAATGCTATTGAAAACGGCCGCAAAAACGCCATTGAAAACGATGGCGGACTTCAACTGACGCTGAATGATGTTGATACCAAGCAACCATTTTTGCCGGTCAGCGAAATACGTTTTGAAACCGATGAAATGGGCACAATCGTCTGGGCCGAAGGCGCTCCGCGCGGCGCAATCGTTGGCGTTTCGGTTGCCGAACCGGCGTATGATGGCAGCCCCGGGCCGGACGCAAATGGCGCGTCTGCATTCCGGCAACGCATGCCTATCGAACGGGCGCGGATGCGGTTGTGCGGTTCGGCCATCGTTGAAGGCGACTGGCGCATTAATGCAACGCCGTTTTTTGACGCGGCAAGTGGCCGTTTCCGGGGATATAGAGGCTTGATGCGCCGTCCCAACGCCGCCGAAAGCGCAGAAATTCACACAGCCGGGTCCGAGGGCGGCGACCAAATGCAGCAGCTGGTGCATGAATTGCGGACACCACTGGGCGCAATCATTGGATTTTCAGAGATTATCGAACAGCAGTTATTTGGCCCAGTTTCTGTTGAATATCGCACTTTGGCGAAGAACATTCTGAACGATGCGCGGCGGTTGTTGGCCGGGTTTGATGATTTGTCTATGGCCGCCCGGATCCAGTCGGGCCATTTTGTCGGGCCAGTTGGCTCTACCGAATGCGGCTGGCTCGCGACCCGCCTTGCCGACCGCCTGCAAGGATTAAGCAACTCGCTTTCTGTCACCTTGAACTTGTCCAAAGCCGATCCGGTCAGGCCATTTTCCACCGAACGTGAGCTAACCGAGCGGCTGTTCTCCCGCCTTTTGTCAGCCGTTATCATTGGATGCGAACCCGGCGAAGAACTGAGCGGGCGGTTCCGAACGGAACTGGGCAGGCCGGCAAAGAACAGTTTTCAGCTGTCGCTGCCCAAGAAACTTTGCGCCTTGAGTGAAGCTGAGTTGCTCGGTTCCATCCCCGGTGAATTGGACACCAACACCGATGCACCTTTACTCGGTCTTGGGTTTTCACTTCGCTTGGTAAGAAATCTGGCACGAAGTGTTCAAGGGGATTTACGATTTCAAAAGGAAAGCCTGTTATTAACTCTTCCGGCAAGCCAAGATAGCAGCTTGCACCAAGTGGGCGAAGAGAGGGACTAGAATGATCATCACAGGGGGCGTTGCGTGTTGAACCGAATGCCTCTGCCTGCCTGCGGCAAAGCTGGCGTTGATCTTGGTCCATTGGCTGGCCCACGTTTTTTGATCACGGTGGATACCGAAGAAGAATTTGACTGGAACGGACCGTTCAGCAGGGACCAGCACGGAACCACGCATATTCCGGCCATAGGCCGGTTTCAAACCATGTGCGAAGAACATGGCGTCGTGCCAGTGTATTTGGTAGACTATCCAATTGCAAATGATGCTGCTGCGGTCGAGTTATTGGGCGGTTTTGCCAATACAGGTAAAGCGGAAATCGGCGTGCAACTGCATCCTTGGGTCAACCCTCCGTTTGTTGAAACGGTCAATACGCTCAATAGCTTCGCCTGCAACCTTCCTGCCGAACTCGAGCGTGAAAAATTGTCTGTGCTGCACCAAAAAATCGTTGAGCGCTTTGGCGTGCGGCCCGACATTTACCGGGCCGGACGTTATGGTGCCGGTGAAAAAACGCCGGAAATATTGAAAGACTTGGGCATCGCGATTGACACCTCTGTTCGGTCAAGATTCAATTATTCGGCGCAGGGCGGGCCGGATTATTCCGATTTCCCGGTCAATCCTTATTGGCTGTTACCTGACCATTTAATTGAACTGCCGTTGACCACAGTCTATGCGGGACAGCTGCGGAAAGTTGGCAATCCCATATTTCAACGGATGCTTTCTTCTGATCCCTCGCGCTCTATTTTGTCGAGGACGGGGCTTTTAGAACGCATCGCCCTGACGCCCGAGGGAATTCCACTGGACCGCGCCATCGCCGGAATAGACAGCGCATTGCAAGAAGGCGTCGGTATATTGAACTTCTCGTTTCATTCGCCGTCTTTGGCTGCGGGTCACACCAACTACACACGAAACGGTCAAGATCTGGAAGCGTTTTACGAATGGTGGCATGCGGTGTTCGCGTATTTTGATACGCATAACGTCAAGCCGATTAGTGCGTCTGAAATCAAACGACTTTTGGTCGCATGAACCGGTAATATGCAACAAAAATGGAATTGCCGCTTGCAAGGTGACATAGCCATCCGCTATCCGCGCCGCATAACGCTATCAGGGGTTTCAAAGGGCCTGTAGCTCAGTTGGTTAGAGCTGGCCGCTCATAACGGCGGATTTACCCAAGGATGAAGCTGAACCCCGATCTCCGCATGTCCGTCACGCGCATAGCCCGCGAGCAAATCTACGCCGAACGTATCTTCGGTGATCGGAAAATCGACAAGATAACAAGGGATGACATCATGGTCCGAACAAAGCGCCTGAAACCGGGGCACCGATTTCAAATGACTTGTGCCATAACCACTGCGTGCAAACGGCTTCGTCCAGTCAAATTCTTCTTCTGTATCGACTGTCAGGACAAACCGGGGACCGCCGAGTTTTGAAAAATCGACGAAATCGGGATCGCGGGTGGCTGAAAGATTGGATTTGAACCCCATTCCCAATCCCCTC
>JAYVBJ010000028.1:0-10761 GCA_043750535.1 Sphingomonadales bacterium | reverse complement strand
GCTATGCTGACTTTATCCAAAGCTATGACCCGCTGAACAGTTACAACCAGGGTTCGGGCAGCGGCAGTTACACGGTGCAGGGCGGCGAGACGTTGCAGCAGATCGCGCAGGCGGTCTATGGCGATGCATCTTTGTGGTACAAGATCGCCGAGGCCATCCACAGAGGACTGTCGGCAGCGTCCAACTTATGTGACGAAAGCGAAATCGTGGCTCCGTCCTGTGCATGCCCGATAGTCCAGCAGACCCAACGGACCTTTTCGGTATTTTGTGCTGCGCTGCCGAGCCGTCGGCTCTTGCCAAAGAACTTATCGCGCCGGTCGTTGGGTGATGCCGTAAGGAAAACATCGAAATCTGTTCTCACCCTCTTGCGCTCCGCAATTGGGAGCCAGGGCTATTTTTTCAACGTTAGCTGTTCCAGAGCATCCACTAGGGGAAGCACTTCTATACCGTTGGCTTTGGGGTAAGCCCGCTCACCTGGATAAATCAGCCAGCGCTTTTGGATGCTGAGATCGTCACAAGCCGTGTGAAAACCGCGCTCTACCGTCGGCGCGCTGGACCGTTTCACTTCAATCGCAATGTCGGGCACACCCCCGCGCACAAGAATAAGGTCAATCTCTGCGCCATTGGCCGTGCGGTAGAAATAGGCCTGATAGCCGTCTCCCATGGCGTTGATGATGTTTTCGATCACCATCCCTTCAAAGCTTGGGCCAGCGATGGGATGGCTGAGCAGTGATTGTAGCGTATCAAGCCCGAGCAAGGCATGCAGCAATCCAGAATCGCGAATATAGGTTTTGGGACTTTTGACGAGGCGCTTGCCGACATTGGCAAACCAAGGTTGCAGGCGCCGCACCAAGCCCATATCGCACAGGATATCGACATAATGGGCGACGGTTGGCGCGGTCACAGCCAAGCTGCTCGCCAGCTGTGCGGTATTGAGCGGCTGACCCTGCACATGCGCCAGCATCGTCCAAAGGCGGCCTATGGTTGCGGCAGGAAGACGCGGCGCAAGCAAGGGCAGGTCGCGTTCGAGATAGGTGCGGATCAGATCTTTGCGCCTGCGAAAACTCTCCAAGTCATCGGCTGCAATGAAACTGTCAGGGAAACCGCCGCGCACCCAGAGTTGATCAAGCGACGTATAGCCCGCCGACTTGGCCTCCAACGCATCGATAGGGCCAAGATCGACATAGGCTACACGGCCAGCCAGTGACTCGGAGGATTGCTGCAAAAGCAAGCGATGCGCCGATCCCAGCAACAGAAAATGGCCCGCACGTTCACCAGTACGCCTACGCTCATCAATCACGCCGCGCAGCGCCGCAAATAGCTCCGGTACGCGCTGCACTTCATCCATGACCACGAGCTTGCCATACTGAGTGTCGAGAAAAGCTCTTGGATCGCTTAGCAGGGCACGATCCGCTTCGTCTTCGAGGTCAAGATAAAGTGCGTCTGCGCCGCGATCATCGGCAATGGCGCGAGCCAATGTTGTCTTGCCGATCTGACGCGGTCCCAATAGGACGACACCAGGCATATGGTTCAGGCGTTCGCGGATAAGCTGGTTGAGACGGCGCGGTATCATGTCAGCGGCATAGGATAATATGCTGATTAGTCAAGCAAATCGATATTCATAATTTCGATTAGATTGAATAATGACGCAGCTAGGGCTATTATGGCGGGTACTGGCCGCCCGTGATACTCCCCTTAGGTCAATTCTTAGCCCAAGCATGCCCATTCTTTTTGTCAGAAATGAGTATACATATTTCTGACAAAAATGTGAGCGTCGAATGATGAGAATGCGGGTCGTTCCGTCAAAACAACCTTCGCTATCCAATTCCAGCACAACCAGCCGCAGATGTTGAAACCCTCGAGAAGCTGCTGTCAGTGGGGGCTTTCGCGCGTTTGTGTTAACTAGCTAACACAAAAAAGTGCGATTAAGGGCAAAATAGGCAAAATGCTAACACAAAATCTAACACATGGTACAAAATATGGTAAAATTATCTAATAAACTCAATATATTAAATATTGAACCTTCCAACTCATAACCTGAAGGTCGTAGGTTCAAATCCTACTCCTGCAACCAACAAACAACGCAACATCAATCATCTTAACAAAACGCCTCGGTCTTGGGATAAAGGCTTTTGTTTGTTTTAGCGTTAACACATAGCGAGGCACTGTCTCAGTTTGACCTCTGCACCTTTGCTTCGATACGCCAGCTATTCAAATCTGCTATCCTTGCGACATGGTAGGCATTGTCGGCATGCAAACATCGTCCAGACCGAGTACATGGGTAATTGAAAACCCGGGAGCCTGTATTTCGCCTCATTCTGAGACAACGGTGCTGACGGCGAACAGTGCTTAGTTGCGCACATTTCTGCCATGAAGAGGGCTTGTCTGAGGATTGCGAGCAACGCGAAGCAATCCTGGGTTGTTCTGCGCGGCTCTGGATTGCTTCGTCGCTTCGTTTCTCGTGGGTGACGATTCAAAATGATCGATAAGGGACTAACCTTGCGTCTGGCCGTCTTGCTGTTGATCGTAAGCGGCGATTTCCATCAAGTCGATGGCTTGACTGATCCGGATCGCAACGTCGATCAAATCCAATTGGTCCGCCCGGGCCAATGCCTCCGATAGCAGCGCCATTAGTTCCGCTCTTCGCTCAAGCACGATTTCATTGTCCATAGAATTTGCCTGATCCCAGAAAAGCCGCCGTGAACTTTTGACCACCCGCGTGCACCTGCCACAAATGTGAGACTAGCCTAGATTGACAACAATGCCAAGCAACGGCCCAATGCCCTATTTCTTGACAAGACTTATACTATGCGATGGCAGGCGTTTTGATCCCATCAAAATGGAACAAGGCCGAGGTAACCGGCGGAGGATTTGCAGCGCCAAGTGTTCAGGATTTCGCGAAGTGCGTCGCTGGTAACATCAGAGATCTTGATGTCATTGTCCGCATTATACGATAGCTGCGGCGGAACTAATAATCCGCGCTGCACCATCAACCGGATATACAGCAACCGCGTCCGGTCGCTCACCTGCGGTCCCGGGAACATATCGGTAATGCGGCATGGTTTCCCCTGCGCCTGCATAATATACAAAGTCAGCAAGGCACGCCAAACGGGATCAGAAAGACCGCCCAATTCACCGCGAAAGCTTTCTTCACCCGTCTGCCCAAATGACAGATCCTGCCCAAATGAAAGATAATGGGCCGCAGCATCAACGCCGCTCTGCAATGATGTCCTCATCGGGCATGTAATTTCGACAATGAGCGCATCCAAAACGGTTGAGTTTCTGAACTGGCGGCAGCTTGGTTGTTGTCGTTGTGACCGGCGGTTTCCATCATGCCTTCTGCGCGCATGCTAATATGGCCGCTGGCACTGATCACAATATGATCATGCAGGACGATTCCGAGATAGGATGCCGCATGGCTTAATTCCCGTGTGACGGCGATGTCGGCGGGGCTTGGCGAGGGATCGCCACTGGGATGGTTGTGGACGAGAATTAGCGCGCTTGCGCGGCGTTGCAGCGCGGCACATACGATTTCGCGCGGATGGCATTGGACCGACGATACGGTCCCCTCCCACATTATTTTTTCACAGATCAACCGGTTGCCAGAATCCAGAAACAGGACACGAAGCGTTTCGCGGTCTAGGCAAGACATTTCATTGTGCAGATACGCCAACAGTTCATTGGTCGTTGATAATATCGGATCATGCGAAACATCGCGGCGCAGCAATCGTGATATCAACCGCTTTAGTGTGTGCAAATGGATGACGACACTGGATGGTAATTTAGCCTCTTCGTTTCCGTCTTCAATCCCCGCGAGCAAACGCGGCAACGAACCAAAATTGCGGATCAGATCACGGCTTATCGAGTCCGCACGTTCAAACACAATTGGTGCGATCAACTCGGCGAGGATTTCCTGATCTTCGCGGCTTCGATCCGGGCTTTTAATGTCACCAGCAATATAATCGCCAGCTGCAGATAACCCCACAGGCCTTGTGCCACGCCAAGCGCCTGCGACGCCAAATTCTGCCCGAACAACGCCGCCGCATAGGTCAGCAGTGGTATCATTTGAAACGATGCTATCCAAAGCGGCCAAAACCTTTTACTCCTGAAAGCAATGATGGTGAGGGCAACAAATGCCAAACTATCGAGAATGACGATCCCGGTTTCGGTTCGAAGCCAGTTTTTTGTACCCAGCATGAAAAGCAGCATCGTTCCGGAATAGGCGGCGAGCAGCACGCACATGGCCAAACGCTGCTCCTTGTCGCCGCAAAGCAGAACGTAACCTGCCGCCAACAACAGCAGTGCTAGAAAAATCCAACCGAACATTGGATCAATGGTTGGCGGCTGTCGGCTAACAGGTCAAGTCATTCGGTAAAGCTTAAGCGGCATTCGTTGCAACGATTTGCAATCCACGATCGCCGTTCAATTTGGGCACGAGTTTCCACAGATCGCCGCTGGCAAAGGTCTTCAATCCCAATTCGTCGCGGACATTTGTAAGCTCGTTGTGCGCCTCGATGATTTTGCTACGCGCACTGAACAACGCGGCAAGAGCTTCGCCGGTCAGTTGGGTAACATCTTGGCCCACCACGGCCGATACTTTGGCACGTTTGCGTGCGGCCGGCAGGGCGATAGTCATTGCGCTTGCACAAATCAGCGCTTCGTCAATTGCATTTTCAAGCGCCAGCAAGGCGGCGGCCACATCTTTTGCTGCGGCGATACGATCATTTAACATAGCAAACTTCTCCTTTGCCGGGAATCATCCCGGACAAATTCGTTGAACCGATGGTAAAGTATCGGGACCGGGCTCAGTAGAGCCGCGAAAGACCTTCAATGACGCTGACAAATACAGAAAATGTCAGAATTGATGCTGCAACAATTGCGCACATTGCAATCATACGGCCCGGCACGGTCAAGTCGTTGACTTGATTGTCTCCACGAGAAACCAATCCCAAAAAGCCTGCATTGCCTTGCCAATTCGAATGGCTTTCAAATGCCATTTGTTGTTGCCGCAACATGCTGCCTGCTTTGTCCGCCGCCGGGTTCCATTCGCCGGGTGACGATTGAAGTGTGCCAATTTCGGGGATCAATGAAAGGTCCGGGCGCTGGTATACCAATGATTGGTCCCCCGCGTTCTGGAAAAAAAACGGAGTAGAAAGCACAGTTGCGGTTTGCTCGGAGGCATCCATAGCTTCGGATTGCGCGAGAATACGTGCGGCGTCCACCCGGGTGGCAACGCCCAATATAGCAATCGCCGTTTTGAGCCGCTTATCGACAGTATGCGGGGAGACGCAAAGCTTGCGAGCGATTTCTTTGGACGAAAAATGCAGCATCACCAATCGCAGGCAATCTTTCTGTCCTTCACTGAGCCGGCCCGGACACGCAAATTGTGAATCAGTAGCCATTAAGCGTGCCATGCCCCTTGTCCTTCTGCGAGCCCCCCAGCCCAATCGCAACATTCCCAGCATGAATAGCAATTGCCAAGAAAATTACAAGGATCAAACAAATTTCACCCTATTTTGGCAGCAATCATGCGCAACCAATCGGCATCGGTACCGGCGAGCTGCGGCCCAATATGCTGCACAACCAGGGCATGATAATGGTTGACCCAATCAATCTCCGCTGGCGACAAAAGCCCGGCGTCGATCAACTTGGGTTCAAGCGGTGCCCATGTGAGATTTTCAAACTCCAGATATCGGCCTTCAGCGCCGTCAATTTCTACGGGCTGGACAAGCATCAGGTTTTCGATCCGAATGCCGAACGCGCCTTCCTTGTAATATCCTGGTTCATTGGACAGGATCATTCCGGGCAGCAATGGTTCGCCGGTTCCCGCTTGCACGCCTGCGGACATGCCAATTCTTTGCGGGCCTTCATGCACCGCCAGATAACTGCCGACGCCGTGGCCCGTGCCGTGCGCATAATCAACGCCATCAGCCCAAAGGTGCTGGCGCGCCAATACGTCCAGCGAACCGCCGCTGGTTCCTGCCGGAAACCGCGCCGCCGCCAACGCAATATGACCTTTTAGGACCTGCGTATATCGCGTGCGCATTTCGGGCGTGGGGTCACCGACGGCAATGACCCGGGTAACATCGGTGGTACCGTCAAGATATTGCCCGCCGCTGTCGACCAGATAAAGGTGGCCGGGCTCAATCGCGAGATTGGTCTCTTCGGTTACCGAATAATGGCACAAGGCACCATGCGGACCGGTCGCCGATATCGTCCTGAAACTCAGGTCCTTCAGTACGCCTGTTTGATCCCTGAACTCACGCAATTTCGCGGCGGCAGAAAGCTCGGTTTGACCGCCCTTGACCAGCTCTTCTGTACACCAGCGAAGAAACCGGGTGAGCGCGGCGCCATCGCGGATATGCGCCAAGCGCGTGCCGTTTTGCTCGGTTGTATTTTTGGCGGCTTTGGGCAAGACTGCCGGATCGCGCATGGCAACGATATGCGCGCCGCCCGCCATTAGTGCCTGAGATATAGCAGCAACAGACAGATCAGGATCAACCGCGACCCGCTTGCCTGAAAGCTTGTTCAATTGTTCTGCCAATTCATCATAGCGGCGGATCGTCACTTGATTGCCCAGATGAGCTTGCACTTGCGGCGTCAACTTTTCCGGAGCGACAAATAATTCCGCCGTTCCGTCGCTGTGGAGCAGACTAAACGCCAGCGACACCGGAGTGTTCTCCACATCGCCGCCGCGAATATTGAACATCCAAGCGACAGAATCAAGCGCAGCGATCACTGCGGCATCGACGCCTTTTGCCTTCAACCCAGCTGCCATTTCGGCCCGCTTTGCATCGCTTGCCTTGCCCGCATCAATGTCGGAATGCACCGCCAGCGCGGCATCGGACCGTTCCGGCTGGTCGGACCAGATGGCGTCAACCGGATTGCCGCCGACCGCCACCATTTCTGCGCCCGCAGCCTGCGCCGCCTTTTCTGCAACCTCAACCCAAGCCGCAGTATGCAGCCAAGCATCATAGCCTATTTTATCACCCTTGCCGGCATTGGCCGCGATCCATTCGGCTGGCTTGGTTTCGGCGACGCTGACATAATCGAACAGCCTGCCGTCGACTTGGTCGCGCACTTGGACAGTATAGCGGCCATCGGTGAAAATCGCCGCCTTGTTCGCCAACACCACAACCGATCCCGCCGACCCGCCGAATCCGGTCAGCCATCCCAGCCGCTGTGCATATTCGCCAACATATTCGCTCATATGTTCATCACAGATCGGCACGACGAATCCCGCCAGATCGCGCCGTTTCAGTTCATCGCGCAGTGCCGAAAGTCGCGCTTCATGGGTTTGCATCAACATGTTAAATTCCATTTGTCTTGAATAGGGTGTTGCCGCATAACATAGGTTCAATCCGCGCATTTTACCACCAGCAAGTTGGAGCAAACTTTAATGACGACTTCACTGATGGCGACCATCTTTTGTGCGGCTATTGCATTCGCAACACCTGCTGCATTCGCCGCCGAACCCACCCAGACTTCGAAAGAGAATATGACTGAAACCAACAAGCCGCCCGCCGCCGAAAAACGTGCCCACAGCTTTACTCATCATGGCATCACGATCGAAGATCCGTATTACTGGCTGAAGGATCAAAGCTATCCCAAAGTCGATGATGCCGATATTTTGGCGCATTTGAAGCAAGAGAACGCCTATTTCGAGGCGAATATGGCACCGCATAAGCCGCTGGTTGATACGCTATTCACCGAGATGAAAGCGCGCATCAAAGAAGACGACAGCAGCGTCCCGCAAAAAGATGGCGACTGGATTTACTGGTCCAAATTCGATGAAGGCGCGCAATACCGGAAACATTATCGCAAAGCAGCGGCGGGCAACCAAGCGGATGCAGGGGCCGATCAATTAATCCTCGATGAAAATGTGCTGGCGGCGGGCAAGGATTATTTCCGCTTGGGCGAAATGTCGATCAGCCCGAATGGTCAGCTGATGGCCTATGCCTATGATGATGATGGATCAGAACGATTTGAAGCGCATGTCCGCGATCTGACGACGGGCAAGGATTTGGCCGATATCATTCCCGGCACATTGTCGAGCATCGTTTGGACATCGGACAACAATGGATTTGTTTATGGTTTGGCCAATGAAAACTGGCGCACCGACAATCTGAAGCACCATATATTGGGCAGTGACCCCGCCAAAGATGCCGAGATATTTCGCGAAGCCGACGAGGGCTTCCGCGTCGATGTTGGCCTCACGGCGCAGGAAGATTATCTGACGATCAATGTCGGTGACAATGTTACCAGCGAGATACGGCTGGTCCCTGCCGGTGACCCCACCGCCAAGCCAATATTGATCAAGCCGCGCAAGGCCGGGGTGCAATATTCGGTTGATGTCCGCAACGGCGTTATCTGGGTTTTGACCAATGACGATCATGTCAATTTCCGCCTCGCCAGCGCGCCGATTGACGCTCCCGATCAGTGGACGACTGTGATTGCGGGCTCGGACAAAACATATTTGACCGGCGTTGCGCTGTTCAAGGATTTCCTCGTTACCGAAAGCCGCGTTGCTGGCCTCGATCAGATCGAGGTGCGCGATTATGCCAACATTGCCAAGGCTGAACGGATCACATTTCCGGAGGCAAGCTATGATGCCGGGCTGTCCAACAACCCTGAATATGCGGCCACCAAATTGCGACTGTCCTACGAATCCATGGTCACGCCCGACACGGTATTTGACTATGACGTTGCCTCCAAAAAACTGGAAACATTGAAGGTTCAGGAAATCCCGTCGGGCTATGACGCCAGTCAATATCAGACCGAACGGTTGATGATCACTGCGCGTGACGGCGTTCAGGTGCCGGTTTCGGTGGTCTATAAAAAAGGCTTCAAAAAAGACGGGACTGCGCCGTTGCATCTCTATGCTTACGGTGCCTATGGCTATGCTATTCCGCCCGGATTTTCAACCACACGGCTTAGCTTGGTGGACCGCGGATTTGCCTATGCCATCGCGCATATTCGCGGCGGCGATGATCTGGGATACCAATGGTATCTAGACGGCAAGTTGAAAAAGCGCACCAACACCTTCAACGATTTCGTTGATGCCGGCAAAGCCCTGATCGCGCAGGGCTACACCAAAGCAGGCAAGCTAACCGCATCGGGCGGCAGCGCAGGCGGCGAGTTGATGGGTGCAGTCGCCAACCAATCGCCAGAGATTTTCGGCGCGATTGTGGCGCATGTACCGTTCGTCGATGTGCTCAATACGATGCTCGACGAAAGCCTGCCGCTGACACCGGGCGAATGGCCTGAATGGGGCAATCCGATCACCGACAAGGCCGCATTTGAATTGATCCGCAGCTATAGCCCATACGACCAAGTGACCGCCAAAGCCTATCCGCCGATGCTGTACACCGGCGGTCTAAACGACCCGCGCGTGACATATTGGGAACCCGCCAAGATGGTCGCCAAGCTGCGCGAAATGAAAACCGACGACAATCTGTTGCTGATGAAAATCAACATGGGCGCAGGGCATGGCGGCAAATCCGGCCGCTGGAACGCGCTGGAAGAAACCGCCGAGGAGTTTGCGTTTATATTGTGGCAAATGGGGATGGCCGAACCGGAGTAACGGAGCCGAGCGCCTGCGCCTTGACCCTGCGGAATTGCCGGGTTGTCAAACCGCTGCGTATTTGGGAGAGAAGTTGAGATTGGGGAGAGGGAAAATGCGGTTTTTCAACGTGATGTTGGCTGGGCTTTTGTTGACTCAGCCGTTTGTGTTGCAAGCACGCAGCGGCGCAGATGATCTTGGTACCGGCGGCGCAAGTTATTACGGCAACGAATTTGCCGGACGGCGCACAGCAAGCGGCGAGGTGTTTAATCCCAAAGCCCTAACCGCCGCGCACCGCACCGCCGCCTTTGGCAGCAGCATTCGCGTCACCCATCTGGGCAATGGCAAAGAAGTGATCGTGCGCGTAAATGACCGCGGTCCGTTCACGCGCGGCAGGATCATCGACATCTCCTATGCCGCCGCAAAAAAGATCGGCATGCACCACAGCGGCACGGCAAAGGTAAGGTTGACGTTGGTGAAGGGTTAGGGGTGAAGGGCCAAGAAAAACAGGATTTACGGTGACAGGATTTACGGTACCAGTGCACTAAACTATCGTTGAGTTACGGTGTCCCCGCACCCACGCCCGTTTTTTCTTCTTTTCCTTTGACTCTTGCATGCTGTTAAGCATGCGCTGAATCTGCATTTCATCTCGTTGCTGCGCCGTGGTGAGATTTTCATAAAAGGGTAGAAGGAAAAAGGGTGAAAGGAGCTAAGTTGAGTAAAGTTGATAGGTGCAATAACGCCTTTACGTCGCGGTCCTGTCCCGCATTAGCACTTGTAATGTAGGATTTGTTCTGGGACCACAGGGCGTGGCCGCTATTTCAGGGCTGGCTCTTTGACATTGTTGCCGGTCAAATTTGGAGTAAGCAGCATCCTACAAAAAACCACGATGTAGGAAATAATCGAACGCCCTTCTTTCGCAAAATGTCAAAATAGGCGTCAACCTTGTCAACTTGGTGTCAACTTGGGCGTTTTGGGGCTCCGGCCATGTTGGATTAAATTTGCGCCGCGAAGCGCAGGTGGCTCTTAACTCAACGCTTAATATATTGGAGGCCCGACCGAGAATCGAACTCGGGTGCAAGGATTTGCAGTCCTCTGCGTCACCACTCCGCCATCGGGCCTCACTTTGCGGTGGAGGCGCGCTCTAGCCGCTTGATAGTGGCTTGGCAATTGCCAATCGACTTGCCGTTGCGCGATAC
>JAYVBJ010000027.1:0-30424 GCA_043750535.1 Sphingomonadales bacterium | reverse complement strand
CGTTATCTGAAGTCTTGCTCGCCGATCCTGATGCCGACCTTACAAATCTTGATGCACCACAGATTGAGCTAGTGGTAGAGTCATATCTCGCGCACGATCTAGCGCATCGGATCGAACTCGATGTTGGAAAAGCGGTGCTCGACAAGGCTACTTCATATTCTGTCGGCGTAGATCGTCTCGAAGAAATGAAGGCATACATTCGGCAGGCCATAGCTCAGGCAATACGCGCCCGTCGAGATATTGGACAGACTCTCAATCGCACAAACACAGCCTCTTTGGCCAGTGAGGTTTTGCGGGATACGTTTGAAATATTTGAGAGCTACTTATGATGAGGGTCGCTTGTGCGCCTGCTGGCGTGGACATCCCGGATGGAACGGATATTCCGTTCACGCTCTATAGCCATAGGCTCAATGCGGAAACCGGAGCTGTCGGGGGAACGATTCCCGGCATAGTCGAGGCGCTGAAATTGCAGCCATCGGCCCGAGCGTGGGACTTTCTCTCAATATCCTTGGCAGTGATTGCAGCAGACGAAAGTTGCACGAGGGCACTTAGCGCCGACGGCTGGACTCGTCAGATTCACCTCACGATCGCGGTCATTGACCCTCATTTTTGGACAAGCGTCGCCGATGAATTCCAAAGAGCGTTGAGTTTTGTAACTGGCGACATTTGGCGGTTGGACTTTATAGAGGGCGGGTATCTGCCGAAGCCGCCTAAGGTCGTGCTCAAGCGCGCCGAAGATGTGATTTGCCTTCTATCGGGAGGCATGGATAGCCTCATTGGTGCCATTGATTTGATTGCCCAGGATGGAAAGCCGCTCTTGGTCAGTCAGGTTGCGAAAGGTGATAAGTTCGATCAACAGCGGTTTGCGAAGATATTGGCTCCGACCTCCATGCATTTGCAGGTAAATCACAACGCGTCTCCGCCCGTGCCGTCGGAGCGCTCACAACGGGGCCGTTCGCTTGTGTTCTTTGGCCTTGGTGTTCTGGCTGCCACATGCCTTGAAGCATATGGTGATGCCTCAAAAGTTGATCTCCTTGTCCCAGAAAACGGGTTCATCAGTCTCAACGTCCCTTTGACGCCGCTGAGGCTCGGCTCACTAAGCACGAGAACTACACACCCATTCTACCTTGCATCCCTTCAATCACTATTCGACAAGGCGGGATTGAACATCCGGATTCGAAATCCTTATCAATTCCGAACCAAGGGTGAAATGCTCGAATCCTGCCAGGATCAGGCATTATTGAAGTCTTTGATCGGAGGATCGACAAGTTGCGGCCGGTATGCGCGGACAGGCTTCACGCAGTGCGGGCGCTGCGTCCCTTGCCTCGTACGCCGTGCCGCATTTCATAAATGGCTGGGTCATGACTTAACCGCCGGATACAAATATTCAAATCTTGGAACTCCAGACAAAAAGCATCGAAATTTCGACGATGTTAGGTCGGTCGCTTTTGCGGTTCATACCGTCAAGCAGCGAGGGCTGGACGCTTGGATCGGCGGCGCGCTAAACTCTGCAATTCTTGGAGCATCACCAGATGCGCGCGGCGTTGCAGAAAGACGCAGGATTTGGGGTGAGCCGAGGCTCGTCTCCCCTTTTTCCCAACCCTGCTTGGCCTGTGTCCCGATTAAGTGCGCCAGCGGCGCATCGGGTTACAGGCGATACAGCCCCTTCAGTGTCGGCGCATCGAGGCTCGACGCTGAAATTCCGACGCCGGGGCAGTCTTCAAGATTTTTTACGATTGGGATGTTTTGCTGTCGAGCGCGTCGCTGCGGAGCGCAAAGCCTTGGCGTCGGCTTCTGCAATATCCTGCATAACCGGCTCCCATCCACCCATACCCTGCAACACGCGGTCGGCATGCTTGATGGTATTCACATGACCGTAATGGTCTTCGATCATTTTGACCGATGTTCCCATTTGCTCGGCAAGGAAATAAACATCGACACCTTCGCTCAAGCGGAAGGTGGCATAAGTATGCCGAAAGCAATAGGTTGAGCGCGGAACACCGTTGGAACCTTCACGCAAACCTGCTTGAACCAACAGGTCTTCAATCATGTTCTTGTATAGCGTTTTAGCAGGTTGGCCGGTGACAGTGGTGAACACCGCGTCATCCGGTTTGGTGGATTTAGCAGTAGAGCGAATGCGCTCAAGATAATCAGACACACTCTTGGGTGCGACCAGTTTGCGCGATTTACCTTTGCCCTGAACGAAGAGAACCGCAATCTCGCGCCCATCGCGATCCTTTGCGGCCATCACGTCGCGCCAGCGCAAGCTCTTTGCCTCGCCGGGGCGCATCCCCGTGTTACACATAATCAGCACGAAGTTATAGGCGATGGTCCGATACCAAATGCTCGATGGCTTTGTGGCTTTTGCCACCCATGAACGCCCGACAGTGTGCAGCTTACGGTATTCCTCAAGGTTGAACTCGTCGCGGCGCATGGTTTTGAGTTTGGGCTTGCCCTCAAAGCGCTGGCTGGCGGTGATATATTTTTTCTTCGCGGCGTAGTTCATCACCGCGCCAAAGATCGACATCTCGAAGCTTATGGTTGAATCGCTGATGATTTTGTCGCGAAAGCGCCCCGTGCCGGTTTCGCGACGCCACGCCGGATAATTATCCCAACTTTCCTGTCCGACCAAATGCACCTGCGTTGTCCCGACATAAGTGCTTAGCTGGGCAGAGATGACGGATTGTAGTTTTTTAACTCGCTCAGCGCTGATCTCACCGCGTTTGACGCGGCGATCCTGCTCCGTCACATATTCCTGCGCCACATCGCTAAACGGCTTGTTGAAAATCGGCACATCATGCTTGATGCGAAAGCGAAGCTCTGCGTCGTGGTCGAAGGCACGATCCCGCGCGTCAGAAATATCGGATGTTTTGAGCGAAACGGTCTTGTAGCGGTCAACCTGCGGGAGCTTCATCCGGCAATACCAATTACGATGCTGTACATCGGCGCGCCGGAAGATAATCAATCCGGGCTTGAGTTCTTCTTTATCCATGACAAAAGACATGGGCTACCTCATGCTGTGCAGGTTATGTGTAGAACGGGGTAAAAAAATGGCGGTTTTCCGTTGCTGTGTAGGGTCTGTGTAGATGAAAGTAGCAAAAAATATTGAGTAATGATAGTAATTTAAGATTTATGCCTCATTCCCGCGAAGGCGGGAATCCATCACCCGACCTAACATGATTAAGCCGACTCGCTTAGAATTCGAGTGCAGGTGATGGATTCCCGCCTACGCGGGAATGACGATATCCTTTTCTTAAATGTAATTTCTGGATGTCACCCCGCACTGGACCCCGGCCTGCGCCGGGGCACACTTACCCGCAGCCGTTACCACTGCCAAAAAAATGGGCCGCCCGGCTTTTGCACGGCGGCCCAAGTTTAGGCCGTTAAGCCTGCTAGGGAGGAAAGTCTGCCCGCAAAGGCAGAACTTAATCGGTTTAGCTGAAAATGGTTAACCAACGTTTAACCCGTGTTCAGCAGGGCCCGTTATTGCGCGCCTCAACCGAAAAGGAGAATGGCGAGTTATTGCGGATTCCCTGCGAATCGATTTGGATCAGCTTGCTCGTCTCCTTGCGAATAACGGTCAGCCCCTGCCCCTCACCGCGGCAGCTGTAGCTGATCGTGACCGTATTGGCGGTTGAGCGGACGACAAACTGTTGGCAATTGAAACCCTGATGCTGGACTTGCGCCAGTTTGGTCACATCACCGACGCACAGGCGGTTCACCGCTGTTCCGGTGGCTCCATTGCCGACGGCGCGGAATTGCCACATGCCCTGGCTCAACGAATCAAGCAGATTCGCCGCGTTATCCTTGGGCACACCAACCGCCGCCGAAGTGGCGCAGATGGAAATAAAACCTAATAAAATGATATGTTTAGCTAATTTTTTCATTGTTCCCGGTCCACGATTTCAATTGAAAAATGGTGGCGACCTTGCATCTTATGTAAACGCACATTGCTACACTATATAGGCTATTTTATGTCACAATGCACGGTAGAATGTTGCGTATGAACGACGAATAACGAATGATGCCATAATCTGCCAAGCTACTGGTATCGGCTGGTATTTATTTGCGATCGCGCCTTTTTCTTCGACCTTAATTGTTCAAGCTGACCAAGCTAATCGGAAAGTCGCGCGAACAAAATTTGCAATCGACCAGGATAATCCCCTGTTCATCGGCCATGTCGGCGCGGTCGCTGGCGGGAAAGCGGGCGATAACATCGCGGATATGACCAACGTCGCAGCGGCAGCCTTTGGTCAAGATATCGCCGCGGTCGACGCGGACTTCTTGTTCTTCATGGAACAATCGCCAGACGACTTCTTCCAATGCCAATTCCGGGTCTGCCAGTTCATCGGCTTTGATGCTCGCCGCCATAACCGCGATATGTTCCCATTCGGGATGATCGAGTTTGACATGCAGGCGCTCGCGGCCTTCTTCACCTTCGGCCAGATGTTGAACCATGATACCGCCAGCAATACAGCGGCCACCGACATGATCAATTGCGACGCGGATCATGGTCGGGATTTGTTCGGATTGCACAAAATAATGCTCTGCGGCATCGGACAGGCTATCGCCGTCCAATGGCACTATACCCTGATAACGCGATCCTTTTTCCTGACCTTCCTGCGCCTCGCGGTCAAAGGTGATGGCCAGATAACCCTTGCCAAATAGGCCGAAAAGCGTGGCGTTAGGACCAATTGCCGCAATCTTTGCTGCATCAAACTGTACATAGCCGCGCAGCGCGCCGTTTTTATAGTCACAGACAAGCAAGCCGATTGCGCCGCTTTCGGTTTGCGCTTGCATGGTCAATTGGCCGCCAACATCCTTTAACGACGCGCCAAGCAACGTCGTCAGCACCAGCGCCTCGGCCAATATGCTCTCCACCGCTGGCGGATATTTGTGTGCCGACAAAATTTCGTTCAAAACACCGTCCAAACGGACCAAGCGCCCGCGAACATGGCGCGGCGGAATTGAAAATCGCAGCGGCTGGTCTGACAATGTCTCTGTTTGCTCCGTCATTATAATTGTCCAAAACACCACAGCAAAATTGACTTTTGCGCGTGCAGGCGGTTTTCCGCTTCGTCCCAAATCAGCGACTGCGGGCCATCCAATACTTCATCGGTTGCTTCTTCGCCGCGATGCGCAGGCAGGCAATGGAGGAATTTAGCTTCGGGTTTTGCCGCCGCCATCAAACGCGCATCCACCTGATACGGCATCATCGCCGCCAATTTATTGTGTGCATGGTCCTGACCCATGGAAATCCAGGTATCGGTGACGACGATGTCCGCGCCGCTGACCGCCTCGCCTGCGTCCCGTGTCACCGTGATGTTCGCGCCCGCCGCGCGTGCTGCGTCAATGAAACTGCTGTCGCTTTCATAGCCTTGCGGCACGGCGATGCGGACATTGAACTTCATTAATCCGGCTGCTTCGACAATGCTGTTCAGCACGTTGTTGCCGTCGCCCAGCCACGCCAGCTCCAATCCCGGCAACGGCTTGCCATGTTCGGTAATCGTCAACAGGTCGGCGACGATCTGACACGGATGGGAAAGATCGGTCAGGCCATTGATCACCGGAACGTCGGCATATTCAGCCAGCACTTCGATCTTTGCATGATCGTCGGTGCGGATGACAATGGCGTCGACATAACGGGAAAGCACACGGGCGGTGTCGGCAACGCTTTCACCGCGCCCCAATTGCATTTGCCCTGCCGCCATAAAAATGGCGTTGCCGCCCAATTGCTGCATCGCCATTTCAAACGACACACGGGTGCGGGTCGAGTTTTTCTCAAAAATCATGCCGAGCGTATGGCCAGCCAGCGGCGCATCTGCATCAACCTTTCCCTTTGGCCAACCGGCGCGATTTGCCTTGCGGTCTATCGCATCGCCAATCATCGCAGCGATGGCATCGCCGCCTGCATCGGTTAGATTCAGGAAATTTCTTCTCATGGCGCTATTCTTTCATCCGTTCGTGCTGTCTTTGCGTGCTGGCTTTTTGACGGCTCGGACCGCGCGGCGTTAAGCCGCTTGTGGCATTTGATAGTTCGCTGCGGCTGCCGAAAGTTTTTCCATAAACACGGCAACATGGCTGTCGTCGATATTCAGCGGCGGCAGAACGCGGAACGTATTGTCGCCCGCCGCCACCAACAGCAGCCCGTGATTGTCACGGCAATGCGCGACAAATGCCCGCGCCTCATGCGTCATCTTCACGCCCAGCATCAAACCTTTGCCGCGTACCAATTCGAACAGGTCAGGGTAATTGCCGATAAACTGTTCCAACGAAGTGCGTATTTTTTCGCCCAGGTTGCGGACATTTTCCAGAAATTCGTCATTGGCAACCACGTCCCAAACCGCATTGCAAGCAGCCATCGCAAACGGATTGCCGCCATAGGTGGAACCGTGGGTGCCGACCACCATACCGCGCGCCGCTTTTTCAGTGGCAATGCAGGCGCCAACCGGAAATCCGCCGCCAAGACCCTTGGCTGTCGCCATGATATCGGGCTCGATACCATATTGTTCATAAGCATATAATGTACCCGAACGGGCAACGCCGCATTGCACTTCATCAAGGATCAGCATCAGATCATGTTCATCGGCCAGCGCGCGCAGCCCCTGCATAAAGCTATCTGACGCCGGGCGAACGCCGCCCTCGCCTTGCACAGGCTCGACCAAGAATGCCGCCGTATTTGGACCGATCGCTGCCTTTGCGCCTTCCAGATCGTCGAAGTCGACATATTTGAAACCGGACAACAAGGGCGCGAAACCCTTGTGCATTTTTTCCTGATTGGATGCCGAAATCGTTGCCATCGTCCGGCCATGAAAGGCGTTTTTGAAGGTGATGATTTCGAACCGTTCGGACCCTTGCGACTGGTGATATGACCGTGCGGTCTTGATCGCGCATTCAACCGCCTCCGCGCCCGAGTTGGTAAAAAATACGGTATCGCCAAAGGTCGTGTCGACCAATCGCTGCGCAAATGCCTCGCCTTGCGGGCTGCCATAAAGGTTCGATACATGCATCAACGTTGCCGCTTGATCCTGGATCGCTTTGGTCAAATGCGGATGACCATGGCCGAGCACGTTGACCGCAATACCGCTGGCAAAATCGAGCGCTTTGCTGCCGTCTTCTGAAAACAGCCAAGCACCTTCACCGCGCACAGGCCGGAAACCACACCGGGGGTAAACAGGCATCAGCGGGGTGATTGTCATAAACGCTCCTTTAAAACGCAACAAAGCGGCCCGCATAGGCCGCTATTTCAAAGCTGACGTATAATGCGCTCAAATCGGCAAATCAATGCTAGTGATTGCACCCTTTGCGGCGTGCCTGCGCTATTGATCGTCATCGCCGCCGGGAAGATCGAATTTCGGATCCGCCCGGTGTTTCGCCGCCGCAATCCTGCGCCGCAAATAACCATAGAGCAGCAGATGAAAGGCGACGAATAGCAGCGCGATTATGATGATGGTTTTTATGTCCATCAGGCGGCTTTAATAGTTTTGCCCCGATAAGCATAGCAGCCAAGCGGTTGCCGTGAACATAATTGCATTTCGGCGATGCTTGCGCCAAGCTGACGCTATGGAAAACCGCGTTATCACAGAATCCAAAGCTATCGTTGAACAGGGCCCGTCTGGATTGCACGCTATCGCAGCCACGTTGGCGTTAGCGTTTCAGGACGATCCGGCGCTGGCGTGGATATTGCCCGATCCCGCCATCCGCCGTGCGCGGCTACCGACTTTGTTCCGGTTGATGGCGCGTGAAGATTATGCGGCGGGCACGGTGCTGCATTCACCCGGGATGGAGGTCGCAACATTGTGGCGGGCGCCCGGACGGCACAAAGAAACGCCGCTGGGGGCGATCCATCAGCAGCTATCGTTTCTTGGCATATTGCGCACGGCAATTTTGCGCGGTGATGCCGTCGGCAAAGCCATGGCGGCGCATCATCCCGCAGGAAACCATCACTATCTGCGCTTTGCCGGAGTGTTGCCGCAGGTTCAGGGCAAGGGATGGGGCGGGCTCGTGCTTCGTGCCGGCATCGAACGCGCCGAGGCAGACGGCCTGCCCATCTATCTGGAAACCGCGACGCACAGCAATGTTGGCCTGTACCGGCGATTTGGCTTTGACGTTACCAAGGAATGGGATGTGCCCGGCGGCGGGCCGCATTTCTGGGCAATGATGCGCGCCTGAACCGGATTATTCCGGCAGCCGCTTCCGGTTTATTCTGTTAGCTGTGAATTCGGGTGCAGGTCGCGTGCCACTTTTGTATCTGCGTCATCATCAAACAAACGCCAATGCCGCATGTCGCGTATCAAGGGTTTTTTGCAGCCAAGACAGGTTGTCCGGTAATCAAACCCGTCATGCCAGACCCGGTCGCGCGCAATACTATGTTTACCAAACATACAAAAAATCGATTTGAACATGAACTTCGCTCCCCCTTTCCCCGAGATTCCGATGTTACAAAATCTTGCAAGCCGTACTCGCTTGTAAATCGCACTTTGTCCATTGCGTTAACCATGCTTGCCAATTTCTGTTTCCCCGATAGTGTCGCTGGATCAAATATCAAAAGGAGCAGCAATATGATCGGAGTCGTCGCAAAATTGACCATCGCAGCGGGCAAAGAGGCCGAGTTTGAAACCGCCGCCACCGCGTTGATGGCGCAAGTCGTCGCCAATGAGCCGGGCGTTATTACCTATCAGCTGTATAAATCAAAATCCGACCCGCAGACATATATTTTCATGGAACAATATGCGAGCCAAGACGATTTGACCGCGCACGGCAAAACCGACTATTTCATCGCTGCCCAGCCAAAGCTTGGCCCGTTGTTGGCGGCAATGCCCGACGTTCAATATTATGACAGCGTGGGGTAAAATCTTCGGCCGGGTAACGGCGCGGTATTCAGGATAACGGCCCCGTTGAAAAAATTCGACAATCGTCATGGCGGTGATTAGAGCGGCGCGATGTTGAAACGACTTTATGACTGGATGATGGCCAAGGCCGCGCACCGCAACGCTGAATATTGGTTGTTCCTATTCTCGTTTGTGGAAAGCAGTTTTTTCCCGATCCCGCCGCACCCGTTATTGGGTTTGATGTGCCTCGCCCGTCCGGAGCGCGCGTTGCGCTTTGGTATCATCTGCACGATATCGTCGGTTCTGGGCGCGTTGCTGGGCTACGCCATCGGCTATTTCGCTTATGAGACAGTCGGCGTATCGTTGCTGAAAACATTGGGATTGTGGGACAGTTTTCCGGCGGCGGCATGTTATTTGCGCGAATTCGGCGCCGAGATAATCTTGGTCAAGGGCGCAACCCCAATCCCGTATAAACTGATCACATTGTCCGCTGGCTTCATCCACATGGACATGTTCACCTTCATCTGGGCAAGTATCGTCAGCCGCGGATTTCAATTCATGCTGGTCGGGTTTCTGTTCTGGAAATTTGGCGCACCGATTAAAGCGTTCATCGAAAAATATCTCGCTCTGCTTAGCATCGCTTTTGTCGTTACCGTCATCGGCGGCTTCATCGCGTTCGGGATGCTCAGCGGTCAGGGTGTTTCGAGCAGCGGCAAATGCGCCGGGGTAAAGACAATCGAGCAGTTGGAGGCAGGGGCAGGTCAGTAGTACCGGCAGCTTAATCGGTTGCAAACAGCATCGCATCATCTGCGAACGCCTTAAATTCCAGCGCATTGCCCGCCGGATCCTGAAAGAACATTGTTGCTTGTTCGCCGGGCTGACCGCGAAACCGGATGGCTGGTTCGATGATGAATTTGAGCTGCACCGATTGCAGCTGAGACGCCAATTGTGTCCAGTCATCCATCGTCAAGACCACGCCGAAATGCGGCACCGGCACGTCATGGCCATCGACCGGATTGTGCGCCGCCGGATGCGTTTTTTCCTCATCCAAATGCACCACAAGTTGATGCCCGAAAAAATCATAGTCGATCCAGCGGTCATCGCTGCGCCCTTGCATACATCCCAGCACTTGGCCGTAAAAATGGCTGGCGGCGGCAAGATCGTTGACCGACACAGCGAGATGGAAAGGGCGCAGGGCGGTCATCGCGCTATCATCGTTTCTTCGTGGGCAATGGCAGGGGCGCAGCTGCGGCATCGGTGACAGCATCGGCGTCCATATCCGACTTCATCAACGGCAAGCATTCTGAAAAGCGTCCGCCCAAAGCTGCGCCTGGGTCCGCCATATTGTGCATCCGTACTTGTTCCGCCGCAGCCGCCTCTCGCATCGCAAACGCGACCGCTTCTTTTGCATGGCCACTTTCAAACGTCACGCGGTCACCGACGATGCCTGCCCATTTTCGGCCCTGCAGCCGCATGTCGGGATAGGCGAGCGCCATGGCCAATCCCTGCCGCTGTTCCTCGGCAACAATCGCAACCACGGCAACGCATCCAAGGTCGCGGGTTTGATCGCCGGTTAACGGACCGGGCACCGGTGTTGCAGCCGCCAACAACAGGAAAGGGAATAGATACATCGCCGCCGTTTAACACCGGCAATCTGAACCGCCAAGAACGAAAGCAGGCGCTGCGAAAAATCGGCAGATTGCAATTGTCCCAATTGCTCGGCAAGGGGGACGAGTGCAAAAACTTACAATGTTCATCGGCAAGTACCGCAATTGGTTCGCGCTTTTCGCAGGCGGTGTGTCGGCGCTCGGCTTTGCGCCGCTATCGCTGTGGCCAGTGGCAATATTGGGGCTTTCGCTGTTTGTGTATTTGGTCGCGACATCACCCAGCCGCGGCAATGCTCTGCTGACCGGATGGCTGTTTGGCATCGCCCATTTCATCGTCAGCAACCAATGGATCGCGGTGGCATTCGTGTTTCAGGCAGCGATGCCGGTTTCGCTTGGATATTTGGCGGTTGCCGCACTGGCGTTATATTTAGGTGTCTTCCCTGCCCTTGCCGCGATGGGCGCATGGCAGGCCGGCGATGCGGTAAGAAAGCGCGGAACGAACGCCACGATCCCGTTCGCTTTGGCCTTTGCCGCGATCTGGATACTGACCGAATGGGTCCGCAGTTGGCTGTTCACCGGCTTTGCCTGGAACCCTTTATCGGCAATGGCAATCGGTACCTTTGCCAGCGGCAGCGTGCGGGCCATCGGAACTTACGGCCTGTCGGGATTATTGCTGTTGTTTTCGGCGGTCATCCTTGGTTTGATCGGTGCGCTCGGGGCCATGCAAGGCAAGGCGATATTCGCGCGAATTTTGGATACGGCGCTGCTTTCGCTCTTGTGTCTGGGCCTGAGTGTGACTGGCTCGGGTAGCAAAATTCCAAACCCGAAGGCACCGCAAGCGATTACGATTACCCAGCCGAACATAAGCCAGACCGACAAATATAAGCCGGGGTTTGAAACGAAAAACTTTGCGCGATTGGCCGAAAACAGCCGCCCGTTACAGGGGCAAGGCCCGCGGCTGCTGATCTGGCCAGAGGCGGCTATACCCTATCAGCTGGAATCGGGATATCCGTTCCGTTTCTATCAATTCCAACCCGGCGAAAGCGCAGTTGGCGCGCGGATGGCGATAGCCAGCCTTATGGGTAGTGGCGACATCTTGCTGACCGGTGCGGACAAATTGGAATTCGATGGCGAAGGCCAATTAATCGGCGCGCGCAACAGCATGTTTGCGATGGGGTCGGACGCCGAAATCATCGGTAGCTATGACAAGGCGCATCTGGTTCCCTATGGCGAATATCTGCCATTGCCATGGTTGCTCAAACCGCTTGGTCTGGCCCGGCTAGTTCCCGGCGACATCAGCTATTGGCCAGGCCCGGGGCCGCAATCGCTGAAGTTGGGAAAAGGCAAGCTGGCGGTCGGATTCCAGATTTGCTACGAGATTATTTTTTCCGGTAATGTTGTCGATCGCGCCAATCGCCCCGACTTCATTGTCAATTCTTCGAACGACGCTTGGTTCGGTACGATCGGCCCGCCGCAACATCTGGTACAGGCGCAAATGCGGGCATTGGAAGAAGGACTGCCCGTAATCCGCGCCACTCCAACCGGGATCAGCGCAATAATCGATGCCGATGGCCGCATATTGAAAAGCTTGCCGCTGGGCACTGCGGGCCGCATTGATGGCGTTATTCCGCCCGCATACACGCCAACGTTGTTCGCTCGTTTCGGCAACATTTTGCCGCTTGCTTTTGCCATATTGCTGCTGACAATTTCACTTTTCCCCGTTGTCACCCGCCGCACTTCGCGCTAAGGGCGCTGTTGAACACATAAAGCTTTCTTTATATCCATGGAATTTACTATGCGCACAAGCTATCTCTTTACGTCTGAATCGGTTTCCGAAGGCCATCCTGATAAAGTGTCCGATCAGATTTCAGACGCTATCGTCGATCTGTTCTTGTCCAAAGATCCAGAGGCGCGGATTGCTTGTGAAACATTGACGACGACCCAGTTGGTCGTGCTCGCCGGTGAAATCCGCTGCAAGGGCGTCTATGAACACGGCGAATGGGCCGCCGGTGCCAAGGAAGAAATCGAGGCGACGGTACGCCGCACGGTTAAAGAAATCGGCTATGAACAGGATGGCTTTCACCACGAAACGCTGACCTTCATGAATAACCTGCACGGCCAATCGGCGCACATCGCTCAAGGCGTTGACGCCAGCAGCAACAAGGACGAAGGCGCTGGCGATCAAGGGATCATGTTCGGTTACGCCACCGATGAAACCCCCGATTTGATGCCAGCGACGCTTTATTACAGCCACAAAATTTTGGAACGGATGGCGGCTGACCGTCATTCGGGTGCCGCGCCGTTTTTGGAACCCGATGCCAAAAGCCAGGTAACTTTGCGCTATGAGGGCAGCCTGCCGGTTGCGGCGGCGGCCATCGTCGTTTCGACGCAGCACGCGCCCGGCTATGACGAAGGCGCAAAAGAAGCCGAATTGCATGCGTATGTAAAACGCGTGATCGCCGACATACTGCCTCCCGTCCTGCTGCGCGAAACCGAATACCACATCAACCCGACCGGCAGCTTTGAAATCGGTGGACCAGACGGCGACGCAGGCCTTACCGGCCGCAAGATCATCGTGGACACTTATGGCGGCGCAGCCCCGCATGGCGGCGGCGCATTTTCGGGCAAAGACCCAACAAAAGTTGACCGTTCGGCTGCCTATATCACACGCTATTTGGCGAAGAACATCGTCGCCGCTGGCCTTGCGACGCGCTGCACAATCCAGCTCGCTTATGCAATTGGCGTTTCCAAGCCGTTGTCGCTCTACGTCGACACCCACGAAACCGGCACAGTTGGCGACGACAAGATCGAAGCAGCGATCATGGCCATCGAAAAACTCGGCGGGCTGACCCCGCGCGCCATCCGCACGCATCTGGGTCTGAACAAACCAATCTATCGCAAGACCGCTGCCTATGGCCATTTCGGCCAAAAAGCCGAGGGCGATTTCTTCCCATGGGAACGGCTGGACTTGGTCGACGATTTGAAGGCGGCGTTCTAAATTTCAGAATAGCGCCGCTCAATTGGCGCTTTATGCTATGCGGCGAAGATGAACGATCCGACAACCATCAATCGCCTTTATGGCCGGTCCAAGGGCAAAAGGCTGCGCGATGAGCAAGCGGCGCTGATCGAGACGTTATTGCCGCAAATCAGCGTGCCGGACGAAGGCGTGGTATCGAGCAGTAGCCTGTTTGGCGATGATCGCCCGATGCATTTCGAAATCGGTTTCGGCGGCGGCGAACATCTTGCGTTCCGTGCGGACATGCTACCTGATCACGGCTTTATCGGATGCGAACCTTATCTAAATGGCGTCGCGATGTTATTGCCACAAATCCGCGAACAAAATCTGCATAATGTTCGGTTGCACATGGGTGATGCGCTTGATGTGCTGCGGCGCATTCCCGATAACGCGCTGTCATTTGTGTATCTGTTGCATCCCGATCCGTGGCCGAAAACCCGTCACATCAAACGACGCATGATGAACGATGGCCCAGTCGATTTGATCGCCCGCAAACTAAAACCGGGCGGCGAATTTCGGTTTGGAACCGATCATCCGGTTTATCTCGCTCATGCGTTGATGATCATGCAGCGGCACCGCGCACAATTCGATTGGCTCGCCAAAAAGCCCGATGATTTCTTAAAACGGCCAAGCGGGTGGCCGGAAACGCGCTACGAAGCAAAGGCGCGCAAGCTTGGCCATGAAGTCTGGTATTTTCGTTATCGCCGCCGCGAAGATTGCGGCACAATGGAAAGCAGCTAATCAGCCGGTTCAGTGTGCGGCGTTGCCCACATCGACCTTTTCCACCCATTCGGGGAAAAAGCTTGGTGCGCGCTTGGACCATCCGGGCGCGGTTGCTGCGGCTTCGCTGATCGATTGCAGCAAATGCTTGCGGACGTCGGGCGGCAAATGCGGCATGGATGCAGCGGCGCAATAGGCAGCGGGCAGCCAAGGCCGTGCATCGGCTGAAATCAAGCGTTCATACAAAAATCGGAATGCCGCAAAGCTGTCCAATCGTCCTTGCCCCAAATCAAACGCGGCAATGGTTACCAGCGCCGCCAGAAACGGCTCGGCATCCTCGATGGACGAATTATCGGGAATGAACACGCGGATTTCGGGAAGCCGGTCGTAAAATATCTGCTGTGCCTGAATACTCGCCGATTCATTGGCATCTCGCGACCACAATGCAACCGCATCGAACCGGTCATATGCCACGTCGAGAGACCGCCGAATATACCGCTGTGCTGCGGCGCTAAAGCCCGCGAATTCTTTAATCTCGGCCAGCGTCAATAGCCCTGGTGTTGCTGTACGTTCCTGCGTCATGGCCACAAATCCCCTGTTTCCATCCACCTACTATGTGACACAAATATGGTTAGCATATGGTTAACGGTTTAAGACCATTAGCGATTGCGGAATGATTTAGACGGCAAATCCGACCGCCGCTTCGACTAAAGCCGACCCTGCTTCGACAAAGCGGTTTTTTCGGGTGCTAATATCGTCCACTATCTGAAAAGATTTGCTATGCTTGACCAATGAAGCCGAAACCGTCCGAACGGGTTCCGTTGGTGAACCACCAAATGGCATTCCTGACCATCGTCGGGTTCTGGATATTCCACGCCTTGGTGGTGTCACTGCGCGCCGCAGTGCTCGATTTTCCCGAACAGGACGAACTTTCGTCGCGGCGTATTGTGGTTACGGTCATAGGCATCTTCCTGACCTGGATACTATATCTGTTCTTGCGGCTGTTCGACCGCAGACCGCTCAGCCAACGTGTTGCCTCTGCATTCTTGGCCGCGATACCCTGTGCTTTTGCCATAGCTTGGGTGAATTATTATGTGTTCAACATCTACGATCCGATCAGCCTGTTTGAAGACCCGGTGTTGGGGCAAAAGGTCGAAGAGATTCAGGATCAGATGGGCATCACCAGCTTTCAGCAAGTCGCCGAATTTGCGATCACCCGGTATTTCTTTATCATTGCCTGGGCGTCATTATATTTGGCGATTGGCATAGCAGGCGAAGTTCGCGTGGCCGAACGAAAGGCCGCACGTTTTGCGCAGGCTGCACAAGATGCGGAACTCCGCTCGCTTCGTTATCAGGTCAATCCGCATTTTCTGTTCAACACGCTGAACTCGCTGTCGAGCCTAGTCATCAGCGGAAAGTCCGCACAGGCAGAGGCCATGATCCAAAATCTGTCGACCTTTTACCGCAACAGCCTTTCCAGCGACCCGTTGGAAGATGTGACATTGTCTGAAGAAGTCGATCTGCAAAAATTATATCTCGAAATCGAAGTCATTCGCTATCCGCAAAGACTGAGGACACAGATAGAAATCGATCCGGCGTTGCAAAACTTGACGGTCCCTGCGCTCATTTTGCAGCCGCTCGTTGAAAACGCGATCAAATATGGCGTCGCGCGGTCCAGCCATCCTGTAACCATTAGCATCAGAGCATCCGAAACAGCCGACGGTTATGTCATCACGGTTGAAGACGACGCAGAACAGCACAATGGCTCGTCACATGGTCATAGCAGCGGCATTGGCATTCCCAATGTGCGCGACCGGCTGGAGGCACGATATGGCGGTCTCGCTAAATTTGAAACATTTGCGAAACCGGCAGGCGGGTTTGTGGCCCGTTTGACGCTGCCCAAAGTTGCGTTAGATCAATCGGCAAACGACGGGAGCTTGCAATGAGCCAAGGCCAGATAAACCGGATGCGTACTGTGATTGTCGACGATGAACCGTTGGCGGTCGAGCGACTAAAAATATTATGTGCGGCGGAACCGGCAATTGAAGTGATCGCAACGGCGAGTGACGGTGCGGCTGCGCTTCGTATTGCTCAAGAATTGTCACCCGATCTAATGTTTCTGGATATCGGAATGCCGAAACTTGACGGGATCGGAGCCGCACGCGCATTGTCGCTACTGCCCAAAAAACCGGCCGTCATATTTGTTACCGCTTATGATAATTTCGCGGTTGAAGCGTTTGATTTGGACATTCTAGATTACGTTTTGAAACCGGTTTCGACAAGCAGGTTGAGCCGTGCCATCCAACGCGCTGCGGTCGCGAACGAGGTTCCTGCGCGCACGATGTCGGCTGCGCCGGGTGATCATGCCAGCGAGTTTTGGGTGTCGCATCGTTCGGAACTTATCCGGGTCGCCGCAAACGACATTCAGCGGATCGAAGCAGAACGCGATTACATGCGGCTATTTACCACAGAACGAAGCTATTTGCTGCATCAGACAATTTCAACTTTGGAACAGCGTTTAAGCCCCGAGCTGTTCTTGCGTATCCATCGCAGCCATATTGTCCGCCGCGACCTGATCACCGGATTGCGCCATGAAGGCGGCGGGGTTTGGCATGCGCTTTTGGCCAATGATGTGTCGATGCGGATCGGGCGCAAATATCTGCCCGACGTGAAACGTATCGCGGGCAAATAGCGCCTTTGGATCGACAAGCGGGTACAAAATAAGACGGGCCCCGCCAATAAGGCAGGACCCGTTTTTGTGCAGCTTCCGTAAAATTTAGTTTGCGCGCCGGGGGGCGCTTTTCGCGGCTACTCTGCGGCCAGCCTGATATTCTGCGATTGCACTATCGGCTCTAATTTCGGCACTACGCAATGCGTCGGCGCGGCATTTTCGCTGAAGGCTTCGCAATTTTAAATCGTCCATTTCGTCCTTGCCGCAAACAGTGCGTACCGCCGATTTGATCCGCAATTGCAGCGCCTGTTGGCCAGCTTCGCTGGCTAGGTTGAGATCGGAATATTGGACTTTGACCGAAACACGTTCGAGTGTTTGCGCGGTCGCTGCGCTGCCAATGCCGACAGTGCATAATGCCAATGCTGAAAGTCCGGTTATGATACGGGTCGCCATAATACAGTTCCTTCATCGTTTCTTGGCCAGAAACTTCTGACCTTTGGGAGAGGTTGCAGACCGAAACTCTAATGGCTGGGGAGCAATTGTTTCCGGTCTGCAGCGCAAGATCTAGCTCAACTGTATTGCGGTAGTAAGACAGATTCGACGAAAAACGATGACGTTCGTTTAACTGGCAAATGACATCACAAACGACATATTGCGTTCGACAAGATGCGCATCCAGAAGTTTTGCTACGCCTCCATTTAGACGAACGGCAACGACAATTTGGTTAAATCAGGCCCGCGAGTGGACTCGATGGATCGGCGTACATGCGCCTTCCCATGCGGCCTGCCAGATAAGACAGCCGTCCGGCCTCCACTGATAGCCGCATTGCCCGCGCCATCATCACCGGGTTCTTGGCTTCGGCAATCGCGGTGTTCATCAGCACCCCGTCACAGCCAAGCTCCATCGCCACAGCTGCATCCGATGCGGTGCCGACACCGGCGTCGACCAGCACTGGCACCTTTGCGCCCTCTACAATCAAGCGGATTGTGACGCGGTTCTGTATGCCAAGCCCCGACCCGATTGGCGCGCCCAGCGGCATAACCGCCACCGCGCCTGCGTCTTCCAATTGCTTGGCCGCGATCGGATCGTCGGTGCAATATACCATCGGCAGGAAACCTTCATTGGCCAGTATCTCGGTCGCCTTTAAAGTTTCGCGCATATCGGGATAGAGCGTCTTTGCCTCTCCCAACACTTCGAGTTTGACCAAATCCCAGCCGCCCGCTTCCCGCGCCAAACGCAGTGTCCGGATGGCATCTTCGGCATTAAAACAGCCGGCGGTATTGGGCAAGTAGGTGTATTTCTTTGGATCAATATAGTCGGTCAGCATCGGCGCAGAGGGATCGGACACATTCACGCGCCTCACTGCAACCGTGATAATCTGCGCGCCCGATGCCACCAGCGCGGCGGCATTCTGTTCAAAGTCCTTATACTTGCCGGTGCCGACGATCAGCCGCGATGTGAATGTCCGCCCGGCAACGCTCCAGCTATCGCCGCTCTTGCTATCGACGCCGTCAACATCACCCTGTCCGCCGCCGACGAAATGGACGATTTCCAGCGCGTCGCCATCGGCCAGCATTACATCCGCCAACGTCGAACGCGGCACAATCACCAAATTACGTTCCACTGCAACCTTAGCCGGATCAAGCCCGATTTCAGCACACAGCCCAGCGATGCTGCCGCCGGCAACAACGCGGGATTCGCCGTTGAGAGTGATGTTGATATGCGCGTCGGTCATACGGTCTTCGTCCCCAGTGGAATTGCGGCTGCATCGAAAAAACAGCCCGCCTTTAACTGCCGCGCTATGCGGCAAAATGATCGGTATAGGAAAGCGCTATTTTGTCCCGGTGATCAGAACGCGCGGGTTATTCCGACCTCTGCACCAAAGCGCTTGAAATCGTAAAGCCCCACACTCGACGCATTATATTCATAACTGAGCCGCACGACGGGCGAGAATCCGGCGATCTGGATTTTTCGAACATTGATCCCCAAATTCGCCCGGCCCAGCCAGTCTTTTCGTTTCTCAGGAAAAAGGGCAAGCCGGGCATCGCTGACCAAGCGGGAGCCTTGTGCAGTAACGAATATAGTCGATCCATATATTTCTCGCCACGCCAGCAAACTAACGCCGCCGTTCCAATTGCCATAGCCTGGGTCGCGCGCGATTTGGCGCTGCACATTGACCGTCAATCCGCCGCCTGCCCGTGCGCTAAAGGCACGTTCGTAACCGGCGCTGAATGCCAGTATCTTTCCGTCTTGCAGCTTATTCTGCCGGTAACTGGTAAACCCGATTGATCCGTCGATTTCCAATTGGCCCGATTTGCCCAATGCCCTCGTGCCATTGACGTTTAGCGTGTTTGTGGTGGCGTATAGTTTGTTACCAAAATATCGCCAGCTGCGCCCCGCCTTTGGCTGCAACCGGATTTTGCCGACATTGGTATCCAGCCCAACCTCGCCGGCAAAGACAATGTCGTTGAATTGGTCTGCGCGATATAGGCTGCTCTGCGCCGATCCACGCGCGATCAGTTTGAGGTCGGAGTTCAGCGCGGCGCGGCCATAAACCTGGCCGCCCAATTTCAAACCAATGCCCGATTGCGCCCGCGCATCGTCGCTCAATTCAAACGGTGCAATGACTGTGTCCAGCGTCGTCGCGCTGGTGGCGCGGTTGATGTTGGTGCTGGGGGCAAGCGCGAGTTCAACTGATGCCCCATAAGGCCGCAACGCACGCAGCGATGTGCTGAATTGATCGACGAGCTGCGCCACCTCTATCGGCAGCCCGCCGGTTGCCCTCACTTGCCTGATTTCGCGCCGGGCGCTGGCCTCTTTGCCCATATAGGCAAGCACGGCGGCAAGCTCCAACCTTACGCCCTGTGCATTTGGCTTTTCATCCAATATGGCGCGGTACAGCACAGCGGCATCGGCAAAGTTTTTTTGTGAAGCCAGCATTTGTCCCAGCCGGAAACGGGCCTCTGTTCGCAATTCCAGTTCGGGGTGCGACGTGAGTGCGCGGTATGCCGACTCTGCTGATTGAAAATCGCCCGCGTCTCGCGCTTGGTCTGCAACCGAAAAAAGCTGCGCCGGTGTCAGCTTGATGGCTTGCGGCGTAGCTTGCGGCTGTACCGGTTCAGCCGCCTGATCAGGCGTGGCGGCAGCGGCATCGTTCACCTCTTGGGCATGCAAAGGAGCCATTGCCGCGCAAGATGCCAACACAAAAATGGGCAATTTTACACGCATGCGCATACACTTGAGCTTGATGACATAAGGCCGGAACTAAACCGTAGTGCTGAGCCTGTCGAAGCACGTGTCACGGCAAAACGCACTTCGACAGGCTCAGCACTACGGTGCGACTCTATATCATCACGCGCTAGAGGCCGAAATAGGCGGAACAAAGTCTTCGTCACGTCCCGCCCTTTCAAAACCTATGGGGTGGGTACAACCTTTACACCCGCGCCTTGACCAACCGCCGTAAAGTTGGGCCCGGCAAGCTGAAAATTGAAACCGATTTCGGCGGCCTGCGGACCGAAGAAAGATCCTGTGAACAATCCGCTGGTGACATTGGTGCCGCTGGTAAACAACCCGCTGAAGCCGGACGTGGCGGAAGAAATTGTGCCAGTGCCGGTGGCCGTACCCAAATCGACGCGCGGGGCGGTGGGGTTGGTTTTACCGCCGAGCGCAAATCCCAAGTTGATCGCACCGGTTGCGAAATTCGCGCTGAATGTTGCCGTCGAATTGTTCGTCAAACTATAGTTGGTTCCGCTTAGATTGGCGGTTCCGCCGATACCAGTGGTGTAACTTGAGGTACCCGTTGCCGGCAAGTCGGATCTGATGGTCGGCACGCCGCCCACCAATAGCTCAACATTCGTCGAACCGTTTGCGGCGACCGTATTAAATGCACCAAGCCGCGTATAGCTAAGCGCGATACCTGTTGGTCCGGCTGGTGTGCGATAGAAAAGGCGATTGGTTCCGTTTACGAATCCAAGCTGTCCCGGTGGCATTGTCGTCGCGGGATCCAAATTCGCTTGCGTAAAAGTTACCGCAGTCCCGCCGACAGGTGTAATTATGAAACTGTCAATATCGGCATTGTAGGTAATCGTACTGCCCGCGCCAAAGTTTTGAGACTCATAGTTTTGGCGTACGCCTGCTAGTACATTATATTTGACCGAAGCAGTTTGAAACACCTGCGTGCCGGTCAGATCGTCGATCTTTACATAGGTTGCTGGCGGCGGGGGAGGAGGCGGTGCAGGCGGAGGCGTAACTGCCACGCCATTATTGCTGCCGCCACCACAGGCGGACAATGTGAAAATAATTGCCGCCAATCCGGCCTTCGCTATAAATTTAGACATAATCGCCCTCTCCTATTTCTTTCAACTGCTTATAAACGAATTCTTAGCTCGATGAGAAGTTATCAATTATCAAGGCGGTGGTGGGGGCGGAGGTGGAGGCGTTACCTTAACGCCCGCGCCTTGCCCTACGGCTGAAAAGCTGGGGCCAACCAACGAGTAGTTAAATCCGACTTCGGCGGCTTGGGGTCCAAAGAACCCGCCGTTAAAAGATCCGCCGGTTATATTCACGCCGTTGGTGAATGTGCCCGCAAATCCGTTGCCGGTTGCAGAGATTGTGCCCGCGCCGTTTGCTGTTGCCAAAGCGGCGGTGGCTGTGCCGCCAAACCGCAATGCCAGGTCGATCACACCAGTTGCAAAATTTGCATTGAATGATGCGCTTGAATTACCGGCCACTGGAATGGGTATTCCATTGCGGATCGCAGTGCCGTCAATATTAACGGTATATGCCGCTGCGCCGGTTCGCGGCATATCATTGGCGCGTGTCGGGACGCCGCCGACCAGCAATTCGATGTTGGTCCGTCCGCCCGTCCCCGCCGTCTGGAATGATCCCAGGCGGGTATAGCTTAAAGCCACGCCGCCAGCTGCCGGAGTATTGAAGAACAGGCGATTGGTGCCGTTCAAATACTCGGAAACGCCGCCGCCCAGCCCGATCAAATTGGCCTGTGTAAATGTAACCGCTGTACCGCCGACCGGAGTGACGGTGTAACTGTTATCGGTTGCATTATATGTTATCGTGCTGCCGCCGCCAAAATTTTGTGGTTGAAAATTCTGGAAAGAATCAATCGTTCCCGAATATTTGATTGCTGCTGTCTGGACAACGGTCGCGCCGGTCAAATCGGCGAACCGTGTATAGCCCGAAACCGGCGGCGGAGGCGGCGGCGGAGGCGGAGGCGGGGCGACCGCCACACCGCCATTGCTGCCCCCGCAGGCGGACAGTGCAAACACAATCGATGCCAGCGCAGCTCTGGAAGCCATCCGTTTCGTCATGGGAATCTCCTAATTCTATACGTTTAGCCAGTGCCTAACTAGCGTTGCAGCGTCAAGCACCAAGGTCGAACTAATTGCATGAATTTCGTATATGTTAACGGATATGACAGCAATATGAATGACATCGGGACACTGCAACAATGCAGAATGTACCGGTCATCTAATGCGTGATGACATTAAACCCGCCCAATACCGTAGCCCTGAGCCTGTCGAGCCGAAGGCGACCGTCAGGTCAACGGCGCTTCACTTAGAGACGTACTTCGACAGGCTCAGCACTGCGGTTTATAATGAATGCTTCAATCTAATGTCAGCATGATAGACCGCGCGTAAGATCGGGCCGCCATCATACTGGCCCATAGGGTTGCTTTACCGCTATATCCGGGGCGTTAGATTTTCCGTTCTACTCGAAACCGTTCCAACTTGCCTTGCGTCACGGTTCGTGCTTTTCCGAACGTACCGGCCTGACTTGACCCGGCAAGACAAACCCCATACCCTCCGGCTGTGACGCGGCGGTTTTTAGTTTGGTTTCGATGGTGCGATATTCTTCCTCCATCGCCTCGGTCACGGTGGCGCGGCTTGCCTTTAGCGCCTGATTGAAATGGCTCATATTGACTTCAGACACGTCGGCATCACCTTCGCGCAGAGCAAACAGCCCGGCACGGCGAACAACATCCTCCAAATCCGCGCCGGTAAACCTGTCGGTGCGTTCGGCGACATCGTCCAGATCAACATCCTTGGCCAGCGGCATTTTTGCGGTGTGAATAGACAATATCCGCCGCCGCCCGCCGGTGTCAGGTACGGTCACATACACCAATTCGTCGAACCGGCCCGGACGCAGCAATGCTGGGTCCATGAATGTCGGGCGGTTGGTTGCACCGATGACAACCACCGATTGCATTTCCTCCAGCCCATCCATTTCGGCCAGCAATGTGTTGACCACACGGTCGGTAACTTGCGCGCCGCCGCCCCCGCTGCCCGTCCGCGCCGGGGCCAGACTGTCTATTTCGTCAAAGAACAAAACGGTGGGCGCGACCTGACGGGCACGGTGGAACAGGCGGGCAATTTGCTGTTCGCTTTCGCCATACCATTTGCTCAACAAATCCGATGCCTTCACCGCGATGAAATTCGCCTGCGCCTCGCGAGCGACTGCTTTGGCCAGCAGAGTCTTGCCGGTCCCGGGCGGTCCATAAAGCAAAAAGCCCTTGGCCGGACGGATACCAAGCCTGCGAAAAGCCGCCGGGTTTTTCAACGGCAATTCAATACCCTCTTTCAGCCGCATCTGCGCTTCGTCCAATCCGCCAATGTCTTCCCAGCGAACGGTTGGAACCTGCACCATTACCTCACGCATGGCCGACGGTTGCACCCGTTTTAGCGCCTCTTGAAAATCCTCCCGCGTGACCCGCAAATCCTCAAGAATTTCGGGAGCAATTTGTCCGCTGCCCAGATCGATCTTGGGCATGATACGTCGCACCGCCTCAATCGCTGCTTCACGAGTCAAAGCGGCAAGATCGGCGCCGACAAATCCATAAGTTGTGCGCGCCAGTTCTTTCAGATCCACCGTCCGCCCCAGCGGCATACCGCGGGTATGGATGGCGAGCACTTCACGGCGGCCCGATTCGTCGGGAACACCGATAACGATCTCGCGGTCGAAACGGCCCGGACGGCGCAGCGCCTCGTCAATCGCATCGGGGCGATTGGTGGCGGCGATGACGACCAGATTATTGCGCGCCTCCAACCCGTCCATCAATGTCAGCAATTGCGCCACCAGACGTTTTTCCGCTTCGCCGTGGACTTTGTCACGCTTGGGCGCGATCGAGTCTATTTCGTCAATGAACAGGATTGACGGCGCAGCCTTGGCCGCTGCGTCAAAGATTTCACGCAATTTTTTTTCCGACTCGCCATACGCGCTGCCCATGATTTCAGGGCCATTTATCAGAAAGAACGCAGCATCGCTTTCATTGGCCACCGCCCGGGCAAGCCGCGTCTTGCCGGTTCCCGGCGGGCCATGCAGCAACACCCCGCGCGGCGGATCAACGCCCAGCCGCGTGAACAATTCTGGATAGCGCAGCGGCAATTCGACCATTTCTCGCAGCGCATCGATGGTCGCACCAATACCGCCAAGATCGTCATAGGTGACATCAGCGCGGCGCACTTCATGTGCTTCGGTATACTCTGCGCGCAATTCGATTTCGGTATCATTGTCGATATGGACGATGCCCTTGGGGCTGGTCGCCACCACCACAAGCCGGATTTCGGTGAGCGCGAATGCCGGCGCGGCCAGCATCTGCCGCAACTGCGGTGGCATGTCATCGGGGGCAACGCGCTGCTGAGCGCGGGTTGCAATAACATCGCCCGCCACCAGTGCCCGGCCAATGAAGCTGCGATGCAGCGCACCTGCCGGTCCTTCCAGCCGCATTTCGCGTTGCGCCGGGGCAAAGGTAACCTTGGTGGCCGGTTTCGATGCCGCTTTTTTCACCTCGATATTGTCCCCGGCCCCAACATCGGCATTGGCGCGCAGCAAACCGTCAAGCCGGATCAATTCCAGTCCTTCATCCTCCGGATATGGCTCCACCGCCCTTGCTGCGGTCGTTCGCTTGCCGATGATTTCGATCACATCGCCTTGAGCTATGCCATTGGCGTCCATGAATTCGCGCGACAACCGCGCCAAGCCGCGTCCGGAATCTTCGGCTTTCGCGTTGGCGACTTGCAGTTTCTGGGTCTTGTTTTTGGCTGCCATAATGCGCCTTTCTGGCTATGGAATTGAACAATCCTAGGCATTAAATGGGAAAAATGTGTGCTTAGCACAAGAGGTTCACGCTAAAAAGCGCCGAACGGCGAGCAGCCCCTGCCAATTGATTTGCACAAAAAAAGGGCTGGCACGAATGCCAGCCCATAAAGGTCGTTGGGAGAGGATGCCAGTTAAGGCCCTTTGTCTATGGCCTTATTACAAAAATGCTGCAAGTGCGAACGCGACGAAACTGGTTGCATAACTTGCAATCGACATTATTGTCTATTTGGAATCCGGAGAAGAACCGATGCGTCGCTTACCACCTTTAAGATCACTTGAAGCCTTTGTCCGCGTTGCCAAGCTGGGATCAGCGAAAGCGGCGGCGAGTGAGCTGTCATTGTCCCCGCCCGCGCTTAGCCGACGGATCAAGGCGCTCGAAGACTTTATGGGCAAATCGCTGTTTGACCGGCGGTCGCAGGCGATGGTGATCAACAGCGATGGCCGGGCGTTATTGGATGCGATTGAACCTGCGTTGGAGGCTATGGCGGAGGCGGTCGAAGAGCTAAGCGGTCAAGGCGGCGAATATCGGCTGCGGCTGGGCTTGTTGCCGCTGTTTGGATCGCAGCGTCTCATTCCGCGCCTGCCCGAATTGCGCAAGCTGTTTCCAAAATTGCACATCGATGTCGACACGTCCGGCCATGCCGAAAATCTGCTTGGCGATGTTGTTGACGCCGCAATCATTATCGCCGCCGAGGTTGATCCGAAACTGTATAGCGTCCGGCTGGACAGCAACAATGTCTATGCGATCACGTCCAAGACAATGGCCGCAGAGAACAACATCAAAACGCCCGCAGATTTGGCCCGGCATACGGTGATGGTGCACAGCGATATGCCGCTTATTTTTGACGAATGGCGGCGCGCATCGGGGGTGCCAAAGCTGAAACCGGCGGCCATCGACAGCATGGACAGCGGCCCGTTGATGCTGGAGGCAGCGGCCAACGGCCTTGGCGTGGCGATTATGCACGGCAGCCATTTTTCCGACGCAAAGGATCCGCGCCTGACCCGGTTATTCGATGCCGAGATCGAAAGCCCGTATAGCTACTGGTTCGTCTGCCGCCCGCGCGCGCTGAAACAACGCGCGGTCAAGATATTCCACGATTGGCTGTTAAAGGCCGAGGTTTAGCCCAGCGATTTGGAGCCCGGCGACATATAGTGGCACCATAGTGCTCATAGTTGGACCGTAGTGCTGAGCCTGTCGAAGCACGCCTCCCCGGCAAGCGCCCTTCGACAGGCTCAGGGCTGCGGTTAAGTTTCAACCTTATGTTGTCACGATCCAGTGCAGCAACCATGGCCCAATTGCTCCAATCTGAAATCCAAAAACAGAAATGGGCGCTGATATTGCTATCAGCGCCCACTGGAGTCGGAATTTTGAAAGTCCTTTGCTACTAGAGCAATTCTTTCCATCGTTCCGGCTTCATGCGCCCCAGTTCACCAGCCAGTCTTACCCGGTAAGTTCGTTGGACCGCATTTTGGCATTTCGGTTTCATATCCGGCGTTGGTTTCCGATTTCATCCGAAGATTACGTCATTGACCCGCACATGATACTCGGTTGTCCATGCTCGTCACTTTGGATGCGTTTACGTTTCTTTCGATCCGCCTGCCTTCCAAACTGCCGGTCCGGCATCGCTGCCTGACAAGACAAAACTGCTCCCAGCCTTCGAGTCGGTGCAAGCGATATTTTCGGGGTTATCCACAGGCCATTGCAATAACGGTGGAAAAATTGGTGGAGAAAAAATTGGGCCCACAAAAACGGCCCCCAGCGCGAAGCGTAGGAGCCGTAATGTTTTCCCAGCGGACGAGGGAGAGGAGGGAGAGAGGTCCGCCGGTCAAATTTGTTTCGGTGCGTTACCGCTTCCGATGACCCGTAATTGCTGGTTTTCGGTTTATTGTGCAAGTGCGAAAAGAATTGTTTCAGGTGCAAAGTTTGCAACTGGGTGATTGCCCCTCGAAGGCAAGTTAGAGCGGGTTGACATCAGATTGAATCACTCATTCAAAACCGTAGTGCTGAGCTTGTCGAAGTACGACTCTCGGTGAAGCGCCCTTCGACAGGCTCAGGGCTGCGGTGATGGCTCAATCTAATGTCATCATGCTCTAGACGCCGCTCCCGCCTACGCTGGAGCGGCGTTGTTTGAGAGAGGAAAGCTAGATTACCGAACGCTAACCGCTCCCCGCATTGGAGCCGATTTTTTGGCTTAAAACTCAAGGCGCGATGCCATTGCCCGGCAGGCTGCTATACGCAATCCCGCCATCGCAGGCGATGGTGTCGCCGCAGATATAATCGCCCGACCGCGCCGCCAGGAATATCGCCAGCCCGGCCATATCTTCGGCTGTGCCGATGCGCGGGAACGGAATGTTTTTGGCAACAGCATCGGCATGATCGCGCGCCGCTTTGTTCATTTCCGACTGGAATGCACCCGGCGCAATCCCGCTCACCAAGATATTATCGCGCGCCAGTTCCGCCGCCAGCCGCCGAGTCAAATGGATGACCGCAGCCTTTGACGCTTGGTAGGCATAGGTTTGCCACGGATTGATTTTGATGCCGTCAATCGACGCAATGTTGATCACTTTGCCCGGCCGTTCAAACGTCGCCGCATTCTTCATCATGCCGTGCAATGCTTGCGTCAGGAAAAACAACCCCTTGACGTTGAGGTCCATGACCCGGTCCCACTGGGCGTCGGTGACCGTGCCGAAATCCGCACCCCAAGCCGCGCCCGCGTTATTGACGAGAATGTCGAGCTTGTCTTCACGCTCGGCCAATTGCGCGGCGAGTGAATTGCAACCCTCCACCGTAGAAAGGTCGCACGGCAGGCCGATCACCTTGTCGCCATATTCAGCAACAGTTTCAGCAATCTGGTCAACTTTGCGCGCGCTGATATACACCCGCGAACATCCTGCCGCCAGATAGCCCTCGACGATCATCTTGCCGATCCCGCGCGACCCGCCGGTGACGAGCGCCACGCGGCCATTGAGGTTGAATAGTGAATTTAGGTCCATGCTTTATCTCTGTCAATCCCCCTCCCGCTTGCGGGAGGGGCTAGGGGTGGGGCTCGCTGCAAGCAAGCATTCGTAATTGCGAGGGCGGAGACCCACCCCCAACCCCTCCCGCAAGCGGGAGGGGAGTAAAATCAATACCCGTTCATCGTTGCGACGCGGTCGGCGTGGTAATAAGCGTCACCGAAAAACTCGTTCAAGCTGCGGTCGCGTTTCATATACAGGCCGATGTCATATTCGTCGGTCATGCCGATGCCGCCATGCATCTGCACGCCTTCGCGGACCGATAGGTTGCAGGCGATGCCCGCCTTGGCTTTGGCAGCAGCCACATAAAGGTCTGCTTTATCATGGCCTTCGTCCAGCATCGACTGCGCCTTGAGCACAATCGAACGCGCGCCTTCCATTTCGCCATAAAGATGGGCGGCGCGGTGTTGCAGTGCCTGAAACTCACCGATGACGCGGTCAAACTGCTTGCGCGTTTTTAGGTAATCAAAGGTGATATCCATCGCGCCTGTGCCAACACCCACCATTTCGGCGGCGGCACCAACGCGTCCGGCGTTCAGCATCTTTGACAAGACCGACCAGCCGCCATCAACATCGCCGATCACAGCATCTGCGGTCACTTCGACGCCATCGAATTTGACATGCGCGCCCATGCTGGAATCGACCAGCCGCGCAGCTTCGGTGGACAATCCATCCGCGTCGGTTTCAACCGCAAAGACCGTCAGGCCGTCTTGCTCGCCAGCACTGCCAGCGGTGCGGGCCACAACGATCAGCATGTCCGACGATGCGCCCTGGACAACGAATTGTTTATGCCCGCTCAGCTTAAAACCGTTACCGCTGCGTTCCGCCACACATGCGGTCTTTTCGGGGCGGTGCTTTGGGCCTTCATCAATCGCAAGGCCGATAACGGTTTCGCCAGATATAATGCCGGGGAACCAGCGATCACGCATCGCTTTGTCGGCCAGCTTCAATGCCTCAACCGCCGCAACCGAGGTGCTAAGGAATGGGGAGGGCGACAAGTTGCGGCCGATCTCCTCCAGAACAATTCCAGCTTCGATATGGCCAAGGCCTAGCCCGCCTTGATCCTCAGGAATCAGGATGCCGGTGAAGCCCATTTCGCCGAACTGCTTCCACAGACCGTGCGCGAAACCGTCCTTGCATTCCATGTCGCGATATTTGCGGAAATGCGCGACCGGCGCTTCGCTGACCATAAAGTCCCGCGCACTATCGCGCAGCATGTTCTGGTCGTCGTTTAATGTCATAGCCATATGATTAAGCCCCCGGCATTTCTAATATGCGTTTGGACACGACGTTCAGCATCACTTCGCTGGTGCCGCCCTCGATGCTGTTGGCTTTGGTGCGCAGCCAGTTGCGAGCCTTTGATCCGCCGGCCGACGCTTCGCTATCCCATTCCAGCGCGGACGATCCGCCCGTGGCCATCACCAGTTCATGCCGCCGCTTGTTCAATTCGGTGCCGACATATTTCATCAGGTTGGAATAGGCCGGATGCGCGCGCCCGGTTTTCCATTCGTCCATAAAGCGTTCGCCGTGCGCACGGAATGTCAGGTTATCGACATCGAACAACGCCATTTGTGCGCGCAGCACTGGTTCATCCGCCAATACCGCTTTCATCGCCGCACCAATCGAGGTCACACCGCCATCGCCGCCCATGCCGGATATCATCTCGCGTTCATGGCCGAGCAAATACTTAGCAACGTCCCAACCGCGGTTTAGTTCGCCGACGATCTGGTGCTTTGGCACGACAACATCGTCAAAGAATGTCTCGCAGAATGGCGAGTTGCCAGAGATCAGCTTGATTGGCTTGGTCGAAACACCAGGCGTTGTCATGTCGAACAACAGGAACGATATCCCCTGATATTTGTTGGTTTTGTCGGTGCGAACAAGGCAGAAAATCCAGTCGGCTTTGTCCGCATAGCTGGTCCAGATTTTCTGGCCGTTGACGACCCAATGGTCGCCCTTATCTTCACCGTAAGTTTGCATCGAGACAAGGTCGCTGCCCGATCCGGGTTCAGAATAGCCTTGGCACCAGCGGATTTCACCGCGCGCGATTTGCGGCAAATAATGGCGTTTTTGTTCCTCGCTGCCGAATTTGAGCAGAGCAGGCCCAAGCATCCAGATGCCAAAGCTGTTTAAGGGACTGCGCGCCTTTGCGCGGGCCATTTCCTGTCGAAAGATTTTGGTTTCCGCCGCCGAAAGGCCAGCACCGCCATACTCTTTCGACCAATCGGGAACTGTCAGTCCATCCTGTGCACAGCGATCCAGCCACAATTTCTGCGCATCGGATTGAAAAACAAAATTGCGTCCGCCCCAACAGACATCTTCATCGCCGCGTTGCGGTGTTCGCATTTCGGCAGGGCAGTTGGTTTCGATCCAGTTCCGGATTTCAGTCCGGTATGCGTCATGCTCGCTCATCGGGAATCTCCTCAAAATCTACCGAATCACTATGTCGTTT
>JAYVBJ010000026.1:0-30553 GCA_043750535.1 Sphingomonadales bacterium | reverse complement strand
GCTCGTCCTTTTCGATCAGCAGGCAATCGGTCCAGCCCAGCTCGGCCAGATGGTAGAGCAGGCTGGCACCCATGATCCCGCCACCGATGATAACTACGCGCGTTTGGGTCTGCATTGATCAGTCTCACAGTGCGGAGGCATTTTCAGCTGACTTTAGGGTGCGAACGCGGCGCAGGACAAATGGGCAATTCAGCGTCATTGGTTCAAAAAATTTTCCAGTTTTATCGCCCGGCGCGGCGTTCTTGCGTGTTCAAAAAATTTGGCTGTACTGGCAAAACTTTCATTTGTGGCGAGTGCTCCCGGTAGGTCTAATCGGTTCGGGAACGATGGGTGTGCGGCGCAGAAAGCGACTATGAAAATTGGATTTATAGGCCTGGGCAATGTTGGCGGGAAGCTTGCCGGGAGCCTTATTCGCAACGGCCATGACGTTACCGTGCGGGATCTCGATGATGATCTTGTCAGCGAATATGTCGCGCGGGGAGCGCGGCCAGCTGTGTCACCCAAAGCCCTGGCCGACGCGGTCGATCTGATCGTCACCTGCCTGCCCTCGCCGGCGGCCAGTTCAGCGGTAGCCGAAGGCGCGGACGGATTTCTTGCGGTTATGCGCCCCGGCCAGGTCTGGCTGGAAATGAGCACAACCGACTACTCCGAAGTGATCCGGCTGGGCGCACTCGTCGAAGCGCGCGGCGCCCTGTTCATCGAATGCCCGGTGTCGGGCGGCTGCCACCGCGCGGATACGGGCAACATCGCGATCTTCGCGGGCGGACCGCGCGCTGCTTTTGAGGCCGTGCTGCCGGTGCTGACCACAATGGGCCGGCGCATCCTCCACACCGGGGAACTTGGCACCGCGTCGCAGCTCAAGGTCATGACCAACTACCTGTGCACGGTCCACCTCGTCGCTCTCGCCGAGGCGCTGACCACCTGCAAGGCGATCGGCCTGGACATGAACACCACCTATGAAGCGATCCGGATTTCCTCCGGTAACAGCTTTGTCCATGAAACCGAGAGCCAGGTGATCCTCAATGGCAGCCGCGACATCAATTTCACGATGGATCTGGTGTCCAAGGACATTGGCCTGTTCAACAACATCGCGCAGCAGGCGGGCGTTCCGGTGGAAATGTCGCCGCTGATCGTGCGATTGTTTAAAGAGGCCGAAGCCAATTACGGCCCGCGTGAATTTTCGCCCAATATCATTCGCCGCTATGAAGAGCCGCTGGGAATAAAGGTTCTCGGCACCGGTTTCCCGTCTGAAATGGTTGACGATGAACCCGAAGAGGCCGGTTATGAGGTCGTGCCCAAACGTTAGGCAGCCGCAGCATTTACGTTGGCGACTATCCAATCCATAAATGTGCGGATACGCAAGTTTTCCCGCATATCCTTGCGGCAGATCAGCCCCCAAGCGCCGGGGCAAACCGCGTTATGCGCGACCGGGATTACCAAGCGCCCTGCCGCCAAATCCTGATCGACAAATGGTCCGTTTACCAACGCAATTCCTTCGCCATTCAGAGCCATTTCAAGGGCAACAGCAAGCGTATCGACCATGATAAAGGGAACCGACGGTTCAAACGTCGCACCGGCAGATTCAAACCATGTCTCCCAATTCTGCACCTCAGTATAAATCGCCACGAGTGGCAAGTTCATCAAACCTTGCGCCGTTGGAACTTTGCCGATCTGTTTGGCGACATCGGGACTGCAAACCGGAAACAGCGCATATTCAAACAGCGGCACCCAGTGGAATTTGGCGGGATCTGGGACTTCTTCACAGTAAACTAGCCCGACGTCCGCGCCAACATCATCAAACTCCCATTCAATGGCGCAAGTGTTGAGGGTCAATTTGACCTCTGGGTGATCGTGTAGGAATTGCGGCACGCGCTTGGCAAGCCACCGGATCGAAGCAGTAACATAAGTTTGCACGCGCAGCGGCTTGTCGAGCGCATTGCGGTGCACGGCTTCAACTCCGGCAAGCAACGATTCAAATGCGCTGCGCACATAAGGATAAAGTACGCGGCCTTCGTCGGTTGAAACGATATATCGCCCTTCTTGGGCAAACAGCGCAACGCCCAACGTTTCTTCAATCAATTGCACCTGATGACTGACCGCCGGATGCGTTAGGCAAAGTTCATCAGCAGCATCGCGAATGCTCTGATGCCGGGTAGCCGCTTCAAATCCTCGCAAAGCCTTCAAAGGAGGCAGCTTCTTAAGGTCAATCTTGTTCTGCACCACTTGCGCTCCCGGGACTTTTTAGAAGGTATCAGCCTAGCAGATTGATCCCATCCGGTAAATAAAATTTACGTATCGGGTTCTTCAGAACCTAGATGTTTTTCGATATATTTGCGGATGTCGACGCTGTCATCTTCCATCGGGGCGTAAAAGCCCTGTTTATGAACGCGGGAATTCATGCCCAGTTGCACACGTTCGCAAATTGCCCAATCTTGCCGGTTGGTAATGTCCCAAAGCTCGATTGCATCTTCGGGTGCGAAATCGCTGCGAGCCATTTCCTCCGGATCAAACAAAAAACGGCATTCCACCCGCGTGCGGTTCGCGGATAGCGGCCACAAAACGAATGCAGCGCCGTGTTCCGCGCTCATCGACAGCATCAAATTGGGATAAATCATTTCGCCCTTGTGACGAACACGTTCGAATTCATTGAGTGTTGCAAACGGTTTCCGATTGGTTGTTCCCGACATCGTATAGGTCCACGCGCCGTCACGATGCGGGATGCCATTTTCCCAATCCAATTCCAAACCGCCACTTTTACGAAACAAGGGGACGACCTCGCACAATTCAGGATGGACGCCGCCGCAATGGTAACATTCATTGTAGTTTTCGGCGATCACCTTCCAATTGGCGTCAACATCATAATTGATCACATGCGCCGTCTTAAGCAGGTCGAGCGGATAATTATTCAAACGGCGCGGCGCATGGCCAATGTCTGTTTCTGCCAACACGCGCGGCAATATCTCGTCTGCTTCGGGATCAAGTTTCAAGAAAATAAAACCACCCCATGTGCCGACACCAACAGGATAGAGGCTGAATTTGGATCGATCAAATTCCGGGTTATTTGACAGATGCGGCGCGCTGATCAACTTGCCGTCCAAACCATATGTCCATTGATGATAGGGGCAGCGGATAAATTCGCGGTCAATTCCTCCGTTCAGCCTAAGGCCCCATTTATCGTCGTGACTGCATAGTTTTGATCCGCGATGCCTGCACACGTTAAAATGGGCGCGCAGGCTGCCATCTTTCAGCCGGGCGATGATGACACTCTCGCCAAGAATTTCGGCGATGATCGCGCTGCCGGGTTCAGCAATGTCTTCTTGCCGCGCGCTGCAAAACCAGCTTTTCGTGAACAGCTCGTCCTTCTCCCGCAAAAACCGGCTAGGTTCGGTGTAAGCCGCGCTGGGTAGCGTTTCTTGCATTTCTATATCGTTCGTCATCAGGTCACAATGTTACACAAATTGCGGCCGCAATGTCCATGGACAAACGTCTCGTTCAAAACTAGCCTGCCTGCATGAATAGTCTTTTCGGACCGAAAAAAGCGTGACCGCAGCCAGCAAATGGCTGGTTATGGCGGTGCTCGGCCTGTCGGGCACGGTGATATATCTATTACCCTTTCTGCGAGAGATTTATTACGAACCCCTGCAACGTGCATTACAGATAAACAACACGCAATCCGGCATGCTGACTTCGGTGTTCGGGCTGACATCTATGGTCACTTACGTCGTCGGCGGCTGGGTTGCCGACCGCGTGTCGCCAAGATTGCTTATATCGATGTCGTTGATTCTGACGGGCTTGCTTGGCTTTGCGCTTGCCACATTTCCCTCGTTTGCCGTTGCCCTGGTTATCCACGCGCTTTGGGGCATTACCGTTACCGGCATGATGTGGGGCGCTTTAATCAAAGCCACGCGTGAATGGGCACCGCCGGATCAGCAAGGGCGGGCATTCGGTTTGCTCGAGGCTGGACGCGGTGTATCGGAGGCCGCGATTGTTTCCATATCGATAGCGGTCTTTGCCCAGCTTGGCGGCGACGTTCCGGCATTTGCAAAGATCATCAATATCTACTCGGTAATGCACGTCGCACTGGGGGTTTTGGCTTGGCGGGTAATCGCACCGGGCGCACCAGAACGAAACAGCGCACCCAGTGCTGGATTGAGAGATTTTGTTGCCGCAGCGAAGATGCCTGCAGTTTGGCTGATTTCTATGGTCGTGATGACTTCATATTGCGCCTATTGGGGGGCATATTATTTCACGCCCTATGTGACCGAAGTTTATGGTATGAGCGTGGTGGTCGCGGGGTCGATTGCTGCCGGTAAAATATGGCTGAAGCCAGGGTCTGCCGCGATTGCTGGCTTTATCGCAGACAAAGTTGGAATTTGGCAAAGCGTCGCCGGTTGCTATATGATCTTGATATTGAGTTTCGGACTTTTTGCGGTTTTGCCGGGAACGCCGTCATTGACCATATTGATGATCGCAAACATCATTGTCGCGTCCATCGTGATATTTGCACATCGCGGGATTTATTTTGCTCTGTTGGAAGAATCTCAGATTCCAGCGGCGATGACCGGCACTGCAACCGGTTTGATCTCCATGATTGGTTTCACCCCGGACGTCTTTATGCCATTGTTAGGCGGAGCATTGTTGGACAACTACCCCGGACCTTTGGGCTATCAATTATACTTCGGGGTCATTGCCGTGCTCAGCATAATTGGCTTGTGCGCTACGATGTTAATCGGCGCAAGCCAGCGGAACAAACTGGCGGCAGCTTAGCCCTTATCCTCCAGGATCATCGCCGCGCCTTTTTCTGCAACCATTACCGTTGGCGCGTTGATGTTACCCGAAGTGATCGTAGGGAATATCGAAGCATCAACGACGCGCAAATTTGACACTCCATGAACGCGCAACCGATGGTCAACCACCGATCTAGCCGGATCAAGCCCCATCATACAGGTCGACGTTGGGTGATACACCGTGTCCGCGCGCTTGCGAAAATCATCGAGCAACGCGTCATCGCCTTGCACCTGATCCCCCGGCACCAATTCTTCGATGATAATATCGCTGAGCGGTTTGGTCTGCGCGAGCTGACGTAGCATGCGAATACCCGCCCTCGCCTCTTCCACATCCAACGCTGTCGAAAGGTAATTCGGCTGGATTTTCGGGTGTTCAAAAGCATCGCTAGAACGAATTTCCAAAGAACCTCTGCTGGTCGGGCGGCACGAGTTGAATGATAACAGGAATGCCGAAAACGGATCAGGGTTCAGCAATTTGCGTTCCGACAATGGCGACTGGGTGTAACTCACCGGGCTGAAATAAAGTTGCAAATCCACCCGCGGCTTATCCGGCGCGCTACGCACAAATCCGCCGCCTTGATTGACGCTCATCGACAATGGACCGCCGCGATTGAATATGTAATGCAACCCCGCCTTTACCTTGCCCATCAGTGGCCCAAGTTCATCGTTCAGCGTCGGAACCGAAGTCTTATAGAAATAACTGACGGCAAGATGGTCCTGCAAATTTTGCCCCACCGCCCCGGCGTCGATTAACGGTTCGATACCTAGCGATTTCAGCAAAGCCGCATCGCCAATTCCGGAAAGCTGCAAAAGTTGCGGGGAATTTATCGCGCCGCCGCAGAGCACAACTTCCCGCTTTGCGCTTACCTGATGCAGCGTTCCGTCATGGGAGTATTCGATACCAACCGCGCGCTTTCCTTCAAACATGATGCGCGTTGCATGTGACCTGGTTCGCAGTTCAACATTGCCGCGTTTTAACGCAGGCCGCAGATATTCGTTAGCGGTCGAAGCGCGCCGCCCGTTGCGCGTGGTGATCTGATAAATCCCGACGCCCTCCCCATCCCGGCCATTAAAGTCAGGTGTAAATGGCAAGCCGAGCGCCACGCCGGATTGAATAAATGTTTGACACAATGGATGCGCCTTTTGGCTAATGTCGGTCACATGTTGCGGGCCGCCTTCGCCGTGATACGCGCTTGCGCCAAGATCATGGTCCTCTGACTTGATGAAATAGGGCAGCACGTCTTCCCAGCCCCATCCCAAATTTCCGAGCGCCTGCCAATCATCAAAATCGTGCTTTTGTCCGCGAACATGGACCATGGCATTTATTGAACCTGATCCGCCGATTACCTTGCCACGCGGCCAATAGCTAGGACGCCCGTTCAGCCCCTGAACCGCTTCTGTATCGTACATCCAATTGATGCGCCGATCAAAAAAGGTGCGGCCATAACCAATAGGCAGCTGTATCCACACTGTCCGGTCTGATCCTCCGGCCTCAACCAATAACACCGTGGTTTTGCCATCGGCAGACAGCCGGTTGGCAAGAACGCAGCCAGCTGTTCCGGCGCCGACAATCACATAGTCAAATTGATCCATTGCGATGTGCTATCAGCGAACGGGGTGCTGGGTCATTTCAAGGTGCAGCATGTTCCCGGTATACGGGTTCGCAAGCGCCACCTCTTCATTCAGCTCAACACCTAGGCCGGGTGCAGTCGGAGGTATGACATGGCCGTCTTCAAACTGAATTGGGGCCTTCAAAATCTCGGTGTGGAAACCGCCCCAAGTTTCAATACTCTCAAGGATCAGGAAATTGGGTGTGCAGGTGGCGAGTTGGATATTGGCCGCACCAACGATCGGGCCGCAATAAAGATGCGGCGCGATCTGTGCATGATAGACTTCGGCCATTCCGGCAATTTTCTTGGCCTCAAGAATACCGCCCACGCGCCCCAAATTCATCTGCAATATTGACGCCGCTCCAGCATTTAACAGCCGCGCAAAATCATATTTGGTGGTCAACCGTTCGCCGGTCGCAATCGGGATGCTGGTGGCGCGCGCAACCTTGGCCATTTCTTCGGGCGCATCGGGGGGGACGGGTTCTTCCAGCCAAAGCGGATCATACGGCTCCAACCGCTTTGCAAGCCGGATCGCGCCAGCGGCGGTCATCTGGCCATGCGTACCAAACAGCAAATCGGCCTTCATCCCCACCGCTTCGCGTAGTTTTTTTGCAAACCGTTCCGACAAATCGAGTGCTTCAAGCGACAGCTGCCGCCCGTCAAACGCCGAATAGGGGCCTGCCGGATCAAATTTCAATGCCGTAAAACCTTGAGTCAGATACTCGGCCGCCCGTTCTGCCGCAAGATCGGGATCATGATAGACGTCGGCTTGATCACCGGGGCGCGGATAAATATAGGTGTAGGAGCGCAGCCGTTCGTGCACTTGCCCGCCAAGCAATTTATACACCGGCTTGTTCGCTTCCTTGCCGATGATATCCCAGCACGCCATTTCGAGCGCCGAAAGCACGCCCATCAATGTCAGATCAGGATGCTGTGTAAATCCGCTCGAATATACCCTGCGCCACATCGTTTCGATGTCATGCGGATCGTTGCCCGCAACATAGCGCGCAAATACATCCTCAATCATCTTGGCGACGAGATGTGGTTCAAACGGAACGCAATATGCCTCACCTATGCCGGACACACCGGCATCTGTTGTCAGCTTTACAAAGACAAAATAACGTCCGCCGAAATGAGGTGGCGGATTGCCGACAACAAAGGTCTGGATATCAGTCAGTTTCACGGGGTGCGAAACCCGCTGATCGATTTGATCTCGAGGAAATCGCGCAAGCCAAACTCGCCATATTCGCGGCCATTGCCTGATTGCTTATAACCGCCAAAGGGCGCCATATAATCCTGGCTGGTGCCGTTGATGCTTACCCCGCCCGCGCGCATCGCCCGCGAAATGCGGCGCGCCCGCTGCATGTCATTAGTCTGGACATAGGCATATAGGCCGTAGGGCGAGTCATTGGCGATGGCGATGGCATCGGCCTCATCTTTGAACGGTATCATCACAAGCACCGGACCAAATACTTCTTCCTGTGCAATCCGCACCTTGTTGTGGACGCCCGCAAAGATTGTTGGCTTCACATAATAGCCGCGATCAAAGCCGTCCGCCCTGCCCGTACCGCCTGCAACAAGCGTCGCGCCTTCGTCGATACCGACCTGGATCAGCCCTTGTATTTTGTCAAAATGCGCTTTGCTGACAACGGGGCCGTAATGCGATCCCTTTTCCTTAGGATCGCCGAGCTTCACGCCTTTGGCGACGCGCGCGGCGATGGCGACGGCCTCATCGTAAACCGATTGCTCAACGAGCATGCGTGTCGGCGCGTTGCACGACTGGCCGGTATTGCTAAAGCAATGGAGGACGCCGCGTGTAACCGCCGCCTCCAGCCCTGCATCAGCAAAGACGATATTGGCAGATTTGCCGCCCAGCTCTTGCGCCACGCGCTTGACCGTATCGGCGGCCGTCTTCGCAATTTGCACACCGGCACGCGTCGATCCGGTAAACGAAATCATGTCGACTTCAGGGTGGCTCGTGAGCGTTTCGCCTATGGCCGCTCCGGTCCCGTGGACCATGTTAAACACGCCTTTGGGGAACCCCGCCTCATCGACCATTTCGGCAAAAAGTTGTGCCGAAAGCGGCGCTATTTCACTCGGTTTCAGCACCATCGTGCAACCCGCGATCAGCGCAGGTCCAGCCTTGCACACAATCTGATTGATCGGCCAGTTCCATGGTGTGATCAGCACGCACACACCGATGGGTTCATGGACAACCACACCATCTACGCCGACTTCATATTCCCACGCCATTTCGCGCGCCGCCCGAATTGTTGCACGCAAATGGCCAGGACCGCTTTCGGCCTGTGCGTCGAAAGACAAGTCATAGGGTGCACCCATTTCTGTGGAAATGGCCGTCACCATTTCGTCGTAGCGCCGTTCGAAAATAGTGATCAACTTTTCCGTAAGTGCAATCCGTTCGTCCAGCGTCGTGGCGCAATAACTTTCAAATGCCGCGCGCGCAGCTTGGACAGCCATATCAACATCGTCATGCCCGCAAACAGCAACAATCGCGCACACTTCTTCGGTCGCTGGATTGACCGCTTCGACGGTGGCTGTTGACGTCGCAGGCGCGACCCATTTGCCATTTATGTACGATTTAAGGGGGGAATTAGACATAACCAACGGCTCTCTTCTGATCTTCAATGATGTATTTTTCAACGCGCCAATAATGCCATGCCGCCCAAAGACCGGTTGGTGCCAGCACGAGCTGGGCAATGCGCAGCGATGCGGCATCCGCCCCGGCTGGCCCTGCAACGAAATCGCTGATGGCACCAACAAACATGGGCGCGACGATCAGATTGAGGACGTTGGCAATCAGCAAGGTGATCGCGACCGCCATGGAGCGCATTCTGGCCGGTGCCAGATTTTGGCACAGCGCGAATGAAGGGCCGATGTAGAAATAGATGGCCGGAATAAAGAGCCACCACATGACTGTAGCTGTACCTAAGTCATTCGTCCAATACGCGAAGAATGACGGGATCGTCGCCAGTCCCGTATAAATCGCAAGCAGGCGGGCGATTTTGCGAGGGTCTTTGAAGGAAGGACGGGCAACGAGATACGCCGTGATCAAAGTCGCACCGACGCCGCCCCACAGATAGATGCTGCCCAATATGCTTCCCGAAGCGGCTTCATCTAGGCCGTAGGTCCGCTGCATGAAGAGCGGGGTGAACCACATAAGGCCCCACCCCCAAAAGGCGGAAAGCCCGCTGGCCGCAAAGGTGTGGCGCACTGCCTTTTGCGACCAGAGGAACTTGAGCGTTTCCATTACGGACGGCGCTTCTTCTGCCGAAACCGTGTCCAACTGTCCGCGCTTAGGTTCCTTGATTGTCACCAAGATGATCAGCGCAAGGACAATTCCGGGAATGCCGAGCACCAGAAACGCCGCCCGCCAGCCCTGCTCAGCCGAGACTGAACCGGCAAAACTCGAACCGAACCAAGCGCCGAGCGACCCGCCGAGTGCGAAAACAGTCATCGCCATCGCGCGCCGGTCTGCGGGAAAATAATCGGCAATAATCGAATTGCAGGCGGGTGTGCCTCCCGCCTCGCCAACGCCAACGCCAACGCGTGCGAGCAGCAAGTCAAAATAGCCCTTTGTGTAACCGGTAATCGCCGTCGCGGCTGACCAGACCGCAACCGAAGCTGCCAGCAATCTGGTGCGATTGGTACGATCACACAGCCAAGACAGCGGAATGCCCATGCCTACGTAAAACAGCGCAAGCGGAATTCCCAGCCATGCTGTTTCTATGTCGGACAGATTGAACTCCTTAGCGATGGGGCCCAGCACGGTTGACAGGACATAACGATCCGCGATGCTGATCGTGTAAACCAGCGTCATGATGATCAACACATACCAGCGCCGCCCCATTGATGCGACGCTGTCGGCGTCAACTGGCCCTTCTGATGCTTTACTCGCCATGCTTATTTCCCTCCGTGTTGGGCCAGTTCTGGCCCTAATATTTTGCGTAGCGGATCAAGATAGGGCGAAAAATTTTCCCATTGATCTACGCCGCTTTTGAAAATCGGTTGACGCACTTGCTCCGAACTAGCCGTGCGGACGGCGCGTTCGGTTTCGTGGAAGTTAACACAGGCCTCCTCAAACGGCAGCCCGCAGAAATCCAATAGACGGCGCACTTGGGTTTCAAGGTCTGCGACGACCTCTTCGTAACGAACACGCAAAATTTTGCCAGGCAAGACCGTGTCCCAATGGTCCATCAGCTTAACATAATCGCTGTAATAACGGCCGATTTCCTCCAGCCCGTATGTGAACTCTTGGCCTTCTGCGAACAATTGTTTGAAACCGCTGAAACAACAGCTCATCGCCTCCCGCCGGGCATCGATGATTTTGGCATTGGGCAGGATCATGTGGATCAAGCCGATGTGGCGAAAGTTGTTGGGCATCTTATCAATGAAGAACGGTGTGCCCTGCTTGCGATAGATGCGCGTGTCGCGGATGAATGCCGCACCGAACTCGGTGAGTTCGTCAGCTGTCAATTCGTCCAAGTTGGCCGGATATTCCGGCTCTTCGCTTCGCATTTTGCGGTGATCGAGCCGGTGCGACAGCGCCAATATGTTGGGCAGCTCCATCGTGCCCTCGACCTGGCTGTGCGAAGCGAGTATCTGCTCAAGCAACGTCGATCCCGCGCGCGGCAGGCCAACGATGAAGATCGGATCGGCGGCCGGGTATCCTGCGCCTTTGAAGTGGTCCAGCAAGTCTGCGGATACGTGCGCGCGCTGACGCTGCATTTCATCTTCCAGACGCTGCGGATCATATTTTAGCTCCTCGCGTTTCAGCCGGTTGCCGCGCTCGTAACAGCCGAAGGAGTCCTGATAATCCCCGCGATCCTCTAACGCCTTGCCCAACGCGAAGCACAGATGATAACGGTCGGAGAGCGCAACCGCAGGTGAACTTTCCTGCTCGCTCATTTGCGCCAGTTCGGCATCCGAAAATCGGTACGTCTTAAGGTTGGCAAGGCTCCAGAAGGCATCGCCGCAATCGCGCCGCACCTGATATGCACGCTGATACGCAGCAATTGCTTCGTCTTGCCGGCCCACCGTCTTGAGCGCATGGCCATAAGTGAGGTTGATGCCCGGATTGTCCGGCATTGCCTCAAGCAAGGCCCGGTACGTGTCCATCGCTTCATCGAAATTGCCGACAGCCAGATTTTCATTGGCATAGAGCATTTCAAATTCGGGATTGCCCGGCTCCTTGGCGCGCAGCTCAATCGCTTCTGCCAGCGATTGTTCAAATTTTTGCCGTTTTCTAAGTATCTTGGCGTAATCATAATGGGCGCTGACATTATCAGGCTCCAGCTCCTTCGCCGATTCAAGCAGAAATTCGGCTTCATCATAAGCGTTGAAGCGCAGGCCGATCTCGGCCAGTAGCCGCATCCCCTCAACATGGTGCCCCTCGCGCTGCAGGAATGCCCGGCACAGGGTTTCGGCCTTGCTGATCCGGCCTTCCTGTATGAAGCTGGCGACGCTCTGCAGCTCTGCGGGAAGTGCGGAAAGATATCCGAATTGTGATCCGGCAAAGTCAGCTTGCGCCCCGCGCCCGGCGGCACGGTGCAGTTCTGAAAGCATGCGCCAGCTTGCGGCAAGCGCGCCGTTATGGGTAATGGCGGATTGATAGGCCGCAAAGGCCTCTTCGTTTCGGCCAAGATCGCGCAAACAATGCCCGCGTTCTTGCCAAGCCCGGCCATAGCTGGGCGCGAGGCCGATCAAATGGTCAAGTGTTGCTAGAGATGCGGCGACATCATTACTGAAACGTTGCGCCACAGCCAGCGCATAGAGCGCGTCGCGATGGTCCGTTTCCTGATCCAAAATGCCGTTGCAGACATCTATCGCGTCGGCAAAGCGGCCACTTTGCAACAATTGACGCGCATGGCGCAGCCCCTCTTCAGGGCTTTCGACCTCGCCTGTCATTTGCATTGTTATCTTTCCTCCGCAGGGCCACCAGCCACAGCGACGATATTGGTCCAGAACAAGTCAGTCTGCAACGCAAATCGGGTTCAGTAGCGCCCCGGCCAAAACCTGACCGGGGCGCCGCTGTTGCTTCGATTACATCTTGTACGAGAGACGTAGACCAAATGTGCGCGGACGCGACGTTGTCGTCCGAAGCTCACCATCGTTTCCGCTCTTGTACAGTTCCGGACGTTCGTCGGTCAAATTGTCACCAAACAATTCAAGCCGCCACTCATCCCGTGAAACGCCCAACGATGCTGCGATGGTGTTATAGGAAGCGAGTTGCTGAGCTGCAGGTAGCGGTACAATGACATCACCTGGGCGCACAAGAACGCCATTGTACGTCACCGGTATAGACGCCGCATAGCCCAAAGTCGGGTTTGACGATTGATAACGAATATCCGTATTGTCGATCACGTCAGAGATGCTCTTGCCGACATGGTGGAAGCTGACATTTGCAAACGTACTGAGGCCAGATGCAAGTTCTTTTTCCCAATGAAGCCGGGCATTGAACTGGAACTTCGGGCTCAAAGCCAATGGTCCACCAAGCGGACGCAGAACCGTTGTGTTCTTACGATACTTCGTCAATTCGGAGTCGTTGAACGAGAACGCACTGTTCAGTGTGAATTCGTCCGTAGCCCGCCAGGTCAAGTCGCCTTCAATCCCCTTGATCTGGGCATCGAGCAAATTGGTTGTGAATGTCTGGTTGGAGATATTCTGATCGAACACAGTGATCTGGATGTTCTTCCAATCGATCAAATATGCAGCAAGGTTTAACTGCAGCGTGCGGTCAAACATCGAGAACTTGCCGCCAACTTCGTAGTTCTGAACCTTATCAGGAACATAAGTGCCGAGACGCACAAAGTCGGCATTGGTTGGACAAATCGCACTAGGCACACGGCAAGGACGACGGTTGAAACCACCAGGACGATAGCCGTCCGAGTAAGTTGCATAAACCAGCGAGCTTTCGTTGAACTTATACGTCAAATTAGCCTTGTATAGCACACCCGTATACTTCGCGGGTGACGCGGCGGCGTAAAGTTGATTCAAGTTGGCACTGATACCGTAGAAGGCAGGTGGAACAAATGGTGGTGGAATTGGCTGTCCTGGCAGTGGCGGCGGCGGTGTTGCAGAGTAAGTACCCAAAGCCGCATTATAAAAGCCCCGCGCACCCGTTGCAAAACTACCCGCAGACGAACCGTTTATAGACGCCTTTTCGTTGTAATAGCGCAAACCACCGGTCAATATCAACTTGTCCGGAATGATGTCGAACGAAGCCTCACCAAAAGCGGCAAACTGCTTATCCTGACGCTGGACGTCGTTGAAAAAACCGACATTTACCGACCGGACGCTGGTATCATTGGCATTTACAGCTGGATTAGGAGCGCGGCGATAAAGGAACCCTGCTGCTTCCTGCAAATACGACCAATCGGTGTTATCTTTCAGCTTGTTGTTGTCATAAAACAGGCCGAATGTTCCACGGATGCGGTTTTCTGCAGGCGTCGTGACACGGAATTCCTGCGTAAAACGCTTAGTTTCGTTGCGGGTCTGATAGCTCTTATTCGGCGCATAGCAGGTATTACCGATGTTACCATTGTAGGCGGCCGTGTAATAGACACCGCGATCACATTCATAATAGGGCAAATAAAGCCCGATATTGGAATATCCTGCATAGTCGGCAACCTGCGTCGCTTTGTGCTTCAAGAACGAACCAGTGTAGATCAAATCGAGAGCGCCCAAACGCCCGTTCAAAGTGACTGTGGACAAGTTAGCCTTGTCGCGCAGCGAGTTATCGTTGAACTTTGTTACCTGAAGGTCGCCTACACCGGGTTCATAGTCAAACACGCCGTCAGTATCGAGTTCTTGACGCAAGTGCATCAGGTCAATTGACCAATCATCAGTCAAATTCCAAGTCAGCGCCAGACGTCCGCCGCGATAAGTCGCATCGTTATAGTCCTTTTCCACGAATTTATCGTTGCGGATCTCTTGGCGGACTGGTGCCCGATAATTGCTACCGGTGCAATTGGCTACCACTGTTGTCGCCGTAGCTTGGCACGATTGGATTGCTCGCATCACCAACAACGGATTGCCCGTCGGCAACTTACCAGCAATTCCGACATTGCCGTTGAACGGCATCTGGAATGTGCCTGCAACATTGTCGATATAACCGCCTTGACGGTCGGTATAAATTACCGCGCGCAAAGCCAGCTTGTCTTGGATGATAGGAACGTTAATGAAAGCATCGCCTGCGACGCTTTCCTTACCGCTTTTGGTAAAGGCATAGCTGGCATTGAAACCTGAGTGAAACGCAGAGGCGTCTGGCTTGTTGGTGATGTAGCGGACCGCGCCGCCCATCGCGCTCGAACCGAATAAAGTACCCTGCGGACCGGCCAACACTTCGACGCGTTGAAGGTCAACAGTATAAAGATCAAGGTTGCGGCCCACCAATGAAGCAGGCGCATCGTTGATATACAGGGCCACAGTTGGCTGAGCGCCAGCCGTGCCGGAAACTTGCAGACCCGGAGAATCGGTTGAAAGGCCACGGATGAAGATCGACGAAGCGCCGGGACCACGCGATGCAGTACGCACGTTCGGCAGATATTCGATGAGCTTATCAAACTTGGTAATGTTCAAATCGCTCAGCGCATCACCGCTCAACGCTTGAATAGCCAAAGGAATCTTGTTGAGTGATTCCTCACGCCGCGTTGCTGTAACGATGATATCAGCGATACCGCGATCGCTTTCTTCAGCGCCGGCCGCACCGGCGTTCTGCGCCATCGCTTGCGTTCCGCCTGCACCAAACGATGCCAGTACAAACGCAGCAGTTGACAATTTCCATCTAATTTTCAATGTCTTTCTCCCTTTTCTCGTCTTTCGTTTGCCGAAAGATCAAATCCCATTGATACCACTCAACCTGTAATCACAGCCCTTTTCTCGCAATTGAACAATTTTAACCTATCAGTAAAATTAATTACTGCAAAATTCATATTGCTGCGACCTGTAAAATTATTTTCGGTGACAATCATAAGATCTACATATTGCAATTAGAACGACTAATATACTCGTCGGTGCATGGAATTGAGCAACGGGCGCGGCTAAGTGCATCCGAGCTATTGGATTTGGGGGAAGAAATGACAAACAGGGCTGATTTTATTCTGCTGGTCGCGAGCGAAGATCGAAAAGGTATTGTTGCGGCGGTTGCGAACTCGATTGTCAGTCAAGACTGCAATATCATCGCGAGCGCGCAATATGGCGACGAAAGCACCGGTCAATTCTTTATGCGGGTTGCAATTGCGGCACCCGAAGGCAAAACCAGCGAGAGTTTCGTTGATGCGTTCACCCCCGTTGCCACAGCTTTTAGGCTGGACTGGAGTATTCATGACACGCGCAAAAAACTGCGCGCCATGATCATGGTCAGCCAAGGCGGCCATTGTCTGAATGATTTGCTGTACCGGACTTCAACTGGCCGGTTGCCGATGGAAGTGACGAGCATCGTCTCCAACCACACAAATTGGCAACGCCGGGCCGAACATGAAGGCATTGATTTCCATCACATGCCGGTTACGCCCGCCAATAAGCTGGAACAAGAAGCCAAGTTGCTGGCGATGGTTGAGGAGCAGCAGGTCGACCTCATTATTCTCGCGCGCTACATGCAAGTACTATCTGATCAGCTTTGCCGAAAGCTGGATGGACGGGTGATTAACATTCATCATAGCTTTTTGCCCGGATTTAAAGGCGCAAAGCCTTACCACCGGGCGTATGAGCGCGGCGTGAAGATGGTGGGCGCAACGGCGCATTATGTGACGGCCGACCTTGATGAAGGCCCTATCATTACGCAGGATGTGTCTATCGTCGATCACGCGGATACCGTCGATGACTTGATCGCGCAGGGGCAAGATACCGAGAGCAGGGTTTTGGCGCGCGCGGTGAAGCTACATCTGGAACACCGCGTTATGCTAAGCGGTACTCGCACGGTTGTGTTCAAATAAAGGAAGCCCCGTTGACCCGTGAGCAAGCCATGCTGGACGCGCTCAGCAGTTCAAATATAGATTGGACTATGCATGAGCATGAAGCGGTATTTACCGTTGAAACAAGCGCGGAGCTGCATGAGAAGCTTGACGGCGCGCATACCAAAAACCTGTTCTTAAAGGATGCTGCGGGCCAGTTCTGGCTGGTGACCGCGCCGCATGATGCGCGTATTGACTTGAAACAACTGCCCGGTGCCATCGGGTCAAAGAAGGTCAGTTTTGGCAAAGCCGAGGATATGGAGCGCTTGTTAGGTATCTTGCCCGGCTCGGTAACCCCGCTTGCTGCTTTCAACGATTTGGACGGGCAAGTGAATATCGTGCTTGATGAACGATTATCTTCGGCTGAGTGCATCAACGTCCACCCGCTTCGCAATACTGCGACGATTGGGCTTTCAAGCGTTGGTCTGATTTCCTTTCTGAAACAAACTGGCCATGATCCCTTGATTGTTGCATTGCCGGAACCATCATAAATGCCCGGTAAAGTGATTGAAACGACGCATCAGGCTGGCCTTGATGCACGAGACAAGTATAAGGAAACATCGAAAGGCGGCTGGGCCGTCATTGTCGTTGATTGTAGAACATAGGAGAATTGATGTGAAGACCCGCGCAGCCGTAGCGTTTGAAGCGAAAAAGCCACTTGAAATTGTAGAACTCGATTTGGAAGGCCCAAAGGCTGGCGAAGTGTTGATCGAGATCAAAGCAACCGGCATTTGCCATACCGACGCCTATACGCTGGACGGTTTTGACAGCGAGGGAATCTTCCCCAGCGTGCTTGGGCATGAAGGCGCAGGTATCGTTCGCGAGGTTGGTGCAGGCGTAACCTCGGTTAAGCCCGGTGATCATGTGATCCCGCTGTACACGCCGGAATGCCGCCAATGTAAAAGCTGCCTATCGGGCAAGACCAACCTGTGCACCGCAATCCGCGCGACGCAGGGCAAGGGCCTGATGCCAGACGGAACATCGCGGTTTTCCTATAAAGGCCAGACAATCTTTCACTATATGGGGTGCTCAACCTTTTCCAACTTCACGGTGTTGCCCGAAATCGCGGTCGCGAAAATCCGTGAGGACGCGCCGTTCAACAGCGCCTGTTACATCGGTTGCGGCGTTACCACCGGCGTCGGAGCTGTTACCAATACCGCCAAAGTCCAGCCAGGCGACAATGTGATCATCTTTGGACTTGGCGGGATCGGCCTGAACGTGTTGCAAGGCGCAAAAATGGCTGGGGCCAACATGATTGTTGGCGTTGACATTAACCCTGACCGCGAAGAATGGGGCAAGAAATTTGGCATGACCCATTTCGTCAACCCAAAGGATGTTGACGGCGATATCGTTGCCCATCTTGTGGCGCTAACCGACGGCGGCGCGGAATACACCTTCGATTGCACCGGCAACACAACGGTCATGCGCCAAGCACTTGAGGCCTGCCACCGCGGCTGGGGAACCTCGATCATCATTGGCGTGGCAGAGGCTGGCAAAGAAATCAGCACCCGTCCGTTCCAATTGGTCACCGGCCGCAATTGGCGCGGGACCGCGTTTGGCGGAGCAAAAGGCCGCACTGACGTTCCGAAGATCGTTGATCTTTACATGGATGGTACGATCCAAATCGACCCGATGATCACCCATGTTCTCTCGCTTGAAGAAATCAACAAAGGTTTTGACTTGATGCATGCCGGTGAAAGCATCCGTAGTGTCGTGGTATTCTAAATGACGACAATCGCCGACATAGTTGCCGAACATGAAGGGCGGGAGGGGCCTCTCCTGCCTATCTTGCATGATGTACAAAAGACGTTTGGCCATGTCAGCGAGGATGCGATGCGCGAGATTGCAGGCGCGCTCAACCTGACCCGCGCCGAAGTATACGGCGTGGTCAGCTTCTACCATGATTTTCGAAAAGAAGCGGAAGTCCGTCCTGTCATTAAACTGTGCCGCGCGGAAGCCTGCAAAGCGCGGGGCGTCGAAGCATTGGTGCCAATCGCCGACGCACAAAGCCGCGTGAAGGTCGAAGCCGTATATTGCCTTGGCCTGTGCTCGGTTGGCCCTGCTGCTATGATTGGCGATGCGGTTTATGCCCGGCTAGATGCTGAACGGCTGACCGCATTGATGGCAAGCGCATGAAGGTCCGGATTTCCGACGACGCCGTGGCGCTCGCTTGCGGAGCAGATGCGGTCGCTGAAGCCTTTGTAAAGGCGGGCGCAGAGGTACAACGCGTGTCGAGCTGGGGCATGCATTGGCTGGAACCGCTCGCCGAAATTGACGGGATTGGTTATGGTCCGGTTTCAGCCGATATGGTTGCGGCGATCATCGCTGGTGACGCGCCATCGATTGGCCGCATCGAAGATCATCCCTTCATTACAAAGCAAAACCGCCTGACCTTTGCGCGCGCCGGAAAAACACGGCCGGCATCGCTCGACGATTATTATGCATCCGAAGGCTGGCTTGGCCTTGCCAAAGCGCGTGAAATGGGCAGTGAAGCCACGATAGAAGCAGTGTTGGCCTCTGGATTACGTGGCCGCGGCGGCGCAGGATTTCCTGCTGGTATCAAGTGGAAAACCGTCGCAGGAGCTGCCGCCGACCAAAAATACATCGTCTGCAACGCCGATGAAGGTGACAGCGCGACCTTTGCCGACAGGATGGTGATGGAGGGCGACCCCTTCATGCTGATCGAAGGCATGGCGATTGCGGGGCTCGCTGTTGGCGCGAACAAAGGCTATGTTTATATAAGGTCAGAATATCCGCATGCGATCGCAAAAATGGAAGCTGCGATCATGGCCTCATCCCATCTGATTGCGCCCTTTGTTGTTGAAGTGCGCGTGGGTGCTGGATCTTATGTCTGCGGTGAAGAAACGTCATTGCTCAATAGCTTAGAAGGAAAGCGCGGAGAAGTTCGCGCCAAACCGCCCCTGCCCGCGCTCGAAGGCTTGTTTGGCAAACCAACGGTGGTCAACAATGTTTTGACGCTTGCTGCAGTGCCCTGGATATTGGCACATGGCGGCGAAGCCTATGCTGCGTTCGGCATGGGCCGTTCCAAGGGAACGATGCCCGTGCAGCTTGCCGGGAATGTCAAACACGGCGGGCTGTTCGAGGTCGCGTTTGGCATAACGCTCGGCGAACTTGTCAACGACATTGGCGGCGGTACAGCAAGCGGTCGTCCGGTGCGCTGCGTTCAGGTTGGCGGACCTTTGGGAGCGTATATCCCGCCTGCACAATTCGACCTGCCTTTCGACTATGAAGCTTTTGCCGCTGCCGATGCTTTAATCGGCCATGCCGGTATAACTGTTTTCGATGAGACGGTCGACATGGCGCAAATGGCGCGTTTTGCGATGGAGTTTTGTGCCATCGAAAGTTGCGGAAAATGCACGCCGTGCCGTTTAGGCAGCACCCGCGGCGTCGAAACGCTGGACCAGATTATCGCGGGCAAGAATGTCGAAGCCAATCTGGCGTTAATTGCTGATTTGTCTGAAACGATGAAATTCGGTTCGCTTTGCGCCTTGGGCGGCTTCACCCCCTATCCGGTCATGAGCGCGATCACGCATTTTCCCGAAGATTTCAAATGACGGTTACCATTCTCGACGGCGGCATGGGCCGTGAATTGCAACGCTTGGGTGCGCCGTTTGGCCAACCCGAATGGTCGGCACTTGCACTAATGGAGGCACCGGAGTTTGTCACCAAGGCACATGATGCGTTTGCGGTGGCCGGTGCAAAGGTGATTTCCACAAACAGCTATGCCGTTGTCCCATTTCATATCGGCGAAGAGCGTTTTGCGCAACGCGGTGCAGAGCTGGCAGGCTTGGCAGGGAGCATAGCCCGCGAAGTCGCAGATCGCCATGGTTTGAAAGTTGCCGGATCACTGCCGCCAGTCCTCGGATCATATCGCCCCGATCTGTTTGAGATTGAAGCGGCGCGCAGCATCCTCTCAGTCCTGATTGATGGATTGAATCCTTTTGCCGATCTGTGGCTTGCCGAAACTTTGAGCACCCTTGGGGAGGCTGAATTGATTGGTGAAATGTTGCAAGGTGACGCGCGCCCCTTGTGGCTCTCCTTCACGCTCAATGACGAAGGCGTGGCGATGCTTCGTTCGGGCGAAACGATCGAGGCCGCAGTGCTGGTGGCACAAAAGCTTGGCGCAAAAGCACTATTGTTCAATTGCAGCGCACCCGAAGTGATGGAGGATGCGGTTCAAAGAGCAAAGGCAGCAATCGGCAACAGCGAAATGGAAATCGGCGTTTATGCCAACGGTTTCGCGCACACCGAAGAAGAAGTCGGTGCCAATACCGGACTACGGCAAATTCGCGCTGACCTTGATCCACCCCGCTATCTTGATTGGGCGAAAAAGTGGGCCGGATCGGGTGCAACAATGATTGGCGGATGCTGCGGCATCGGCCCAGAACATATCCGCGCACTTTCGTTGGGTCTTAAATGAAACTATCTCTCAAAATTCCCACCATTTTGGTGTAAGGTGAAACCATGACGTACCAACCGCAAAATGACTTCGGGACGCCAGCGTCCAAATCAAGCGAGCCAATTACGCTGACCATTGACGGCCGCACGGTCACTGTGCCCGCTGGATCAAGCATCATGCGCGCTGCATCGGAACAAGGCACGTCGATCCCCAAATTGTGCGCGACCGACAGCGTCAAAAGCTTTGGCTCATGCCGCTTGTGCTTGGTCGAGATCGATGGTCGGCGCGGTACGCCCGCCAGTTGCACAACGCCGGTTGAACCCGGCATGGTTGTGCGCACGCAGACGCCGCATCTGGCAAAACTGCGTAAGGGCGTGATGGAGCTTTATATTTCCGATCATCCGCTCGATTGCTTGACCTGCGGCGCAAATGGCGATTGCGAATTACAGGATCAGGCGGGTGCGGTTGGGCTTCGCGATGTGCGTTATGATGTTCAAGCAGACCATCTTGGCCAGGAAATCGATCACTCCAACCCTTATTTCGATTTTGATCCGTCCAAATGCATCGCCTGTTCGCGCTGCATCCGGGCTTGCGACGAGGTGCAAGGCACATTGGCGCTGACGATGGAAGGACGGGGATGGGATTCCAAAATTTCGGCTGGACTGGCTAGCGACAATTTTTTAGGCAGCGAATGCGTATCGTGCGGTGCGTGTGTGCAGGCGTGCCCAACAGCAACGCTGATCGAAAAGAAAGTGGTCGAGATTGGTACGCCGGAACGCAGCGTGGTCACGACCTGTGCCTATTGCGGCGTGGGCTGCACGTTTCGCGCCGAAATGCGGGGCGAACAGGTTGTCCGGATGGTGCCCTATAAAGACGGCAAGGCCAATCGCGGCCATAGCTGCGTAAAGGGACGTTTTGCGTGGGGCTATGCCCAACATCAGGAACGTATCCTGAAGCCCATGATCCGCAAATCGATCAGCGACCCTTGGCGCGAAGTCGAATGGGATGAGGCGTTTGCTTATACTGCGTCTGAACTGAAACGGATCGCCGACACATATGGCAGGCATGCATTGGGCGGTATCACGTCCAGCCGTTGCACCAATGAAGAAACGTTTCTTGTGCAAAAACTGGTCCGCGCCGGATTTGGCAATAATAATGTCGATACTTGCGCGCGCGTTTGCCATTCACCGACGGGCTATGGTCTAGGGACGACTTTCGGCACGAGCGCTGGAACACAAGATTTTGACAGTGTCGAAGACAGCGAAGTGATCCTGATCATCGGCGCCAACCCAACCGACGGCCATCCGGTTTTTGCCAGCAGGATGAAGCGCCGTTTGCGCGGTCAAGATGGCAAACCCGGTGCAAAGTTGATCGTAATCGACCCGCGCCGCACCGATATTGTGCGCAGCCCGCATATTGAGGCGCAGCATCATCTGCCGCTGCGTCCGGGGACCAACGTTGCCGTGCTGACGGCAATGGCGCACGTGATCGTAACCGAAGGCTTGGCGAACGAAAAATTCGTAAGGGAACGCTGCGATTGGGATGAATATAACCACTGGGCCGAATTCGTGTCGCAAGCACGCAACAGCCCGGAAAACCTGCAACCCGTTACGCTCGTTGATGCAGGCGAATTGCGTGCCGCTGCCCGGCTTTATGCGACTGGCGGCAATGGAGCGATTTATTACGGACTCGGCGTAACCGAACATTCGCAAGGCAGCTCGACCGTGATGGCGATTGCCAACCTCGCCATGGCAACCGGCAATATCGGGCGGCGCGGTGTCGGCGTGAACCCGCTGCGCGGACAGAATAACGTGCAGGGCGCATGCGATATGGGCAGTTTCCCGCACGAGCTTTCCGGCTACCGTCACATAAGCGACGGCGACACACGGCGCTTGTTTGAAAATGACTGGGGCGTTGCGCTCGATCCCGAACCGGGCTTGCGTATTCCCAACATGCTCGATGCCGCCGTCGACGGCGTATTTAAGGCGTTATATTGTCAGGGCGAAGACATTCTCCAATCCGATCCGGATACCAAACATGTATCGGCCGGACTTGCCGCAATGGAATGCGTCATTGTCCATGACTTGTTCCTTAACGAAACTGCAAACTACGCGCATATATTCCTGCCGGGTTCAACATTTCTTGAAAAGAATGGCACCTTTACCAACGCCGAACGCCGCATTCAGCCGGTGCGCAAGGTAATGACGCCAATGAACGGCCTTGAGGATTGGGAGGTTACGCAAAAGTTAGCGCAAGCGATGGGCCTCGATTGGAACTACAGTCACCCAAGCGAGATAATGGATGAAATTTCCCGCCTCACGCCGACTTTCGCCGGAGTATCTTTTGACCGGCTCGACGAAGAAGGATCGCTGCAATGGCCGGTCACTGCAGATGCGCCGAACGGTTCGCCAATTATGCATGTTGACGGCTTCGTTCGCGGCAAGGGCAAATTCGTCGTAACCGATTATGTGCCAACCGATGAAAAGACCGGCCCGCGCTTCCCGTTGTTGCTGACCACCGGACGTATATTGTCGCATTACAATGTCGGCGCACAGACACGGCGCACCGAGAATGTCGCTTGGCATCCCGAAGATCTTCTTGAAATCCATCCTGTCGATGCAGAGGATCGCGGCGTAAAAACTGGCGACTGGATCAAACTGGCCAGCCGGGCGGGCGAAACGACTTTGCGCGCCACCGTTACCGACCGGGTCGCGCCCGGCGTCGTCTACACCACGTTCCACCATGCCGTTACCCAGGCCAATGTGGTCACCACTGACTATAGTGACTGGGCAACGAACTGCCCGGAATATAAAGTGACGGCGGTGCAAATCAGCGCATCAAATGGCCCGACGGATTGGCAGGAAGAATATGAAGCGTTGTCGGAAAGATCACGCCGGATCGAAGCGGAAGTACCTGCGGAATGAACACCGTCGAGCGCCTGGTCCATATGGTCAATCAGATTGCCAAAAATCTGGAGACGGATGACGATCCCGTGGGCGCAACCGCACACCATATCCAGCTCTATTGGGATCCGCGAATGAAGCGGCTTATCATTGGTGCACAGGGCCTTGAACCCAACGCGCTTGCTGCCGTCGCTATGCTGGCTGAATTAAACCTCGCGAAGTAAACCTATGGTGATGTTTTATCATCGTAAATCTGAGTTTTTCCCAATCGCTGGATTAGCCAGCTTCGGAAAACAGAAATCGCCGGATCAGACATATCGTCGGCATGCAATTTGAGATAATAACCGTATCCATCTTCAACCACTGCGGGAAATGGCATCACGAGTTGGCCGTTCGCTATTTCGCTTGCAAACATATCAATATCGCCGAGCATCACACCATTCGCCGCCATAGCATATTGGGCCAGCGCAATTGCGGTATCGAAGGCCAGGCCGTCACCGATGGCAACGCCGATGCCGCATTGCCGGGCATAGGCGCTCCACAGCAATTCCCGCGGTTGATCGTCTAGTTTTAGGTGAAGCAATTCCTCTGCGGCTAAGAATTGTTCAAGCGACAGATCGCCGATCCGTGCGGCGGTTTCTGGTGAACAGAGCGGAGCGACGCGGACCATCCACAATAAATCAGTTACTCGGTCGTCGACATTCGGCCGATCATAGACAATCGCCATATCGAGATTTGTCGCTGGCAACCCGGTTACATGTGCGCTTGAAACATCTATACGGATGTCTGGAAATTCAAAGTGAAAATCTCGCAACAATGGCAGAAACAGCTGCTGTAATAAAGATGGCGGAATGTGTATGCGCAGCGCGCGGCGCGCCACACTATCATCCCTGATCGCATTCATTGTTTGCTCGATCCGGTCCAAGCTCTTCGCGACCACGGGCAGCAATTCTTCACCAGCGGCTGTTAAAGTCAATCGTGACGCATCCCTAACAAATAACTGTTTACCAAGTAATTCTTCAAGTCCAATGACGTGTCTGCTCATTGCACTTTGCGACACAGATAGCGCCGCCGCACCGCCGGTAAAGCTCAGTTGCTGGCCAACGGCTTCAAATGCCCGCAACGCATTCAAAGGCAACCATCGGCGATTGATAACAGTTCGATTTGTGATCTTGCGACCTTTCTAAATCCGTTCAAATCATAAGTGATTCTATGCAAATTCCATTTGCCCGACATTTTGGTATAGGGCTATGCCAAAATGCGATTATGTGCGGTGGTTGCTTTGGTTCAAGAACGAATGGCCATAAGCTGCGTTTGAGATGGGCATTTGTCATGGCGGGAGAAAACATTGTGTTAGAGCTGGACCACATCCGTTCGCTATTTCGGGACCGAAAGCCCGGACATACGTTGCCGCAGTCGCTGTATACTGATTCGATTGCCTTTGAATTTGATATGGCTGCTGTCTATGGTCAAAGCTGGCTGATGGTCGGGATGGATTGCGAACTGCCCAAGTCTGGAAGCTACATCTCGCTGATGATCGGCAAATGGCCGGTCGTAATTACGCGCGACAAGAGCGGCGAAATTCGGGCCTTTCACAACAGTTGCCGTCACCGTGGTTCGATGATCTGCCCGGTTGGCAGCGGCACCGCCCCCAAGCTTGTTTGCCCCTATCACCGCTGGACCTATGATCTCGATGGATCGCTGTTCGCGGCTAACCGTATGCCCGCGGATTTTGTCAAAGGCGATCATGGCTTAAATCCTGTTGCGCTGAAAAATGTTGAAGGCGCATTGTTTATCTGCCTGTCCGATACCCCGCCTCCCTTCGATGAATTTGGCGACAAGCTCGCCGCCTATGCAGCGCCGCATCAGTTGAAAAATGCCAAACTGGCGCATCAAAGCGTGCTTGTTGAAAATGCCAATTGGAAATTGGTCATGGAAAATGCCCGCGAATGTTATCATTGCGGAACCGGCCATCCGGCGCTGGCGAAGTCGTTTCCGGTGGATATGTCCCGGCATTTCGATGCTGGCGAGGATGCCCGGATCAAGGAATTTGAAGCCGCAATGGACGCACATGGACTACCCCATAAAGCCGCCGAAGGACATTGGTGGCAGGTTGCAAGGTTCTCGCTCAATGAAGGCAGCGTCTCGATATCCAATGATGGTAAGCATCTGTCAAAGAAGTTGATGTGCGACGTCAATGGCGGCGACATCGGGTCGATGCGTTTTGCCCTTGACCCGCATTGCTTCGTGCACTGCACAGCGGACGGTGTTTTCATGTTTAGCGCGGTGCCGGTTGGCCCCAATGAAACCCATGTTTACAGCAAATGGTTCGTCCATAAAGATGCCGTTGAAGGCGTCGACTATGATATCGCTTCGCTGACCGAATTGTGGACCAAAACCAATCTGGAGGACAAGCAACTCGCCGAGAATAATCAAGCTGGCGTGAACAGCGCCGGTTATACCCCCGGCCCCTATTCACAAGAAGCAGAAATGCTCGCGTTGCGATTTACGGACTATTATTGCGACAAGGCGCGTGCCTATATTGATGCCCATGTCGACTGATCTTCCCAAGGGTATGCACCCCGAAACGCTTGCCGTTGCCTATGGCTATGATCCGGAACTCGGCATGGGTGCTGTCAAGCCGCCAATTTTTATGACGTCCACCTTCGTCTATCCATCGGCACAACATGCCAAGGATGTACACGAGGCGTATTTTGACGGCAGCGGACCGCAAGTCGGGAAGAGCAACCATATCTATTCCAGACTTGGCCATCCAGGCCTAGATTTCCTTGAAAAACGCCTTGCAGCGATCGACGGGGCCGAAGCGGCCGTCGCGTATAGCAGCGGCATGGCGGCGCATTCGAGCATTGCGCTGGCCTATGTGCGCCCCGGCGATAGCGTGATCCACGGACGCCCGATTTATGGCGGGGTTGATATGCTGTATAACAGTATGATGCCGCAATTTGGATCGCATGCAGCGGCTTATCTCGACGGCACTGACGAAGCGGATGTGCGCGCAGCCGCAGATGCAGCGATGGCCAAAGGACCGCTGAAGCTGATTATCGCGGAAACCCCAGCGAACCCGACGGCGGCGATGGTTGATCTCGATTTGATGGTGCGGATCGCGGACGAAGTTGGCGCAAAGCAAGGGCATCGCCCGCTGGTGGTGGTTGACAATACCTTGCTGGGACCATTCGCACAGCGCCCCATCGAACAAGGCGTTGATTTGTGCATGACGTCGCTTACCAAATATTGCGGCGGGCATAGTGACTTGCTGGCGGGCGGGATTAGTGGCCGAAAAGACTTGATTGAACATCTGCGGATGCAGAGGACGACGTGGGGCAATCATCTCGATCCCAATACGTGCTGGCTAATGTTGCGCTCGCTAGAATCGGTTGCGGTGCGAACCGAACGTGCGATGAGCAATGCGCGCGGCGTTGCCGAATTTCTGCGAGATCATCCAAGGGTCGCAGGCGTCACCTATCTGGGCTTTTTGGCAGAGGGCAGCCGCCAGCGCGCGGTTTACGACCGGCAGTGCAAAGCCGCAGGATCGACCTTTTCTTTTCATTTGCTCGGCGGTGAGGCAGAAGCGTTTCGTTTGCTCGACCAGCTGCGGCTGATGAAAATGGCAGTTAGCCTTGGTGGTTCTGAAACTCTGATTTGTCATTCGGCCAGCACGACGCATTATGCTGTGGCGCCCGAACAACGGCTGGCGGGCGGAATTACTGATGGTACGATTCGGCTTTCCGTCGGACTTGAACATGTTGAAGACCTGATCGCCGATTTGGCGCAAGCATTAGAGGCTGTGTAATGGAACTGAATTTTACCGGAACCGATTTGTGCGCAATCAATGGGACGCATAGCGCCGCCGAGGCACGTTACGACGTTGTGGTCGTCGGTGCCGGGCCCAGCGGAATTGCGTCAGCGATTGAAGCCGCCAAGGCTGGATCACGCGTTCTGCTGGTGGATGAAAATCCTGTTTCGGGCGCTCTGATGGGCAATGATGTACCACTCTATTTTGGTGGACGAATGACTGCTGCGACGCAAAATAGTGAACGTATGCTCGAAGCGATCTTCATGAGCATGGCGGAACTGGAGACGGCCATGGAGGCTGGCGTTGAAGTGCTACTCGGCACGACCGCTTGGGGCGTTTACCGCAATGGTCCCGGCGTCCAGAGCTTGCCCGAACAAGTGGTCGGGCTGGCCGATGCCGAACGTTCTTGGCTGGTCGGGTTTGACAAAATTGTGCTGGCGACAGGCGCACGCGACTTGGCGATGGCGTTTCCGGGTTGGAATCAGCCGGGCGTAATGGGAGCCGCTGCGCTTCAGATGCTGCTGACGCGATATGATGCGTTTGCTGGTCGGCGGATGCTGATGTTGGGCTCGCATGATCTGGCACTGGAGACGGCTTTGCTGGCGCACGAACGCGGCATAGAGGTTTTGGGATTGATCGAAGTGCGCGATACGCCGCAAGGTGGAGCCGAACTGGTCGCCAAAGTTGCGGAGGCTGGAATTGCCATCCGTTGCGGCCAGACGATAGCGTCTGCCAAGGGCGGCATCGACGGTGTTGAAGGCGTCACTCTCTCCACCGGAGAAGATCTGGCCTGCGACACCATCTGTGTTGCCATCGGCCTTGTCCCCTCAATCGAATTGGTCGACGCCATGCACGGACCGCGCGCACTCAATGCAGCACGCGGCGGCTATATCCCGGCGGGTGAAGCGACGGTCTCCGCTGTTGGCGATTGTGCGGGACTGGCGGATAGCGGCTTCGATCACATCGCCTACCGGATGGAGTGGATGCGCGCGCTCTCTTCCGTTAGCGCCGACGACACCATCATCTGCCAGTGTGAGGAAGTGACCCGCGCCGACTTGATCGGGGTGCAGCCTCCCAACTATCTCGCCCGCCCCGCCGCAATGTGCGCTCGTTCATTGGAAACTTTGCTTGAAGACGGCCCCGCCAATCCCGACCAGATCAAGCGCCTCACTCGCGCCGGAATGGGCGTGTGCCAAGGCCGCCGGTGCCGCGATCAGGTGGCGATGCTGCTCGCGATTGAGGCTGATCAACCCTTTGGCACCATACCCCTCGCCACCCACCGCGCGCCCGTTCGTCCTTTGCCGCTCAAAATCATGGCCGATTGGCAGGAACCTGCGGCGATGGATGCGGCGTGGGATGTTTGGTTTGGTATCCCAACCGCCTGGGTCCCCCACGAGGATATCGGCACGCAGCATGAAGACGAGCATCGCCAAATGCTCTATACGGGGATGTACGAATGAGCGGTTCAGAAGTAGTCATCGTCGGCGGCGGCGTCACAGGCTTGAGCGCTGGCTGGTGGCTCGCGCGTTCGGGAGTGAAGGTCACGGTCCTCGACAAGTTCATCGTCGGCTGGGAAGCATCGGGACGCAACGGCGGCGGCGCATCGCATTATGCCAGCCCCTTGTTCGATGAAGAACAGCGGATGTGGCCGCAAATGGATGAACTGCTCGGCTATCCCACCGAACATCAAAAAGAACGCATCATCATCGCGATGACTGAGCGGCAATGGGAGCAATACCGCTTTGTTGCCGAACGCCACAAACGGCTGAACCATCCCGTTGCATTGCTTGATACCAAACAGGTTTTGGATGCCGTGCCGCTGGCGAGCGAAAAAGCTTTTGGCGGCGTGCATTACAAGTTCGGCGGCCATGCCAATCCGCACCGCACCGTGCAGGCCTATGCATGGGCATTGCAGGATTTGGGCGGAAAGATCATCCAGCATAGCCCCGTCACCGGATTTGAAACGGCGGGCGGTAAAGTGACAGGCGTGAAAACTGCCAATGCGACCTATGGCTGCGATGCTGTGGTTGTGGCGGCGGGTCCGCAAATTCCCCACCTGATGGCGCAGCTGGGTGTCGATGTTCCGCTGGCGGGTGCACGGGCGGAGATGATCATTACCGAACCTGCTCCGATGATGCCCCTTACCGGCGTGGACGGGCACAAGCTGTATGGCCGCCAGACAATGCGCGGCAATTTGGCTTACGGCGGCGGACCGCATGAATGGCTGGACACGGAAGCGAATGGCCCCGCCGCACGGCCAGCTACACCGCTGGCGCGCAATCTGGCGAAACGACTGGCAGAGCTATTTCCCAAGGCCGCGCATCTGAATGTGATCCGCAGCTGGGCGGGGGTGATCGAAAATTCACCCGATGGCCGCCCGATCATCGACCGATTGAGCAGCCCCGACAATGTCGTGGTGGCATCCATGTCGAGCGTCGGTTTCGGGCTGTCGCCAGCGTCGGGCCATGCCATCCGCGATCTGGTAATCGATGGTGCATGTTCCTTTGCCAACCTCGATCTTTTCAAGCTGTCACGCTTTGACGGGTTGGAAGCGGACTGGCGCGAAAAGCGCGGGTGGATGCCGATTACATGAACCGCTATTCGGCGCTCGGATTGCTGCGCGGTGCGCTGAACGGGCAAAAGCATTGGCAGCCCGCGTGGCGCGATCCTGAGCCTAAGCCGCATTATGACATCATCATCATTGGTGGCGGCGGGCACGGTCTCGCGACGGCTTATTATCTCGCGAAGGTACACGGGCTCAAAAATATCGCAGTGCTTGAAAAAGGCTGGATTGGCGGCGGCAATACCGGGCGCAACACCACGATTGTGCGGTCGAACTACCGGTTAAAACCGCTGCATGATTTGTTCGAATTCGGCCTTAAACTCTGGCACGGACTCAGCGATGATCTCAATTATAACGTCATGTTTTCGCCGCGGGGCACGATGTTCCTTGGCCATAGTGATGCCGATATGACGATGCTTGCGCAGCGCGGCGATGCGATGCGGTGCGACGGGATCGATGCTGATTTGATGACACGCGCAGACGTC
>JAYVBJ010000025.1:0-11584 GCA_043750535.1 Sphingomonadales bacterium | reverse complement strand
AAACGACGGCGCTAGAGGGACAGTCCCTGAAGGGACAGTCCCCGTTTACAACGCGCGGGGACTAGACGGCGTCCGCGTAGACGACGGCGTCGAAGAAGGCGGCGAGGTCAGCATGTTCTATGACCCGATGATCGCAAAGCTGATCACATGGGGCGAAACACGTGAGGAAGCGGCCGACCTACAAATCGCTGCGCTCGACCAATTCGAGATCGAAGGCCTTGGCCACAACATCGATTTCGTCAGTGCGATCATGCAGCACCCGCGTTTCCGCTCGGGCGACATCACAACTGGCTTTATCGCTGAAGAATATCCTGATGGTTTTCACGGAGCGCCAGCATCCGCAGAGCTACTCCGCGAAATCGCCGCAGTCGCTGGGTTCATGGCCTGCGCCAATGCCGACCGTGCGCGGCAAGTTGACGGCCAGCTTGGCGATGATCTGGACCCGCCGGGCGATTGGCAAATTACCGTCGATGGTGTCGCGCATGACGTAGAAATCGGCGCGGACGAGATTTTGGTTGATGGCGTTTCGCTAAACCTTTTCCTCGAATACACGCCCGGCGACCGGATGTTAATCGCGGAAATAGACGACAGCGACTTGGCGATCAAAGTCGCCAAGACTGCCACCGGCTTTGCGATGACCACACGCGGGGCAATGCACAAAGTCCGCTGCCTCCCCGCCCATGTTGCGCCGCTTGCGCTGCACATGATCGAAAAAATCCCTCCTGATCTATCGCGCTATTTGATCTGCCCGATGCCTGGTCTGATCACAGCGGTGAATGTCGAGGCAGGCGATAAGGTGGAGGCGGGCCAGCCGCTCGCGATTGTCGAGGCAATGAAGATGGAAAACATCCTGCGCGCCGAAAAATCGGGCGTTGTAAAGTCGATAAACACAGCAACTGGTGAAAGCCTTGCTGTGGATGCCATCATCTTGGAGTTGGAATGATCCTCATGCTTTTATGGCAGGCAATTGGAATTACAGGATAAACAAAAATTTACACTATCCGCTGCAAATTTGCTTCGTTAACCGAATGATTTTATGCTATTAAGAACGAAATAAGAGGGAGGTCGCATTCTACTTTGATAGGCTGCTAAATCGCGGCCCTTACGAACGCAGAGGCGAGCATGGCACATATTGGCAACGGATATTTCGATAAACGCGGACATTTTTTTAAGACACCTGGAGAAGCAACGGCTAGCGATTTAGCAGCAGTTCTAGGCCGAATTGGTGATGGTGAAAGCCTAGCTCCGGGCATCGCACAGATGTTGCTGGATCGGCGTCAGGATATCGAGGATGTGTTTGCACAGCATGATGAAATGGTGCGGCACAGCCGGGAAAACGAGGTGGCTGAGGAAATAAGCAACGTCACTCCGCTTAATCTGCCTGGCAAACGCGACGCCTGATCTTGTTTGACTTCCAGATTTCTCCTGACTGCCAGATTTCTCCTGACTGCCAAATTTCTCCTGACTGTGCATGTTGCGGCGGGTATGCGGTGATCAGAGTTGTCCATCATATCTGTTGAGATAGAATAATATCTCTGCCATCCTTGCCAATAATTTTGGGGAGAAAAAGATATGGCATTGCCAATCACAGCGTTCGTCACCGCGATATGCGCACTTTTGCTGCTGTTCACAGGAATTGCCACGGTACGTCAGCGTCTGCGGCTAAAGGCCGCTTTCGGCGATGGCGGGGATGCCAAGTTGATCAGTGCAAGCCGCAGCCACGGCAATTTGGCGGAACATGCGCCAATCGTCATTCTGCTGATCGCGATACTTGAAATGGCGAAATCGAATCATTTGGTGCTTTTGGCCATCGGCGCAGTATTCCTTGGCGGACGCGTCGCACATATTATCGGGCTACACATGCCTTCGGAACCGGGAAAAGCACCGATTCCTCGCCAGATCGGTGTCATTACGACATGGGGAAGCTTGTTGGTATTGAGCGGATGGACGTTATGGATTTTGGTGACGGGCAACTTGGGATGACATCAAATTGAGCCAGTTAGGCGATTGATGCCGTCATTTAGGAGCTGGCATAGTTATCGCGCTGGCCGCCCTAAATGGTGGTGCGTGGAAACGAAGTTACAAAATCGCCACCGCCCTAATCCACCCTGCACTTGCCCTTTCGATTTTCACCGGAAAACAGCTGAGCGTAAAGCCGAACGGGGGCAGCGCAGATAGGTTGGTCAACTTCTCTATCTGGTAATAAGGCAGTATCCGTCCCGCCTTATGCCCTTCCCAAATGATGCTGGGATCGCGGGTTTCGGCCCAGCGCCGGGCGGTATGCGAAAACGGCGCGTCCCAGCTCCAGGCGTCGGTGCCGACCACCTTCACGCCGCGTTCTGTCAAATAAAGCGTCGCTTCCGCGCCCATGCCGCAGCCTTGATCGGTGAAGTTTTCGGTGCCGTAGACCGCGCCTGATTGCACCAACACGATGTCAAGTGGCTGCAACGTATAACCGATCCGCGCCAGTTCCGCTTCAACCTGCGCCGCGCTGACCACATGGCCGTGGGGCATCGCGGAAAAATCAAGCTTCACGCACGGGCGAAAAAATAAATCCAACGGTGCCTCATCAATGGACGGGGCAGGGGTGACGCCGTTGTCTGTGGTCGAATGAAAATGCCAAGGTGCATCCATATGCGTGCCGTTGTGCGTGCTGAGCGTGATGCTCTCCACCGCCCAACCCTCACCGTCGGGCAAGTCGTCTTTGGTCAGTCCGGGAAAGAAACTCGCAATCTGTTCCCACGTATTGTCATGCGTCATATAGGTGATTTGCGGGCGCATTACCGGCGGGTCGGAAACCACATCGTTGGTGATCGGGATTGACAGGTCAATAAATTGCTGCGGCATCGGGCACTCCTCCTTCGCTGACATTAAGATTGATTGCCAGCATCCGCAACAAGTTGCTTGAACACAGCGGCATTGCAAGTAAGACGGAGGTATAAGTTTTGAGGGAAACAACATGACCACAGCCCAAGCACACGCCGTCGCCCTTGACCCAAAGCGCGACCGCCTTGTCATCACCGCGTCGTCATTGGGCACTGTGTTCGAATGGTATGACTTTTTTGTCTATGGCATCTTGGCGGCATTGATCGGAAAGTTGTTTTTTCCGGCCGATAATCCAACGGCGGCGACATTGGCATCGCTTGCTATTTTTGGTGCCGGGTTTGGCGTGCGTCCTTTGGGGGCAATCCTGTTTGGGTATTTTGGCGATAAGATCGGCCGCAAATATACATTTTTGGTTACGATTACGCTTATGGGATTGGCGACGGCGGCCATTGGATTGTTGCCGACATTTGCAACCGCTGGCGTTTGGGCGGCTGGCTTGCTGCTGCTGCTGCGCTGTTTACAGGGGCTGGCGCTTGGCGGAGAATATGGCGGCGCGGCGATCTATGTCGCCGAACATGCGCCGCCGGGAAAACGCGGGCAATATACCAGCTGGATTCAGGCGTCGGTGGCGGGAGGTTTCTTGTTGGCGGTTGTGGTCGTTCTGATCACCCGGTCTTCAATGACGACCGAATCGTTTGAGGCGTGGGGGTGGCGGGTGCCGTTTCTCTTGTCGATTCTGTTGCTGTCGGTTTCGCTTTATATGCGGCTAAAATTGTCCGAAAGCCCTGTTTTCAAGGCAATGAAGGAAGCCGGAACGACATCGAAAAACCCGTTCGTTGAGAGCTTTCAGTATCCCGGGAATTTGAAACGCCTTTTTGTCGCCTTGTTCGGTGTGGCGGCGGGGTTGACCGTAATTTATTACACGTCGCAATTTGGGACGCTGTACTTCCTGACCGGCACCGCGCGCGTTCCCGAAACCGACGCTTTGCTGTATATGGCGGCAGGTGCGACAATCGCAGCGCCGTTTTACGTGCTGTTCGGGTGGGCGTCCGATAAATTTGGACGCAAGCGGATATTGCTGCTGGGCTATGCCCTTGCCATCGTCGCCATATTCCCGCTGTTCCGGATGATGGCGGACGCAGCCAATCCGGCGCTCGAAAAAGCAACAGCGACTTCGCCAGTAGTGTTGGCGATGCCAGCATGCGATTTCAGCGTTTTTAAACGAACGCAGGAAAGTGAATGTGCAAAGGCGCTCAATTTTCTGACCAAACGCGGCATCAATTACAGCAAAGAAGACAGCAATGCCGTGGTGCTGAGAGTTGGTGACGCCGAGTTGCAGGGCTTTGACGAAAAAGCATATATCGCGGCATTGGAAGCAGCCGGTTATCCCGACAAGTCCGATCCAGCGCAGCGGCAACCTTGGAAAATCATTCTTGCCGTGGCGCTGATGGTCGGGTTGTCCGCGATGACTTATGGGCAAGTTGCCGCCATTCTGGTGGAAATGTTCCCTGCCAAAATTCGCTACACTTCTATGTCGATCCCTTACCATATTGGTGCAGGTTATTTCGGCGGATTCTTGCCGTATATATCGCAATATATTGTTGCGCAGACGGGCAATGCCTATTCGGGATTATGGTATACCGTCGGTGTGACCGCGCTCGCATTCGTCGTGGCGCTTTTCTGGTTACCGGAAACGTCGGGGATGGATGAGCTGGATTGAATCCCTGACAAACGCGAGCGAAATCCGCAATGACCCATACTAACGCCCCGCTGCGCCTGCGTATCGACGGCAGTGCATTGGCTGCAAATTGGAAATCGTTGAAGAACCAGGGCAGCGCAGATTGCGGTGCTGCGGTAAAGGCCGATGGCTACGGCGTTGGCGCGCGCGAAGTTGTGACGCGGTTGCGGGATGCCGGTTGCCGCGATTTCTTTGTCGCGCATTGGCAGGAGGCGGCAGAGCTGATCGATTTGGTTCCTGCCGAACAGATCGCGGTTTTGAACGGGATAGACAGCAATAATTTGGCGGCTTGTGCAGAAATTGGAGCGATCCCGGTGCTCAATACGTCAAGCCAGATTTCGCAGTGGAAGGCATCTGGCGGTGGCAGGTGCCACGTTATGATCGATACCGGAATCAATCGCCTCGGCATCGGACCGGAGCAAATTACACCCGGCTTATTGTCCGGACTGGATATCGACATTCTGCTGTCACATCTTGCTTCTGCGGACGAGGATGTTTCCCAAAATGCCACGCAATTGAACGCATTTTTGGAAGCATCCAAAAGCATTTCGTGTGCCCGCAGGAGCATGGCCAACAGCGCCGGTATCATGCTTGGGCAAGAATATCATTTCGATCTGACCCGCCCCGGATTGTCATTATACGGCGGGATCGCTCGGCCCGAGTTACAGCCGCTGATCAAACAAGTCGTCTATATCCAGTCGCAGGTTTTGCAAATCAGGGAGCATGGTCCCGGCACAAAAATTGGGTATAATGCATCCTATATCTGCGAACATAACGCCAAAGTAGCGACATGCTCGATTGGTTATGCGGACGGTTATAGGCGAGGATTTTCGGGCGCGGGCATGGCAAAATTCCAAGCTGTTGATTTGCCCGTTATCGGCCGCGTTTCGATGGACCTGTTGACGTTGGACGCATCGGGGGCACCTGATTTGCGTGAGGGCGATTGGGTCGACATTTGTTACGATCTCCAATTGGCATCGCGCCAATCCAAGTTGCCGCAATATGAGTTGCTTACGGGTTTAGGACGGCGTTTTGACCGGGTTTGGCTTTAGCAAGCTGCCAACTCATGGATCAATTGCATCTATGTTGCAGTGCACTATCAACTAGTGCTAATGGAGCAATAACATCCTCAGAGGAATTATGCATGGCCAAGCACGCGGGCAGCGGGAAAGATGGTGATCCGATCATCATTAAAAAATATGCCAACCGGCGACTCTACAATACGCAATCATCCAAATATATTACGCTCGATTTTCTGGCAGAATTGACGCGCAAAGAAGTTGATTTCAAAGTTGTCGACGCAAAATCCGGTGAAGACATCACGCACAATGTGCTGACCCAAATCATAATGGATGAAGAATCTAGTGGCCAAAACATGCTGCCAGTCGGTTTTTTGCGGCAATTGATTGCACTCTATGGCGGATCAATGCAGTCAATGGTGCCTGAATTTCTGGAGAGCTCGCTGGACAGTTTCCGTAAGAACCAAAAACAGGTCCAGGATGCTCTGGAAACGGCGATTACTTCTGGTCCGTTCGGTGATATTGCAAAGCAGAACATCGAATTCGTGCGCGCCGCCCGCGACGCATTAATTCCGGGGATCGCTGGCAAATCAGGTGCAAAACCGGTGCCAACCTCGGCCAATGAAGAAGTAGCTGATTTAAAGAGGCAACTGGCTGAACTACAGGCTAAAATTGACCGCATGTCGGGCGCATAGGTTGCCCAAACAAACTGGCCAAAAACCATTACTTAATTGCAAACTACAGGTACTAAATTGATCAAACATGCTCTGACGGCACGACGTGCCAATGATTTTTCCGCGTGGTACCAAGAGGTAATAGCGGAGGCGGATCTTGCCGAAGAATCCGGTGTTCGCGGCTGCATGGTGATTAAGCCATGGGGATATGGAATTTGGGAGCGTATTCAGAAACTGATGGATGCCGAAATCAAATTGGCCGGGGTAGAAAATTGCTATTTTCCGCTGTTCATTCCTTTGTCCTATTTTGAAAAGGAGGCCGATCATGTCGATGGTTTCGCCAAGGAAATGGCGGTTGTCACGCACCATCGGCTGATCCAAAAGGACGGCAAGCTGGTCCCTGATCCCGACGCAAAACTTGAAGAACCATTGATCGTTCGTCCGACATCGGAAACCGTGATTGGCGCGGCGATGAGCCGTTGGATCCAGTCTTGGCGCGATTTGCCTATGCTGACGAACCAGTGGGCCAATGTCGTCCGCTGGGAAATGCGGACACGGATGTTCCTGCGGACCAGCGAATTTCTATGGCAAGAAGGTCATACTGCCCACGCCGACAAGCAATGCGCGCTGCAAGAGACATTGCGCGCACTCGAAATGTACCGTGCCTTTGCAGAAGGTCCGCTGGCGATGCCCGTCGTCGCTGGCGAGAAACCGGAAAATGAGCGGTTTCCCGGTGCAGCCGCGACCTATTCCATCGAAGCGATGATGCAAGATGGAAAGGCGCTTCAGGCGGGGACTTCACATTATTTGGGAACGACGTTCGCCGAGGCGCAGAATATCCGCTATCAAGACAAGGATGGCGGACATACGCTTTGCCATACGGCCAGCTGGGGTGTTTCAACGCGGTTGATCGGCGGCGTTATTATGACGCACGGCGATGATGATGGCTTAAGACTACCTCCGCAAATTGCGCCGCAACAGATTGTTATTGTACCGATGTTACGTGACAATGATGAAGATGCGGCGTTGATCGATTATTGCAAGAACATCGCATCTGATTTGCGCAAACAGTCCGCGTTTGGCGAACCGCTGCGCGTACTTGTCGATCTGAAATCCAATAAGCCTGCAACCAAGCGTTGGGGCTGGGTGAAAAAGGGCGCGCCGATCATTTTGGAGATGGGCGGCCGTGACATGGCGGCAGGTAATGTTTCGTTTATCCGCCGTGACTGGCTTTATACGCCAGAGGGCAAGCTGGCCAGCGCACCGGTTGAACGCGATACATTTGTTGGAAATGCCGCAGCCAATCTCGAAGAAATTCAAGGGCATTTATATGCAGAGGCAAAGCAGCGACTTGATGGCAATATCCACCGCAATGTTACTGATTTGGCAGCTCATTTTAAGGCTGAAGACAAAATCGTGGGCTGGGTTGAAGTGCAATGGTCCCGGCCGACTGGTGAAGCTTTGGACAAAATTGTCGAACAGTTGAAATCGCTCAAAATCACAATGCGGAACACGCCGATTGATGCGGCTGCCGCCGACGGAGCTTGCTTTTTTACCGGAGCCCCGGCGGTTGAACGCGTTCTAATTGGCCGGACATATTAATTTGGTCAAATCTGACAAACCCCGCGCACCCGGAATGCCCTCGCGCAAGCAGATACTGGATTTCGTCGAGAGCAGTGATCAACCGGCAGGAAAGCGTGAAATTGCGCGTGCCTTTGGCTTGCAAGGCGCAGAAAAGATCGCCTTGAAAGCATTGCTGCGCGATATGACCGACGAGGGGCTGGTTGATCTGGCACCGGGCCGTGCGTTTCACAAGATGGGCGGCGTGCCGCGCGTAACCGTTCTAAAAATCGTCGAGATCGATGGCAATCAGCCGATTGCGATACCCGAACGGTGGGAAGCAGAGGGCATTCCCCCGCCTAGATTGCGGGTCATTGAAAAAGGCAGGCGCGGCGCGCTGGGCATTGGCGACCGGATTTTGGCGCGCACCGAACAAGCGGGCAGCGGGCATTTGGCGCATCCGATCAAGAAACTGGCGAAGGCGAGCGAGCAATTATTGGGCGTCGTCGAAAAGGCGGAAAATGGCCGATTCTTCCTAAAGTCGGTTGATAAGAAGGTCCGTTTTGACACGCCGATTGGCGATGTAGGCAATGCCAATGCTGGCGACTTGGTGCTCGCGGAACTGACCGGCAATCCGGCTCGGCGTTCGGCAAAAGTTACCGAAGTGCTGGGCGATCCGTTTGCGCCGAAAAGTTTCAGCCTGATTGCCATCCACAAATACGGCATCCCCGACCAGTTTAGCGAAGAAACGGAGCAAGAGGCCTTGGCGGTTTCAAAGCTGCCGATTACCGCCGACACCCGCGAAGACCTGCGCCATTTGCCCATCATTGCGATTGATCCGCGTGACGCCCGCGACTTTGATGATGCAATTTGGGCAGCGCCCGATGATGATGCCAAAAACAAGGGCGGGTTTCGCGCCATCGTCTGCATCGCCGACGTCAGCTACTATGTGCGTCCCGAAAGCCAGCTCGACCGTGAAGCAGTCAAACGCGGCAACAGCGTGTATTTCCCCGATCTGGTGGTGCCGATGCTGCCGCACAGCCTATCGTCGGACAAATGTTCATTGCGCGAGGGCGAGGATCGCGCCGTCTTGGCGTGCCACTTGGTTGTGGATAGCAAGGGCAATGTAACATCATGGCGGTTCACGCGGGCGGTTGCCCGGATTGCCGCCAATATCGCTTACGAAGACGCGCAAGCGGCGATTGACGGGCAGCTGGAACACCCGATGCTGGAGCCAGCATTGAAGCCATTATGGGCATGCTGGGCGTTGCTATTCAAAGCGCGGCAAAAGCGTGAGCCGCTGGCTTTGGACTTGCCGGAACGGCGGATCACGCTGGACGAAAAGGGCCGTGTGACCGGGGTATCATTGCGCGTGCAACTCGACGCAAACCGCTTGGTTGAGGATTTTATGATCGCCGCCAATGTCGCTGCGGCAAAGGCGCTGGAGGCCAAGAAATCGCCTTTGATCTACCGCGCGCATGAAGAGCCGAGCCGCGAGAAATTGATGGCGCTCAAGGATTATCTAAAGACATTTGATGTCGAATTTGCGATGGGTCAGGTGATCAAGCCGTCAACATTCAACGCGATCTTGGCGAAAATCCAAGAGGATGATGAAATCCGGGCGCAGATCATGGAATCGGTCCTGCGCAGCCAAACACAGGCCTATTACAGCCCGCGCAACGTCGGACATTTCGGCCTCGCATTGGGCAGCTACGCGCATTTCACATCGCCGATCCGCCGCTATGCCGATTTGGTCGTCCACCGTGCGTTGGTCAGCGCCTTTGGCCTCGAAATGCCTGCGCCCAAGGATAAGCAGATCAAGGACGACACCGGGTTATCGCAGGCCGCGATTGCCAAGTTGGAAGCAACCTCCGAAGTCATCAGCCGCACCGAACGCCGCGCCATGGAGGCGGAGCGGGAGACAACGGACCGCTATGTTGCCGCGTATCTGGCGCAATATGTTGGCGAAATCGTTGAAACCCGGATTACCGGCGTGCAAAATTTCGGATTTTTCGCAACGGTGGACGGCATTGGCGGCGACGGACTCGTTCCGGTATCTAGCCTGGGGTCCGACTATTTCCGTTATGAAGAAGAAAGCCGCAGATTAGTTGGCGAGCGCACTGGCGAAGAATATCGCCCTGGTATGAAGCTGAAACTAAGGCTCGCCGAAGCCAACCCGATCAGCGGCGCATTGCGTTTTGAGTTGCCCGAAGGCGGATCATTTGCGCCGCGCCGAGGACGCTCCGATTCTGCAAGCGGCAAACCGGGCTTCAAACCAAATAAACGCGGGCGGCCAGCGAATATCAAGCACAAGGGCAAACGGCGGTGACGCCCATAACATTCATTTAGTTTGTTTTTTCAACGATATTGACAAGCATCGGTTCATAAAAGCCACAATAAATGAAAGCTATAAGGGGAAAAAGCTGTTTAATTAAAGCTAACCGCGCCACACGGCACTATCTCTTATACCTTTTTCACTTTGCGGCTTTTATGAACCGAAAGCCAAAACAAGCAAATTTGCTTGCCCTGAATTACCCCAAAGCTGCCTTCACCAGCCCGCTGGCTTTGCTCATATCCAGTTGCGGTCCGTGGCGTTCTTTCAGCATTGCCATAACCCGGCCCATGTCTTTCAAACTTTCCGCGCCCAACTCGGCCTTGATCGCTTCAATCGCGGCGCTGGTTTCTGTCTCGGTCAATTGCGTGGGCAGGAATTCTTCGATGATCGCGACCTCTCCGGCCTCAATCGCAGCCAATTCGGCGCGGCCGCCTTGTTCATAAAGCGCAATCGATTCGCGGCGTTGTTTTACCATTTTCTGCAAAACCTCCACCACCATGGCGTCATCATCGGGCAGAACGGAAGCGGTGCGCAGCTCGATATCGCGGTCTTTCAGTTTGGCGAGGATCAGGCGGACGGCGGCGAGGCGCGGTTTGTCTCCGGCCTTCATCGCGGTAATTTGCGCTGACTTGATCGAGTCGCGGATCATATCGGGTTCAATTCCTGTGATTTTGCATCCCCGGCGGGGGAAAGCTCCAGTCTAACGACTGTTTTCGCCTTTTCATAGGTTGACGCACCCCGTCATGGGGTTTAGCCGCCGCCTCTTAGCACCACCTGCTGGATCCACCTGACGGAGCGCCTTGAATATGGCCGACGCCGCCTCTTCGTATGCACGAAAACCAGATGGCGCGACGGGAGTTCTCGTTTTCGCCGATGGCACCCTGTTGTGGGGGCATGGCTTCGGCTTGATCGGGCAGGCGGTTGGCGAGGTTTGCTTCAACACCGCGATGACCGGCTATCAGGAGGTGATGACCGACCCCAGCTACGCGCGGCAGGTGGTGGCGTTCACTTTCCCGCATATCGGCAATGTCGGCGCCAATGAGGAGGATGTCGAAGCCGGCGAGGCGCATGCGCTCGGCTGTTTCGTGCGCGAGGCGGTGACCGGGCCGTCCAATTTCCGCTCGACCCAGGATTTCCCGAGCTGGATGGCGGCGACCGGGCGGATCGGTGTGTCGGGAGTGGACACGCGCGCGTTGACTCATCTGGTGCGGCGCGAGTGGCCGCCGACGGTGGCGTTTGCGCATTCGTCGAGCGGTGAGTTTGACCTCGAGGCACTGCAGGCCAGCGCGGCGGACTGGCCGGGGCTTGAGGGGATGGACCTGGCCAAGGAAGTGTCGCGGGGGCAGCTTGAGGCGTGGAGTGGGGGTAAGTGGCGGCTTGGCGATGGGTATGAAGCTGGCGGGGAGGGCGGCGATCGGCCGCACGTCGTCGC
>JAYVBJ010000024.1:0-33075 GCA_043750535.1 Sphingomonadales bacterium | reverse complement strand
ATGGCCTCACCAAGGGCTGGACCCGCGACCAGATGGCGGCCCGCGCCGCCGCCGAACTCAAGGACGGTTTTTACGTCAACCTCGGCATTGGCATTCCGACGCTGGTGGCCAACCATGTCCCGGCCGGCATTACCGTCACCCTGCAATCGGAAAACGGCATGCTCGGCATCGGCCCCTTCCCGCTGGAAGGTGAGGAAGACGCCGACCTGGTCAACGCCGGCAAGCAAACGATCAGCGAGCTGCCGCATTCGGCCTATTTCGACAGCGCGGCGAGCTTCGCGATGATCCGCGGCGGGCATATCGACCTTACCGTGCTGGGCGCGATGGAAATCGCCGAGAACGGCGACATCGCCAACTGGATGATCCCGGGCAAGATGATCAAGGGCATGGGCGGGGCGATGGATCTGGTCGCCGGGGTCAAAAAAATCATCGTCGTGATGGAACATAATGCCAAGGACGGTAGCCCCAAATTTATCCCCGCGTGTACGTTGCCGCTTACTGGCAAGAACGTCGTGGATATGATTATCACAGATTTGGCGGTGTTGCAGCGGCCCGATCACAATAGTCCGTTCAAACTGATCGAGCTTGCGCCGGGCGTGACGGCCGATGAAGTGGCGGCAAAAACGACGGCGGCGTTCGTGGTTTAAGGCTGGGTCCTCAGCCTAGGTACGGAGAGAAATCCACTGCGTTCCCCGGCGAAGGCCGGGGCCCATGGCCAAAGAACGCGCGGTATATATGGACCCCGGCCTTCGCCGGGGAACGCGGCAACCTCGACACAACCCAGGCCGCATACTATAACTTGCCCGCTGCCATTGGCGGCGTGTACAAGGCGGCATGAAAAGAATCGCTCTTTTGGCCGCCTCAATTTTGGCCTCTTCCGCACCCGCCCGCGCTGAAGTTAAAGCGCAGGGCGAAAATGGTTTCAACGTCGTCCATATCGCCGAGGTTAAAGCTGCGCCCGATGAAATTTGGAAGCGGTTGTTATCGCCAAAGGATTATTGGAGCAAAGAGCATAGCTGGTCGGGATCATCGGCAGGCTTTTTTATCGACGCACAAGCGGGCGGCTGCTTTTGCGAATTGTTGCAGAGTAAGCAGCCGGACAGCAAACCGGCAAACGCAGGCAGTGTGGAACATATGCGCGTTATCTTTGCTCAGCCCGGCAAAGTGCTGCGGATGCAAGGCGCGCTTGGTCCGCTGCAATCCGAAGCCGTGCTCGGCACGTTGACTGTCGCGATGCAGCCACTGGCGGAAAAGACGAACGGCCAGCCGCTTACCAAGCTGAGTTTCTCCTATGTCGTCGGCGGCTATATGCGTTACAAAGTGAGCGAAATTGCGCCAGCGGTTGACAAGGTAATTGGCGAACAATTTGCTAGCTTGATTGCGCCGTTTGGCAAAGCCGGCGCGGGCGAGGACAAGGCATCAAACTGGTCGCTCGACATTGACAAGCTTGCCGATGACGGGGCCAAAACCGGCGCGGACGATGCGGCAGAAGCTGACCCAGCGGTTGCGCCAACCAGTGCAGCCAAGACCACAGAGAATACAAACACCAAAACGCCGCCCAAGGAAAAGTTCGTCAAAGAGGGCGTCAAAAAAACGACCGATCCAAAGAAAGAGCGTTAATTGCCTGCCGACAGCAATAGCGCCGATAGCAATGGCGCGGCGTTGAAACAGCCCGTTAGAATATTACGCAAGAAAGTGTCTTCCAAATTAAAAACCGAAATTGGCTGGTGCGAACTGGTTGATATTCCGACCCTTGGCTTGACAAATGTTCATGCCAAAATGGACAGCGGCGCAGCAACATCTTCGATCCATGCCACCCGGGTAAAGGCGTTTGAGAAAGCGGGAAAATTATGGGTTTCATTCTGGTTCAAGGCCAGTATTGCGGACCGCGCAATCAAACTGTCTGCGGCTGTTTCTGATCAAAGGGTGATACGAAGCTCCAACGGTGTTCAGGAATTGCGCTATGTCATCGAAGCGCAATTCTGCCTTGGCAATTTGAGTTGGGACGGACATTTGACGCTGGCCAATCGCGGAACGATGGCGTTTCCGGTGTTGATCGGGCGGCGGGCATTGCGCCGGGGCTTTCTGGTGAACAGCGGCAAGAGATGGATGCTGGGAAAACCGGCGTCAAAAGATGTGACAAAGGACAATTAATGAAAATTGCGATGCTTGCGCGCAACCCGAAACTATATTCGCACCAACGCTTAAAAGACGTTGCGGAAAAACGCGGCCACCAGCTTGATATTATCAACACGCTGCGCTGTACGATGAACATCACTTCGCACCGGCCATCCATCCTCTATAATGGCGAGACGCTGACCGGATATGACGCGGTTATTCCGCGCATTGGCGCGTCGGTTACACAATATGGTCTGGCGGTGTTGCGCCAGTTCGAAATGATCGGGGTTTGGCCGCTCAATGAAAGTGTCGCCATCGGCCGTAGCCGCGACAAATTACGTTCGATGCAGATATTTGCCAAGCACGGCCTTGGCTTGCCAGTAACCGCCTTTGCTCACGATCCGCGCCAAACCGACGAGGTGTTGAAAATTGTTGGCGGCGCGCCGGTGGTGATTAAACTGCTGGAGGGAACACAGGGGATTGGTGTGGTGCTGGGCGAAACCGAACAGTCGGCAAAATCAGTGATCGAGGCGTTTCGCGGCGCGAATGTTAACATATTGGTGCAGGAGTTTATCAAAGAAGCCGGATCAAGTGACATTCGGATATTCATCGTTGGCGGCAAAGTCGTGGCGTCGATGAAGCGCACCGGAATGGCGGGAGATTTCCGGTCTAACCTGCACCGTGGCGGTTCTGCCAAAATGATAAAAATCACCCCCGAAGAACGGTCAACGGCCATTCGCGCCGCCAAAGTCATGGGGCTAAATGTCGCAGGCGTTGATATTTTGCGCGCCAATCACGGGCCGGTGCTGATGGAAGTGAACAGTTCGCCCGGGCTAGAAGGTATTGAGGCCGCAACCGGTTTGGACGTTGCCACCAAAATTATCGAATTTGTCGAAAACAACGCCAAACCGGGAGCGACAAAGACCAAAGGCAAGGGTTAAGCGGGGCCGCGTTTAGGGGCGGGCGTTGCCAATCAAACGTTATTTTTTGAAAAAAGGGCACTGTCATTCCCGCGAAGGCGGGAATCCATCACCGGCACTCGAGTTTTAAGCTAGTCGGCTCAATTGTGCTAGGTCAGGTGATGGATTCCCGCCTTCGCGGGAATGACGATGCTTATTTTCTTATGTTTTTTTCACTCAATCTTGTCACGCGCGAACCACTTGAAATCAAAATCCGCAACTCAAAATTCGTCATTGCGAGAAGCGAAGCGACGAAGCAATCCAGAGTCGGGCAGAACAACCCTGGATTGCTTCGCTCCGCTCGCAATGACGAATGTAAAGGTTGATCGCATTTGGGCCAATCCCCATGCAGTATCAGCACTTGCAATGTAGGATTTGTTCTGGGATTGCAGGGTGTGGCGGCTTTTACAGGGCCAGGCTCTTTGACATTGTTGGCGGTGCAAGCGGGAAGGCATTTGAATGGGGTAAGACCATTCGTGCTGTTTTCCGGCGGGATGATTTCGAATTACGTGACAAGCAACCTGTACTTCGACAAGCTCAGCACGAACGGTCTTGTTTGTTCAAGAGCTCCCTTTCCGTTCGTCCTGTCTCCCGGCGGGTCGATGTCGAAGGATGAAACCAGTGACCTATCCTTCGCCCCGAAAATCGGCAAAAACCAAACCCTACAAAAAAACACGCTGTAGGAAATAATCGAACGCTGTTCTTTCGCGAAATGTCAAAATAGGTGTCAACCTTGTCAACTAGGTGTCAACTTGGGCGGTTTTGGCCTTGGACCATGTAGGCAAATTTTGACCCTAAATCACTTCATCCTCATCCAGCATTGGATTATTCAGCACGGCTTCGCTGATCGCGTCGATATGGACCTCGGCATCGTCAAAGGCGCGGACCTTGGCCAGATGGATTATCGCATCGCCTTGGTTGACCACGGGCAACGTGGCGTGGCCGATGATTATGCCGTCAAAGGGCGCTTTGACCAGCTCTTCTTCTTCGCCGAAAATATCGCTGATGATCGCAAGTGTCTGCCCTGCGGCCACGCCGCCGCCCGATATTTCTTGTAACCGGCACACCCCGCCGCGGCTGGCGCGCAGCCAGCGGGTGTCGGTGACCTGCGCCGATGGCGCGGCTTTTTTGCTTAGCCGCTTTGATCCCAGCATGCCCAACGAACGCATCACCCGCAATATGCCGATCGCGCCGGTAAGCACCGACAGCGGATCAAAGCGCAAACCTTCGCCTGCCTCCAGCAGCAGCATCGCAACGCCGCCGCGTTGTGCGACCTCTCGCAACGAACCATCGCGCAGCGGCGCTTCGATCACTGCGGGCGCGCCAAATTCCAATGCCAGCTTTTTCAGTTCGGGATTGCCCGATGCGATGCGGATTTGCGGCAGGTTATAGCGCCCGGATGCGGCGCTGTGGATGTCGATACCCAGCGAACATTTCATCACTACTTCGCTGTAGAATATGTTGGCAAGCTGCGATGCCAATGACCCGCGCCCGGACCCCGGAAAACTGCGGTTCAAATCGCGCCGGTCGGGCAGATAGCGGTTGTGCGCGATAAAGCCGAACATGTTGACCACGGGAACAAAGATCACGGTTCCTGCCATTTTCTCCGGCTGCAACTTGTGCATCACGCGGCGGATGATTTCGGTGCCGATAATTTCGTCGCCGTGGATCGCGGCGCTGACAAATATCGCCGGGCCGTCCTTTGCCCCATGAAAAACCCGTGCCTCCAGCTGTGCCTGCATACCGGCCGAAAGGTCGCTGACGGGAATGGCAATTTTGGCCGACGTGCCTGCTGCGACCAAATGCCCGGCAAAGTTGAAACCTTCGCGGATAGTATTTGTGCTCGCCATCGTTACTCTCTCCCCCGCAGTACGCACAAAATGCTAAACCGTTCGCTTAACTATGCTATGTGCCTCAATTACACCGTCTTCAAGCGCAAATTCGCGGCGGTGTTGCGCCGCATCATTGCCCCGCTTGACAGAATCGCCGACTCGGATTAAGGCCCGCTCATTCCACATAACTGGTAAAGCCAGCAGCGCTTAATTCGCGTCCGCTGGTTTTGTGCGTTGTGCGGTGTTTCAGCGATGAGATAAGGCCCAATTCCGGAGCCTTGTGGAGCAGGAGTTTTAGATAGTGGCACGTATTGCCGGAGTTAACCTCCCAACAAATAAGCGCGTGATCATCGCGCTAACTTACATTCACGGCATTGGCCGTACCAAGGCGCTTGAAATCGCCGATAAGTTGAAAATTGATCATAGCCGCCGTGTTCAGGATCTTTCGGATGCCGAAATCCTGTCGATCCGCGAAACGCTTGATGCGGGTTATACCGTAGAAGGTGATCTTCGCCGGACTGTGTCGATGAACATCAAACGCTTGATGGACCTGGCCTGCTACCGCGGCCTGCGTCATCGCAAGGGTCTGCCTGTTCGTGGCCAGCGCACGCATACCAATGCGCGTACCCGCAAGGGCAAGCCAAAGGCGATCGCTGGTAAGAAGAAATAATTCATCCGGGGGATGAGTTTTTCCTCTCCGCCGGAGGCAGATAGCAGAGCATTTGAACTATCCGCATCAAGGCAGCTATTCAGTTTTTAATTAAGTCAGGAATTTCATATGGCACGCGAGCCACAGCGCATTAAGAAGCGGGAGCGCAAGAATATTTCCGCAGGTGTTGCCCATGTCAACGCCAGCTTTAACAACACAATGATCACCATCACCGATGCCCAAGGCAACACCATCAGCTGGTCATCCGCTGGCACTATGGGTTTTAAGGGTTCGCGCAAATCGACCCCTTATGCAGCGCAGGTTGCAGCCGAAGACGCCGGTAAGAAAGCCGCCGATCACGGCGTGCGGACATTGGAAGTTGAAGTGAAAGGCCCAGGTTCGGGCCGCGAGTCTGCGTTGCGCGCGTTGCAAGCAGTTGGCTTCACTATCACATCGATCCGCGACGTTACGCCAATACCGCATAATGGTGTTCGTCCATCCAAGCGTCGGCGCGTTTAACCGAAGCTATTCGCATCCGGGGGCGGCATTCGCCGTCTCCTCTTAATAAACGGCCGGACGGGCAAGTGCACTAAAACCCGTTCCCGCCAAAGACAGACTAGGGGATATCCATGACAGTCAACCTTAAGAACTGGCAGGAATTGAAGAAGCCCACCGCGCTTGAATTGAAAAGCGGCAGTGACGCTAAACGCAAAGCCACGTTTGTCGCCGAACCGTTGGAACGCGGTTTTGGCTTGACGCTGGGCAACTCCCTGCGCCGCGTATTGCTCTCTTCTTTGCAGGGCGCAGCTATTACCTCAATCAAGATCGAAAACGTGCTGCACGAATTCTCGTCGCTGGCCGGTGTCCGCGAAGACATTACCGACATCGTGCTCAATATGAAGCAGGTTGCGTTGAAAATGGAAGGCGAAGGTCCAAAGCGGCTCCAGCTTTCGGCAACCGGCCCCGGCGATGTTAAGGCTGGCGACATTGCGGTTTCGGGCGACATCGAAGTGATGAACAAAGATCTCGTGATCTGCCACCTCGATGAAGGCGCGACGCTGAACATGGAAATCACTTGCGACATCGGCAAGGGCTATGTCCCTGCGGTGGCCAATCGTCCTGCCGATGCGCCCATCGGTTTGATCCCGGTTGACTCGCTGTTCTCGCCTGTGCGTCAGGTCGCATACAAGGTCGACAATGCGCGTATCGGACAAGAGCTGGACTATGACAAATTGTCATTGACCGTTGAAACCGATGGCACCGTGACCCCTGAAGATGCCGTGGCTTATGCCGCCCGCATTTTGCAGGACCAGTTGCAAGTGTTCGTGCATTTCGAAGATTCCATGGCGGCGTCTTCGCCAATGATCGGCCAAGCCGCTCCTTCGAGCAGCGACGAGTCCGATGCGAATCAACTCAACCGCTATCTGCTCAAGAAAGTCGACGAGCTGGAATTGTCTGTCCGCAGCGCAAACTGCCTGAAGAACGACAACATCATCTACATCGGCGATCTGGTGCAAAAGAGCGAAGCAGAAATGCTGCGCACACCAAATTTTGGCCGCAAATCGCTGAACGAAATCAAAGAAGTGCTTTCCAGCATGGGCTTGCGTCTCGGCATGGACATCCCCGGATGGCCGCCAGAAAACATCGAAGAAATGGCCAAGAAGCTCGAACAAGAGCTGCTGGGTTAGATCAAGCAAGCCCCTCCCGCTTCAGGGGAGGGGTTGGGGTGGGGCATGTCAGCTTAGTGCTGCGGCGAAAACGCCCCACACCGCTGCGACTAGCGAATAGATTCGCAAGTCTCACTGCCTCTCCCCTAAAGGGGCGAGGGTAATAGGGGCAATGGGCCACCCTTTAATCGGCCTGCTACGGACAACCTGACACGGGTCCATAACGAACGAAGGAATGAAACATGCGTCATAAAGTTGGTCACCGGAAACTTCAGCGCCCGACCGCGCACCGTAACGCGATGCTGCGCAACATGGCGGCGTCGCTGATCAAGCATGAGCAGATCCAATCGACATTGCCAAAAGTCCGAGAACTGCGGCCGTATGTTGAAAAACTGATTACGCTGGCGAAAAAGGGCGGCCTGTCCAATCGCCGCCTGGCGATGAGCCGTTTGATGGATGAAGGCCAGTTGAAGAAACTGTTCGAAGTATTGGCGGAACGTTACTCCGACCGTGCTGGCGGCTATACCCGCGTGATCAAAGCCGGTTTCCGCGGGTCAGACGCAGCACCGATGGGCGTAATCGAACTGGTCGACCGCGACGTGTCCGAAAAAGGTAAAGACAGCGGCCCCGTTGATGTCGACGGCGACGACAGCGAGTAAGCCTGGGCGAGTAAGCCTCTAGTTTAAACAAGATTTGAAAAGGGCCGCAACCGCAAGGTTAGCGGCCCTTTTTGTATGTACCGGTTAGACATAATGCAGCAGCCTTGGCGGGGCGCGCAGGATGCCGGCTTGGTCAATCCTGACCGCGCATTAGCACTTGTAATGTAGGTCTCGTTCTGGGAAAAAAGCGTATGGCCGCAGTTTCAGGTCAGCCAAGAAATCACCAAAGGAATGAAATGATGCGCCGGTTCTATTGCTTGTCACTTGCGGCTATTGCGGCAGCGTTGCCGAGCGTGGCGATTGCCGGTGAGGATGCTGCCGATGGATCAACCGAACAGTGGTATGTCGAAGCGAAGGGGGGAGAGCAGATTATTTCCGATCCAATTATTTCTTATCCAAAAACCGAAACCGTCGCGGTGGTTGATGAACAATTCGGCATCAAGGTTGCTGATCCTTATCGCTGGCTAGAGGATGACGTGCGCGTTGCTCCGGCAGTGGCGCAATGGGTGGGACAGCAGAATGCGGTGACCGACGCTTATCTTGATACGCTGCCCGGCAAGGATGTGCTCGCGGCGCGGATGAAGACGCTGTTTGATTATGAGCGGTTCGGTCTGCCGGAAAAGGCCGGGAAGCGGTATTTCTTCACCAAGAATGACGGGCTGCAAAATCAGTCTGTCTTATATGCGCGAACGGGGCTGAAGGGCAAAGACCGCGTGTTGATTGATCCGAACACTTGGGCCAAAGACGGTGCGACCGCGCTCGATGCGTGGGTTCCGTCGAAAAATGGCAAGCTGCTGGCATATTCGGTGCAGGATGGCGGGTCCGATTGGCGCACGATCCGCGTGCTGGATGTGCAAAGCGGACGGGTGCTGCCCGACGAGATTAAATGGGCGAAATTTACCAATATCAGCTGGGTCGGCGATGGCTTTCTCTATTCCCGCTTTGCTGCACCAACCGAGGGTGCGGCGTTTCAGTCGTTGAACTATAACCAGACAGTGTATTTCCACAAAATCGGTACGCCGCAAAGCGCAGATGAAGTGGTGTATGCAACGCCGGACCGCAAGGAACTGGGCCATAGCGCAGAGGTGACGCACGACGGCAAATGGGTATTGCTGACGTCATCGGCGGGGACCGACGAGAAATATGAGCTGAATATTATCCCGCTGGGCAAGAAACTGGAGTGGAAAGCCGAGCCACTAGTCAAGGGTCTGGAGCATGAGTGGCAGCTGGTCGAGGGCATGGGCAACAAGCTCTGGTTCGTCACGAACAAGGACGCGCCGAAGCTAAAAGTCGTCTCGATCGATCTGTCCATGTTTGGACGTATGGTTCTAAGCCCGGTTTCCTGTCTGGGCGGAAGCGAAGGGGATGCCGAGATCGCGCACTGCTATATACGTAGCGACGGACCGGTCTTTACTGACGTCATCCCCGAACGCGCCGAAACCTTGTCCCGTGCGCAAATCGTCGGCGACCGGTTGATCCTGTCCTATATGAAGGACGCGAAATCGATGGCGATGATGACTGATCTGGCGGGAAAACCAGTGCAGGAAATCAGCCTGAATGCCATTGGCACCGCCAGCGGATTTTCAGGATCGCCGGGCAACAGCGAGACATTCTTTAACTTTTCCAGCTTTAACCAACCCGGCGCGGTATACCGTTTTGACAGCAAAACCGGCAAGGCCACGCCCTTTGCACAGCCCAAGCTTAGTTTCGAGCCCACTGATTTTGATGTACGGCAAGTGTTCTATCCTTCCAAGGATGGCACACAAATCCCGATGTTCATCGTCCACAAGAAGGGGCTGGACATGAGTAAAGGCGCGCCGACTTTGCTCTATGGCTATGGCGGCTTCAACATTTCTTCGACGCCGAGTTATTCGGCAACACGGATGGCGTGGATACAATCGGGCGGGGTCTTTGCGCTCGCAAACCTGCGCGGCGGCGGCGAATATGGCAAGCCGTGGCATGACGCCGGACGCCTGATGAACAAGCAAAATGTGTTCGATGATTTTGCGGCGGCGGGCGAATATCTGATCGCCAAGGGTATAACCACCAAAGACAAACTGGCCATTGAAGGTCGCTCGAATGGCGGCTTGCTGGTGGGTGCGTCGCTGAACCAACGCCCCGATTTGTTCGCTGCGGGTCACGCGGCTGTGGGCGTTATGGACATGACGCGGTTTGACCGGTTTACCGCCGGGCGCTATTGGGTCGATGATTATGGCTATCCGTCGAAGGAGGCTGACCTCAAAATGCAGCTGAGCTATTCGCCTTATCACAACATCAAATCGGGCGCCGATTATCCCGCAGTAATCGTCTCCACCGCCGACACCGATGACCGCGTGGTGCCCGGACATAGCTTTAAATATATCAGCGCGCTGCAAGCGGCGGACACCGGAACCAAACCCAAAATCATCCGCATCGAAAGCCGCGCAGGCCACGGATCGGGCAAGCCGACGGACAAGATTATCGAGGAATATTCCGACATCTATGCGTTTCTGGCGAAATGGACCGGATTGGCGTTAGAGTGAAAAAAGCAGGAGACGCATGATGATGACCGCGAATTGGCAACCGCGCCCGGCAAGCTGGTGGAACCGCATCATGGTTCCGAAACTGATCGGATGCGCGTGTGCGCAGCCGCAGATTATGAAAGCGCGCAGCCGGATCGTGCCGCAATCATCGGGCGACGTGCTAGAACTGGGTTGCGGCGGCGGCATCAATATGCAGTTTTATGATCCGGCGAAGATCACTAGCTTTTCCGGGTTGGACCCTTCACCCGGTTTGCTGGAACGGTCATTGCAGGCTGCCCAAGAAAAGGGGATGCGGGCGGATATTCGCGGCGGTATCGGCGAAGACATGCCGTTTGCCGACGCCAGTTTTGATACGTTGCTGGTCACGTTCACTCTTTGCTCGGTTGATAATCAGGCACAGGTCTTGTCCGAAATGCGCCGCGTGTTGCGGCCCGGCGGCAAGATATTGTTTTTGGAACACGGTGCGGCTCCCGACGCAGATGTGCAAAAATGGCAGCGGCGGATTGAGCCGATTTGGAGCCGAATCGGCGGCAATTGCCATCTGACGCGGGCGGTGACCGGCGCGTATCAGGCCGCTGGATTTGCAATCGCGCATGCCGATAAAAACTACATGCCCAAAACCCCGCGCGCGTTCGGTTGGATCGAATGGGGAGAGGCGCGGATCAATTAGCGCGGAGCGTCGAGGCTAAACCGCCTCCACCATCAACACGCCGCCCTGATTTCCGGTGATCCGCACCCGCCCGCCCGCCAAGGTATCGGGACCCTTCACTGCCCATTGGCTGTCGCCGATGGTGACGCGGCCTTGGCCATTTTCGATGGCCTCGACGACGGTCACGACCTCTCCAATCAGTCGCCCGGCGCGGTCATTCAACATCGGATCGTCGGACTGTATCGGGTTTTGCAAGAGCCACCGCCGCGCCGCATAGACAATGCCGATCGCCAATACCGCAAAAAGCGTCATTTGCATCGGAAAGCTGAGCGCGAACAACAAAGTCACAAACCCGGTGACAAGAGCCGCGAGCGCAAGCCAGATGAGAAAAAATCCTGGCACGATCATTTCAATGCCGGCCAACACAACGCCAAGGCTCAACCAGAACCAGGGCGATGGCGGCGTGATGGATTGCAGGAAAGTTTCGATCATTTCTTCACATCATTTCCGCCCATTACATTCCCGCTCAACGCTTCCCGGGTCAATTCACCTATTCCGCCCAATGTTCCCATCAACTGGGTTGCCTCAACGGGGAACAGGATGGTCTTGGCATTGGGTGATGTTGCAAACTGGCCAATGGCTTCGACATATTTCTGCGCGATGAAGTAATTGATCGCTTGCGTCCCGCTTGAGGCAATCGCCGCCGACACCATTTGCGTGGCCTTTGCTTCGGCTTCGGCTTCGCGTTCGCGTGCTTCAGAGTCCCTGAATGCTGCTTCTTTGCGGCCCTCGGCTTGCAAGATCTGGCCTTGCTTTTCGCCTTCTGCGCGTAAGATTTCGGCGGCGCGCATACCTTCGGCTTCAAGTATCTGGGCGCGTTTTTCGCGTTCGGCTTTCATCTGGCGCGCCATCGCATTCGATATATCTGCGGGCGGGCGAATGTCTTTTACCTCGACCCGGGTCAATTTAACGCCCCATGGGCCGGTGGCGTGATCGACAACCGACAGCAGCCGTGCGTTGATCTCATCACGCTTTGACAGCGTCTCGTCCAGATCCATCGAGCCCATTACGGTGCGCAAATTTGTCGTCGTTATCTGCATGATCGCGACATAAAGATCGGAGACCTCATACGCCGCTTTGGCCGCGTCGAGCACTTGAAAGAAGACCACCGCATCGACGCCGACCATGGCGTTATCTTTGGTGATAATTTCTTGCCCGGGAATATCGAGCACTTGTTCCATCACATTCACTTTGCGGCCAATCCGGTCAACGATGGGCATGATAAAGTTAAAGCCGGGCTGGGCCGTATGCGTGTAGCGGCCAAAACGTTCGACGGTGTATGCAAATCCCTGCCGAACGACGGTAATGCCCATGAACAGGAACAAGACCACGGCAACAACCAACGCAATCGCAAAATAACTCATTAGATTTTCCCCTATTTCAAATTGATACTAACAGGTTTTCGAATTGCGCCAAATTGATATAGCGAACAACCATTCATCAAATGTCGATTTTTTATGAACAACGGCTGACAAGTCAATTCAGCAATCGATCAGAACGAATCATCTATTCCGGCAATGTCAGTAGGAAATTAGCTGCTGACACACAGGAGAATGAAGATGAATAAATTGACCAAAAATGTAATCGGCGCAGGAGCTGCTGCCGCAGCTTTGGTTGGTATGTCGGTACCTGTACAAGCGCGCGATTTTGACCATGACCGCGATGGTATTACCGCAGGCGAAATCATTGCAGGTGCCGTGATATTGGGCGGCATCGCGGCGGTACTTTCGTCAAAGGGCGGCAATGGCCGCTATGACGATGGCCGCTATGATGACCGGAGTTATGATGATCGCGACTATCGTAACAATGATGGGCGTTATGAAGACCGCAATTATGGCTATTCGCGCAGAGATGGTAGCCGGTCAGCAATAAGCCAATGCGTGCGCACCGTGGAAGGCTATTCAAACCGCTATAACGGCGCCAAGGTAACCGAAATCCGCGACATTGAACGTACACGTTATGGATATAAGGTCACCGGTAAGATCGTTGTCCGTGACGGTTATCGTAACCATGACCGAGACGACCGTTATGGCCGCGACGACCGCTATGACCGGGATGACCGGTACGACCATGGCAACGGCTATCGTGGCCGCGGATACGAAAGCGGTTATGACAAGGGCCGGTTCACTTGCTATGTTGAACGTGGCCGCGTCGTGGACGTCCGCTATAAAGGCCTAGATCAATGGCGCTAATCCGCATTCGATAACATGAAACGGTTCAGCTTGGTGACAGGCTGAACCTTTCATATTATACAGATGAGGGTAACACCTCGGGCAACAAGGGAGCTTTTAACAATGACCACTATCCGCAATATTGCGCTTGGCTGTGCCGCTACGGCATTGCTCGCCACGTCGGCGACCCCGGTTTTGGCAGCCAATTTAGGTTCAATTCCATCTGTGCAGAATGTTGCCGGCGATGATCTATTACAATCGAGCAGCGATTATCGCCGCCGTGACCGTTACCGCCACCACCGCGACCGGATAGACGCAGGCGATATTGCCGCTGGTATCGGGATATTGGCCGGGATCGCGATCATTGCCGACATCGCTAGCAAGTCGAACAAGAATAAGCGCCGGACGCAAGGTGATCAATATCCTGATAGCTATCCGCAAGAGCGTTATCCGACAGACCGATACCCCCAAGATAGCCGCAACGATACGCGCGATGCGGTACCCGGTGGCCGCTACAACAACGGCAATGATGTTGGCGCTGCGGTTGATGCCTGTACACGCGCTGCTGAACAAAAAGCAGGCGACAACGCCCGCGTTGGCGAGATCGATTCGGTGACGCGTGAAGGTTCCGGCTGGCAAGTGCTCGGCACGTTGAGCGATGGCGGCCGGAGCAATGGTGACCGCAAATTCAACTGCGCCACGTCAAACGGCGTTGTCGACACGATCCGATTGGATGATGGCCGCGATATTTGAGATTTAGGCCATGAAACGAAGGCAAAATGCAATTTGATTGGACCACGAACCGGTATGGGGAATGGTCCAATTATTTGCCTACATCGCCCGGGGCCAAAATTGGCCCAAAACGCCCAAGTTGACACCTAGTTGACAAGATTGACACCTATCTTGACACTTTGCGAAAGAACGGCATTCTATTATTTCCTACACCGTGGTTTTTTGTAGGATATTTTTTTCGCCGTATTGGGTGCGAAGGGAAGTGCTTTTACCGCCAACAATGTCAAAGAGCCAGGCCGGTAAAGAAGCGGCCATGCCCTTCGTTCCCAGAACAAATCCTACATTACAAGTGCCAATGTGCGGTATGTATCCTGAAATGAATTCACGACGACGTAGCTGCATTCGGCGCTATTCGCCGCGCGGTCCTATTTGCGAATAGTCCACCTTGGCAATTACACCCGCAATTTGCGCCTGAATGTTTCGCGCCACAGCAATCGGTAGCGCGATGATTTCCAGCGATCCGCCTGCAATGCCCAACTCGATGCTGGCAAGGCCGCGCAGGCGGGCGAGGGGGCCTTGCTGGATTTCGACGGTTTGCACTTTTACTTGCGGCGCAATGGTCAATCGTTCACGCCACCAGCCGCACCGAACGAACAATTGATCTGCGTCCAGCGCGTAGCTGTTGTTGCGCCATTGGAAGTAAAAGGTCACGGCGGCAAAGGCCAGTAGCAGCAATAAAAGCAGTGACTTTGCGCCTGCACTCGCCGCCAAAACGAGCGCCGCCATAGCGCCCAAAACAACGATCACGACCAATGCGAATTGTATCAGCCACCAGTCAACATGGCCGCGATTAAAAGGTAACTCCGGATCGGCGCGGTCAATTTGTGCGGCAACCAAGATGCGGCCAATTTCATCCATCGTCGCCAATGGTGCGGCGGCATGATCGCTGTCTTCACCTTTCTTGGTATCGCTATCGGCGGCCAGACTGACAAATTTTAACGCGTACCAACCGCGCAGCTTGCGAATGGGGCCGGTTTGAATTGTCGCGGCTTGCACACGGTGAATGGGCATGACGGTATCTGTCAGCGTCAACAATCCGCGCCGACGGCGAAATCCCTTTGCCGTTTCGTCGAGCCTGAAACCATATTCGCGCAAGAAAGTGCGGATCATTCCGGTGATTGTCCCGACCGCGATCAGCGCCAGCAATGCGGCGGCCGCGCCGAAAATTCGTTGACCCAAACCGATGCCGTTCAATATTGTGCCGTTGTCCTTTGCCACGCCCAGCCACGCACCGATGTCGTAAACATCAAACGGCATAAGAAAATCAAGTTGCTGCGCCGCGCCGCCCAAAACAGCAAAGATAACTAGCGAGAATGAGTAGAATCCCAGTGTTAAAACGCGGTCTGTATCCATTGCAAACAGCGGCGGCGTCTGGGGCGCTTGCTCCGCTGGCAATGACGGCGTGTCCATCGCCGCATCCGCAAAGATGCCGGACTTGCGGGCGCGGACCAATTCGCGCAGCCGCTCTGCCTCGGCGATGCTGACATAACTCAGCCTGCCTTCGTCGCCTGCGCCGCTGCCGGTTTCAAATTTAACCTCGCCAAGTCCAAACAGCCGCGCCAACGGTTTTTGTTCGACGCTGACATCTTGGATGCGTTCATAGGGGATTGAACGCGCGGTTCGGCTGAGCAACCCGCTTTCGATGCGGATTTCTTCCTCGCCGGTAAAATAGCGAAAGCGGGTCCACCCCAGCCAGCGGAAAAACAGCGACGCGCCGATCACTGCGATAATGATGAAGGGCATGAAGAAGACGCCGGTGTCGCTTCGGCCTGCGCCGAACAGCACCGCCACTAAGGGAAGGAATAATCCAGGAAGCCCGCTGATAAAGCCAATGAACAATCCCGCAAAGTTGAGATGCATGCCTTCTTCGGGCAATGGTTCCGCCGCGCCGCTCAAAGCGCGTCGCGTTTGATATGGGCGCGGATCGCCTCGCGCATGGCCAGGGCGTCGGCATGGGCAAGGCCAGGCAGGCTGACGGTGCTGTTATGGTTGCCCGCCGTGTGGACTTGCAACGTCGCAATGCCAAAAGGCCGCTGGACCGGGCCTTGCTCCACATCGATATGCTGAATACGGCCAAATGGCACGATGGTGTCGCTGTGGAACATATAGCCGCGCACGATCCGCAATCTGTCGCCGCCCATATGATAGCCCCAACGTGCGTATTTGCGGGCTGGTACTACCCAAGCATAGTAGAGCGCGAGCAAGATTGCCGGGACGATGAACGCGCCGGGCGGCAGCAATTGGGCAAACTCCAATACGCCAGCGCCGAAGACGAATACCGCCATGAATATCGTGCTGGCAATGCGAGTTACGGCGATATGGCGCGGGTCTAGAGGGGAGAGATCTTCGCTGCTCGGCGGGAGATCGATTGTGGTCTCGTTCATAGCACCGATATGCGCACGGGGTGCGATGTTGGCAAGATGATTTGTTTGCATCGTCATTGCGAGCGAAGCGCGGCAATCCACGGTTGTCCTGCGCTGCTCTGGATTGCATCGCTTCGCTCGCAATGACGAGCTTGTATCTACCCGTTACCGCGCCAATGCTTCTTCGGCTTCCCCCACCAGTTTGGCGATAATGTCGACCACCGGCCGCTCAACCTGAACCATGCCGACAGATTGCCCAGCCATGACCGAGCCATTTTCAACATCGCCGTCGATCACCGCACGGCGCAGCGCACCGGCCCAGTATTTCTCGATTTGCATCTGCGCCTCGTGCATGTCGATCTCGCCCGCATCCAGCCGGGCCGCAACCTCAACCTGTGTGCGCGTGAACTCTTCGGTGCCCTTATTTTTCAGCGCGCGGACAGGGATGACGGGCAGGCGCGGGTCGATCTGTACGCTGGCCACCGCGTCGCGGGCATTGGCGCGCAGAAACGCTTTCTTGAAATTGGGGTGGGCGATGGATTCGGTCGCGCAGACAAACCGCGTGCCCAATTGCACCCCCGATGCGCCCATCTCCAGATAACTGGCAATGGCACATCCGCGCGCGATGCCGCCCGCCACGAACACTGGAACGACTTCTGCCATTTCAGGCAAAATCTCCTGTGCCAGCACTGATGTCGCGACCGGGCCAATATGACCGCCCGCCTCATTGCCCTCAATAATCAGCGCATCGACGCCCGACCGGACAAACTTTTTAGCCAGCGACAATGCGGGCGAAAAACAGATCAGCTTGGCGCCATGTGCCTTGATCGCCTCGATACTGCCTTTGGGCGGCAACCCGCCGGCCAGCACGATGTGGCTGACATTATGGCTGGTACACACATCAATCAGGTCGAACAGCAACGGATGCATGGTGATCAGGTTCACGCCGAACGGCTTGTCCGTCATCGCCTTGGTCGCGGCAATTTCGGCATCGAGCAATTCGGGCGTCATCGCTCCGCACGCAATCACCCCGAACCCGCCCGCGTTGCTGATCGCGCTAACCAGATTGCGCTCCGAAACCCACGACATCGCGCCGCACATAATAGCCACCTCGCAACCCAAAAATTCCGTGCCGCGCTGCATAAGGTGATGTAATTTTGTCATGCCGGTTGCCCTAACGTCATAACGGGTTTTTGGACAAGAGAAATTGCGTAGGGGTTGGAGGGGAGGGGATTTGGTTTTTGCTTCGCCCCTGCTGCGCCGCAAGTATATCCTCTGCGGCTCTGCGCGCCCTAAACACTAATCCGCATCCAACCCATAGGCCGTGTGCAACACCCGCACCGCCAGTTCCGTCTCGTCCTCGTCAATCAGCACGGACACCTTGATCTCGCTCGTGCTGATCGCTTGAATGTTGATTTTGCGGTCGGCAAGCGCGCTGAACATTGTGCTCGCCACCCCGGCGTGGCTTTTCATGCCGACGCCGACGACGCTGATTTTGGCTATTTTGGTGTCGGATATGATGCGGTTGTAACCTATCGCTTCGCGGCGGTTTTCCAATATGTCGGTGCACCGGACCAGATCGGCCATGGGGCAGGTGAATGTCACGTCGGTCTCGCCCTTGTCGCGGCCAACATTCTGGATGATCATGTCGACGTTGATATTCGCCTCGGCCAGCGGCGAAAAGATGTTGGCGACCGCGCCCGGGCGGTCGGGCACGCGGGTCAGGATGATTTTTGCTTCGTTCTTGTCGTGCGCGATGCCCGTTATGACTTGCCGTTCCACGTTCAATTTCTCCAATTCTTCGTCGCTGACAATCAATGTGCCGGGGATGCTGTTGGCTGATGGTGCGGCTTCATCGTTGAACGATGACAGCACTTGGACCCGCACGTTTTCTTTCATGGCCAGGCCCACAGATCGCGTTTGCAGCACTTTTGCACCGACGCTGGCCAGCTCCAGCATTTCTTCATAGGTGACGGCTTTTAACTTGCGCGCGCGCGCCACTATGCGCGGGTCGGTGGTGTATACGCCGTCGACGTCGGTGTATATGTCGCAGCGGTCGGCCTTTACCGCCGCCGCAATCGCCACCGCCGATGTGTCCGATCCGCCGCGTCCCAATGTGGTGATGCGGTTATCATCGGTTAATCCCTGAAAGCCCGGGATGATCGCAATCTCGCCGCGTGCCATGCTGGCCGACAGCGCCTCTGCGTCAATCGTCCCAATACGCGCCTTGGCGTGGGCGTCGTCGGTATGGATCGGCATTTGCCAGCCCATCCAGCTGCGCGATTTGCAGCCAAGCGATTGCAATGTCATGGCCAGCAATCCGGCGGTTACCTGTTCGCCGCTCGACACCACTACGTCATATTCGGCGGGGTCATAGAGCGCGTTGGCCTCCCGGCAGAAATTGACCAGCCGGTCGGTGTCGCCTGCCATAGCCGACACGACAACGGCAACATCATCGCCCTGTTCCGCCTGCGCCTTGACGATTTGGGCAACGCGGCGGATACGCTGGGTCCCGGCCATCGACGTGCCGCCAAATTTCATTACGATCCGCGCCATTGGGTATGCGTTATCCTGTCATTTGGGGCTGTTGCAAAGCAGTCCCGCCTGATAAGGTTATCAAATGACAAAGGCAAGCGCAGTTAAGACCGAAAATACCACAATCCTGGCACATGAGGCCGAGCATTTCGGCGGGTTGGCGGCGGATTGGTGGGATCCCAAAGGGTCCTCTGCCATGCTGCACAAGCTGAACCCGGTGCGGCTGGGTTTCATCCGCAGCGCGATTGACGGCCACTTTGGCGGGGACCGGGGCGCGCGCTATCCGTTGGCGGGGCGTGAAGTGCTCGATGTCGGCTGCGGTGCGGGGCTGTTGTGTGAGCCATTGGCGCGCATGGGCGCGGCGGTGACCGGCGTGGATGCTGCGCCCGAAAACATCGCGGTGGCTGCGGCGCATGCGAAGGCTGGCGGGCTGCATATAGATTACCGCGCCGGTGAGCTGGAGCGGCAAAATCTGGGTTTGTTTGACGTGGTGACTTCGATGGAGGTGATCGAGCATGTCGCCGATCCGGTGGCGTTTTTGGCGCAATTGACGGCGCGGTTGAAGCCGGATGGTTTGCTGCTGCTCTCCACGCCCAACCGCACGGCGGCATCGCGGTTGTTGCTGGTCGAGGCGGCGGAGCGGCTGGGTCAGGTTCCGCGCGGAACGCACAATTGGCATCAATTTCTAACGCCAGATGAGCTGACTGCGTTGCTGACGGACGCAGGGATGCGCGTTACGGCAATGACGGGGATTGCGTTCTCGCCGTCGAAAGGATTACACTTGTCGGACAATATGGCGCTGAATTATATATTGAGCGCGGTTCGGGTTTGAGCGGACTTTTAGTGCGCATCGCCCTCACCGTTCGTCCTGAGCCTGTCGAAGGACGAGACAAGCAACCTGTACTTCCACAAGCTCAGCACGAACGGTACGTGTTTCACTCAAATGTTACCCCGCATCAAAAATCCACCAGCTCATAATGCGCAGGCGGGCTGATTGCCTCCATCCGTTCGGACAGCAAAGGCCGGAAACTGGGGCGCGATTTGAACTTGGCGTACCATGCCTTTGTCTGTTCGTGCCCGGTCCAATCGATCCCACCAAGATAATCGGCGACCGAGATCTGCGCAGCGGCGGCAAGGTCGGCCATACTCATCGTCGAACCCGCCATCCATGCGCGGTGGTCGATCAAATAGTCGATATAGTCCATGTGGCCATTGGCCAGCTTCATCGCCTCACGCAGCACCTTTGCGTCGGGCGGTGTGCGGTGGACAAGCCGCTTGGTCATGCGTTCATGGATCAGCGGTGCAGTAACATCGCCGTAAAATTGCTGGTCGAACAGCGCGACCAACCGGCGGATTTCGGCGCGATAGGGGGCGGCGCCGTTGATCATCGAATTCTTGTCAACGGTCTCGTCAAAATACTCGGTGATCGCAACGCTGTCGGACAGCAATAGCCCGCGATTGTCAGTAATCACGGGTGTGCGGCCAGCGGGGTTCATCTGCAAAAATTCGTCGCGTTGCTGCCACGGATTTTCGCGAACCAAGCTATACGCCACGCCTTTCTCACCAAGAAGTAAGCGGACCTTGCGGGAAAACGGACAAAGCGGGAATTGGTAAAGATGCCACATGGCGTCCTGTTACGGGGGATTGCCAGAAAAGGAAAGAGCGCAAAGGGAAGAGCGCAAAGGAAAGCGGCTAAAAATGGGGCGTTGCTGGCGATGGTTTAGAACGAGATGACATTGAGTGAAATTACTACCGTAGCCCTGAGCCTGTCGAAGGGCGCTTCACTGAGAGGCGCACTTCGACAGGCTCAGCACTACGGTTTTTGATAAATGATTCGATATGATGTCATCGCGCTCTAAGGCGGTGATTTTTCGGGCGCGTGGTGCAGGGTCGCAATGAAGGACCCTGCACCCGCCCCGTTCCGGATTGCGACCCAGCGCTCCGGCGCGCGACGAAACTGATCGGCAATGGCTAGATATAATACCGATCAGCTATTCAAACTTTTGATCCTGATGGGGTTGGTCTCGCCTAAACCGTTCGTACTGAACCTGCAGAAGTCCTGGTTTCTTATCTCATCCTTCGGCAGACTCAGGACGAACGGAAATATTATACTATAAAATATATGCGGTTAACGGCGCTTTGCCTTTATATCGGCCATCGCCGTTTCCATTTCGCGGCCCAGTTTTTCAAATTCGGGCATCATGCTGGCGAACGCTTTGGTAAAGCCGCTCATCATTTTCATTGCGGTGCGGCTTTCTTTGCCGATCATCGCGGGAATATCTTCGGCGTTTCGACCAGCCAGATCGGCAAGTGTTGCGTTGTCACGCACATTCTTGCGAACTGTGCCGGGGCGTGCTTTTTCGATGGCGGAGGCGAACTTGCCGATCGGCAGGCGCATCATTGTCTCACCCATTTTTTCGGCCATGTACGCCACGCCATCTTGCAAGTCGGGATCGGCCAGCCTGTCGCCCATTGCCAACATATCAGCTTCTGCATCGCGCTTTGGTTGAGGCGTATCGGCGATTGCAACATCGTTTGCGTTGTCGTTTGTGCTTGGCGCAGGCTCCGCCGCCTCGGTGGAACTTGTATAGTCGGCACCAGATTCTGTAACTTCGCCGGTTCCGGCAAGGTACACGATATCAGAGTTGGCCATCGCCGGCGTCGCCGCAAAGCCAGCCGTAGCAATGGCAACAAGGGAAAGTCGGGCATACAAAACAGTGGGTCGCATTTGCATTTACCTATTCGTCTTAATCCGGCCACAGCAGGCCAGAAGCGCCGACAAGTTTTTGCCGGTAGAGGTGAAATAGCAAAGCCAAGCTTAGACAAAGCTGAACAACACGCTCAGCTTGCCGCAAGTTTGGTAAACAATTGTAACGGGGTTATTGGAGTATTTTTCTGCACAAACTCCTCCCCGGAACGGGGAGGTGGATTGCCGCAGGCAAGACGGAGGGGCAGGTGAGGTGATAGCTTGTGTTTAGATCAGATTTGCGTAAACTCGGCCCCTCCACCACTTCGTGGTTCCCCTCCCCGTTCCGGGGAGGAATTTATGTTGCCACAAAATCCAACCGTCACTCCGCCGCAACCGCCGTTTCGGTATCAGACAATGGCACGGCCAGCCGCGTTAGCATTTCTTTCGGGCAGATTTGCCAAAACTCGCCGCGTCGCAAATCCCAATCGTCTAGGATGGATTTCGACCATGCGCTGTCGGTGGCGGCTGCGTGTGCTTCGATCAGCGATTTCAGTTCGCCCTCCCAATGCGCGCTATCCAAACGTTGCCAAACAATGCTGTCGGGGTTGGCGTTGATTTCAAAGCTGCCGTCGCTGTCCATGACGAACGCCATGCCGCCGGTCATACCTGCGCCAAAATTGCCGCCGGTTTTGCCAAGGATAACCGCCATCCCGCCGGTCATATATTCCAGCGCGTTTGCGCCGCAGCCCTCGATCACGACATGCGCGCCGGAATTGCGGACAGCGAAGCGTTCGCCTGCTTGCCCTGCCGCCAACAATCGGCCCGATGTCGCGCCATAGAGTACGGTGTTGCCGATGATGCTGTTATGCTGGCTTTGTAAGGGGGAGCTAACCGTAGGCCGAACGATGATCGTGCCGCCAGACAATCCCTTGCCAACATAATCATTGGCATCGCCGAACACCTCAAGCGTGATCCCCTGACACAGGAACGCGCCCAAAGATTGCCCCGCACTGCCACGCAGCCGGACATGGACATGGCCATCACTCAGACCCTTCATGCCGTATAGGCGGGTGATTTCCGACGACAGCCTTGTGCCGACAGCGCGGTGGGTGTTGCGGACATTATAGGTCAGCTGCATTTTCTCGCGCCGTTCAAATACCGGCGCGGCATCACGCAGCATTTGCGCGTCCAGACTGTCCGGCACTTCGTTGCGATTGCCCGGTATGTTGAACCTGCGGGCTGCATCCGGCGCATCGACCTTCGCCAGTATTGGGTTAAGATCAAGATCGTCGAGATGCTCTGCGCCCCGGCTAACCTGACGCAGCAATTCGGTGCGGCCGATCACTTCGTCGAGCGACCGGTAGCCAAGCTTGGCCAGAATCTCGCGCACTTCTTCGGCGATGAAGGTCATCAGGTTAATGACTTTTTCAGGCGTGCCGCCAAACTTTTTACGCAGCGCTTCGTCCTGTACGCACACGCCGACCGGGCAGGTGTTCGAATGACATTGGCGGACCATGATGCAGCCCATGGCGACCAGACTGAGCGTGCCGATGCCAAACTCTTCCGCGCCCAATATCGCCGCGATCACGATGTCGCGGCCGGTTTTCAGTCCGCCATCGGTGCGCAGTTTGACGCGGTGACGCAGGCCGTTCAGGGTAAGTACCTGGTTCGCCTCGCTCAGCCCCATTTCCCAAGGGGTACCGGCATATTTGATACTGGTTTGCGGCGAAGCGCCGGTGCCGCCGACATTGCCGGAAATCAGGATAACGTCGGCGTGGGCCTTTGCCACACCCGCCGCAATGGTGCCGATGCCCGCCGCGCTGACCAGTTTAACACAAACCCGCGCGCGCGGATTGATCTGTTTCAGGTCGTAAATGAGCTGCGCCAAATCCTCGATCGAATAAATGTCATGATGCGGCGGCGGTGAAATCAGGGTCACACCGGGCGTCGAGTGGCGCAGGCGGGCGATCATTTCAGTTACCTTGAAGCCGGGCAATTGTCCGCCTTCACCGGGCTTTGCGCCCTGCGCCACTTTAATCTCGATCTCTTCGCACGCGCCAAGATATTCGGCGGTGACGCCAAAGCGGCCCGATGCGATTTGCTTGATCACGCTGTTGGCATTGTCGCCATTGGCATAGGGCTTGAACCGTTTGCTATCTTCGCCGCCTTCGCCCGAGACGGCTTTTGCGCCGATGCGGTTCATGGCGATGGCAAGCGTCTCGTGTGCCTCTGGGCTAAGTGCGCCGAGCGACATTCCCGGCGTGACAAAGCGTTTGCGGATTTCCGTGATTGCTTCAACCTCGTCCAATATCGCGGGTTCGGCGGCAAAGTTAAACTCCAGCAAATCGCGCAAATAAATCGGCGGCAATTCGCGTACACCGGCGACAAACTGCGCGTATGTTGAATAGCTGTCATTGGCGACGGCAGATTGCAGTAAGTGCATCAGGCCAGCGGAATACGCATGCTCCTCACCATCCTTGCGCTGTTTGTAAAACCCGCCGACGGGCAGCCGGACAATGGCGCTTTCATAAGCATCGGCATGGCGGTCGCGGGCATTCAAATAGAGTGACGCATATCCCTCGCCAGATATTTTGTTTGGCATGCCGGGGAAGAAATCATTCACCAGCGCGCGCGACAGGCCCACCGCCTCAAAATTATAGCCGCCGCGATAGCTGGAGATCACCGCAATCCCCATTTTTGACATAATTTTCAGCAAGCCCTCGTTGATCGCTGTGCGGTAATTTTCTATCGCTTGCGCCAACGAAAGCTCGCCCAGCAATCCACGTGCGTGTCGGTCGGCAATGGTGGCTTCGGCAACATAGGCATTGACCGTGGTTGCGCCGACGCCGATCAATACCGCGAAATAATGCGTGTCGAGGCATTCGGCGGCGCGCACGTTGATCGATGAATAGCTCCGCAATCCGCTGCGGATCAAATGCGTGTGGACGGCGGCAGACGCCAGTATCATCGCGATGGCAACCCGGTTGGGACCGGTGTTTTCGTCGGTTAGGAACAGCTCGCTTTTGCCTGAACGGACGGCGGCGACGGCTTCTTCGCGGATGCGTTTGATGGCGGCGCGCAGGCCCTCTTGGCCGCTGGCGATTTCATAGGTGCAGTCAATCGTTGCCGCCAGCGTGCCAAACGCACCCGCCAGCTTATGATAATCGGCGTTGTTCAGCGCGGGACTGTCAAGCACCAGCACGTCGCCGTTCTGGCTGTTTTCCTCCAGAATATTGGCAAGGTTCGAAAACCGCGTTTTCAGGCTCATCACATGGCGTTCACGCAATGCGTCAATCGGCGGGTTGGTGACTTGACTGAAGTTTTGGCGGAAAAACTGGCTGATCAGGCGCGGCTTGTCGCTGATCACGGCCAGCGGGGTATCGTCGCCCATCGACCCGATAGCTTCCTTGCCATCCTCGATCATCGGCGCCAGGATCATCTCGATATCCTCAAGCGTCATACCCGCAGCAATCTGCCGCTTGGTTAGCTCTGCACGCGGCCATGCCGTATCGGTTGCATTGGATGCGGGCAGATCATCGATAGTGCGGAATCCGCCAACCAGCGCGGCATAATCATGCTCCGCCGCGATCCGGTCTTTCAATTCATTGTCGCGGTACAACGCACCTTCGTCCAAATTGACAGCGATCATTTGCCCCGGGCCAAGGCGTCCTTTTTCAATGATCGTCGATTCAGGAACCACGACCATGCCGGTTTCAGAACCGATGATCAGCAAATTGTCGTTGGTCAGGCTGTAACGCAGAGGCCGCAGCGCGTTGCGGTCAACGCCTGCCACTGCCCAATGGCCATCGGTCATGGCAAGCGCGGCGGGACCGTCCCACGGCTCCATCACGCTGGCCATATAAGTGTACATCGCAGTGTGTGCAGCAGGCATATTCGGATGGGATTGCCAGGCCTCGGGGATCAGCATCAACTTTGCCGTCGGTGCTTCCTTGCCCGATCGGATCAGCGTTTCAAACACCGCGTCCAACGCGGCGGTGTCCGATGATCCCGCCGGAATAACCGGCTTTATGTCATCGGAATGCTGGCCAAAGGCGATGCTCGCCATTTTGATCTCGTGGCTTTTCATCCAGTTTTGGTTGCCGCGGATCGTGTTGATCTCTCCGTTATGGGCCAGCGCCCTAAACGGCTGTGCCAACCACCATTGCGGGAATGTGTTGGTCGAATAGCGTTGATGAAAAATGGCAACGCGGCTGGTAAAACGTTCGTCCTGCAAGTCGGGATAGAATATCGACAGGCTCTCCGCCAGAAACAGTCCCTTGTACACAATCGACTGGCACGACAGGCTACAGATATAGAAATCGCGGATTTGCGCGGCGATGATCTTTTTCTCGATCCGGCGGCGGACGAGGTAGAGGTTCTTCTCGAATTCGGCGGCGTCGACATCATCGGGCATTGGTCCCGCGATCATGATTTGTTCAATCTCGGGCCGCGTTGCTTGGCCCTTGTCGCCGATCACTGACACGTCCACGGGAACCTGACGCCAGCCATAGATGGTATAGCCAGCGTCGATGATCTCCGCCTCGACGATAGTGCGGCAGTTTTCCTGTGCGCCCAAATCGGTGCGCGGCAAGAACACCATGCCAACGGCCAGCCGGTTCGGCATCGGGCGGTGGCCGCTATGGGCTATTGCGTCGTCAAAAAAGCGTTCGGGCAAGTCGATATGCAGTCCCGCGCCGTCACCCGTTTTGCCATCTGCGTCAACTGCGCCCCGGTGCCAAACGGCCTTCAACGCATCAATCGCGCTCGCCACCACGCGGCGCGAAGCCTTGCCATCGGTCGCCGCGATCAAACCAACGCCGCATGCATCACCCTCCATTTCAGGATGGTACATGCCTTCACGGGCGAGGCGTTCGTGTTCGGGTGTGGGGAAGTGTGTCATGCTAGTTCGTTTTGTTATGGAGTTTCGGAGGCCGCTGCTTCGGCAGCACTTTCAACCGCTATGTCTTCAATCGATGTATCGACGACAGGCGCCGGTTTCCAACCTTCGGCCTTATATTTGTCTCGGGACTTTCCGACGGCATTTTCAAATGCAGCGGACCAGATGCTGTACGCGGCGCTGGATGCGGTTTCCGCTTTGTCACGCTTTTTGAAAGCGGCGTCGGTCTTTGTCCGGTCAGCTTTTGCCCAGTTTGCTTCACTATACCAAGGCTCGTCGCCCGTTTCGTCGGCATAGGGGCTGGCCTCTGCTTCCTCTGCGATGGCAACTTCGCTTGCTTCGGATGCAGTAGCACCCGACACCATTGCGACACGTTGTTCCTCCAGCTTGAGAACCTCAACATTCAACAGCTCGGCCAAACTGGCCATTTCCTCTTTGTTCAAATCGGAGAGCGTACGATCCTTGGGCAGTTTTTTCATTTCTGCATCGATGGATGGCCCTTTGGTTTTCAGCTTTTCCACCAAATCAGGCATCGCCTTAAACATCGCGCGCATTATTTCAGGATCGGCTTGCAAAGGATAGGATTCTGCGGCGTATAAAGCGCCGGTTGGGGTCGCAAAAAAGCCATTGATCTGGCGCAACTGCGCGGCGGAAAACTTGCGGGCATAAGCGCGCGAAATGCCGGTGCGCATCGGCGGCTCAATCAAATCCATTGTCTCATTCAGCATCGGAGTGATCGCGTCTATCGTCTGTTTGCCGCGATCCTTGCGCGCCGGATCCAGCAATGCCGTGATCTTTTTGCGCTTCGCTTCGTCCAGATTTTCAATTTCGCCTTCGTAAATGCCGGTTTTCAGCATGATTTCAGTCGATGACATTTCCGGCAGAGCATCCATGATCGGCGTCATGATATTCTCGAACATCCGGCTCATCATGTTTTTAAGCGAACCTTTTGGCAGCAATTTGTCCGCGGTCGTTTCGGCAAGCTTCAACTGCGCTGGATTGATCGGTGTATTGTTCGCATTGGTATCAAACATTTTGGTGATCATCGCGAGGATTGCGTCTTCTTCCTTCGCAGGGGCAACGCTCTCCGCCGTTACCTCGGCCGCAGCAGCGCTATCTTCGGCCTGCGCATAAACAGCGGCAGGCGTGGACAAAGCCAAAATTGCGGCGATACCAGTTTTGAATGTTCTCTTCCGAAGCATTTCGATTTCCTTATCTTGATGAATTACGCCGCAACCTTTTCTTTGCTTGCTTTGGCCCGCAGCCATGCGTGCATGTGTTCGGTAACATCGCGGCCATCTTTTATAGCCCATACGACCAGGCTTGCGCCGCGCACGATATCGCCGACTGCGAACACGCCGTCCAAATTGGTCATCATCGTTTTATGGTCGATGCGGACGGTGCCCCAGCGCGTGACGCCCAATTCTTCGGCACCGAACAGCTTGGGCAAATCCTCGGCCTCAAATCCCAGCGCGGTTATCACCAAGTCGGCGTCTAACGAGAAATCGCCCTGCGGGTTGGCTTCGGGTGCGCGGCGTCCTGATGCATCGGGCGCGCCCAGCCGCATTTTGGCGGCGCGCACGGTCGTGACTTGTCCCTCGCCATCAAAGGATTTGGGACCGGATAGCCAGACAAACTCCACGCCTTCTTCTTCGGCGTTGGCAACCTCGCGCTGTGATCCCGGCATATTTTCACGGTCACGGCGGTATAGACACTTTACCGATTTTGCGCCTTGGCGAACGGCGGTGCGGACGCAATCCATCGCGGTGTCGCCGCCGCCAATGACGACGACGTTTTTGCCTGCTGCGTTCAGGCTGCCATCGTCAAATGCTGGCACAATGTCGCCAAAGCCCTTACGGTTTGATGCGATAAGATAGTCCAGAGCGGGAACAACGCCGCCCAAACCAACGCCCGGTGCCTTTATATCGCGTGCCTTGTAAACGCCGGTGGCAATCAGGATAGCGTCGTGCTTTGCCCGCAATTCGTCGAGCGTTGCATCGCGGCCAACCTCAAAATTCTGGTGAAAGATTATGCCGCCTTCGGCCAGCCGGTCAATCCGCCGCATCACCACTTCTTTTTCCAACTTGAAGCCGGGGATGCCGTATGTCAGCAATCCGCCAGCACGGTCATACCGGTCATAGATGTGCACGTCATATCCAGCCACGCGCAGATATTCCGCCGTGGTCAGCCCGCCCGGGCCTGCGCCAATGATACCCACCGATTGCCCGCGCGGCGCGCCGGGCTCTATCGGTTCAACCCAGCCCTCTGCCCATGCTGTGTCGGTTATGTATTTTTCCACCGAACCGATGGTGACCGCGCCGTGGCCGGAAAATTCGATGACGCAATTGCCCTCACACAACCTGTCTTGCGGGCAGATGCGCCCACAGATTTCGGGCATCGTCGATGTCAGATTGGACAGCTCATACGCCTCGCGCAGCCGCCCTTCCGCCGTCAGCCGCAGCCAATCGGGTATGTGATTGCCCAGCGGGCAGTGCACCGAACAATAGGGTACACCGCATTGCGAACAGCGCGACGACTGCTCAGCGGCTTTATCGGATGCGTAACGTTCTGCAATCTCGGCAAAATCCTCGGCGCGCAGTTCGGCCTGCCGCTTTTCGGGAAAAGCCTGCGCTTTGCTAACGAATTTGAGCATGGGTTCTTTTGCCATGTCCTGCGAATCTCCAATGAATTGAAGCTGCGCATAGGCATAGATTCTGCAAAAGTCACGCGGAAAACGCGATATAGGACAGCTATACTGACTTTTATTTCATGATATTGAGTAGAATTTCAAAGCCGTGATATTTTATTGCGCGTATATATACCCGAATCGGACCTATCTATAGGTTAGCCATACCAAAGCGACGGTGCCGGCGATGATGCGGTAATAAGCGAAAGGGCCAAATCCATATCGCATGACCACCGCCAGAAATGCCTTGATCACGGCCAGCGCGACGATGAACGAGACAAAGAACCCCGCCGCGATCAATCCCATCTGATCGGCATTGATCAGGTCGCTGTGTTTGTACATTTGCAAAACGGTTGCGCCGGTTAGCGTCGGCAGCGCCAAAAAGAAGCTGAATTCTGCCGCCGTTTTGCGGTCCACGCCCATCGCCATTGCGCCGATGATGGTAGCGCCCGACCGGCTGATACCGGGGATCATTGCCAAACACTGTACCGCGCCGATCATCGCCGATTGCCGCCAGCCCATTGCGGCAACGCCGCCGCTTTCGGCTGGTTTCGCAAACCGTTCGACCAGCAATATCGCAAAGCCGCCGATGATCAACGCCCATGCCACAACGACGGCATTTTCCAGCAAAGCATCGATCTGGTCGCCAAATGCAACGCCCAATACCACTGCCGGGAAAAACGCAATCAACAGGTTGCGGACAAACGCAACCGCATCCGCCCGCCACGTCATCAACCCCTTCAACACATCCATAAACGTGCGCCAATACAGCACGACAATCGCCAATATCGCGCCGGGTTGTATGGCGATGTTGAACAGCGCCCATTTCTGTGCGTCATAGCCCATCAATTCCGTCGCCAGAATAAGATGCCCGGTCGATGACACCGGCAAAAATTCGGTCAGGCCCTCGACAATGCCTAGGATTATGGCGATCCAAAATTCACTCATGCAATATACTTTTCTCTATTGGTAATTGGTCGTTCTAAGGATTTGAGCCTCACGCAGCAAAGCGGCCATGCTTGCGGTAAATAGCCAACCAGTCATGGGCAACCGCGTCCAATGGCGTGGCGGCTATCCCCATCGTCGCCAGCCCGCCTTTGCCCTCGCTGACCACATTGTCGCTGCCCAGCATCCGGAACTGGTCCAGCGTGATCGGCGCGCCGGGCATCCAACCCGTGCCGCGCGCCATGGCATAAGCGGCAAAATCCGGCACATCAACGAACGCGGGATCGCGGCCTATCGCGGCGGCAATCCATTCATTCAAGCCGCGCATGGTCATAACCTGCGGCCCGCCAAGCTCCAACGTTTGCCCGGCCAACGCCGCATTGCCCAACGCCGCAACCACAGCCCGCGCGACATCGCCCACAAACACCGGCTGGAACCGCGTGCCTGCGCCAATCACCGGCACAATCGGTAACATCCGGATCAACCCGGCAAAGCGGTTGATGAACGCATCCTCGCGGCCAAACACAATTGAGGGCCGCAGGATTACCGCCGATGGAAACGCCGCAAGCACCGCTGCTTCACCCGCCGCTTTGCTGCGGCCATATTCCGCCGCGCTGCCCGCATCGGCACCGATCGCCGACACATGGACCAGCGCGCTGCATCCCGCCGCCTGTGCCGCCGCTGCCACATTGGCCGCACCCAAATGCTGGACGGCGTTCAAATTATCAAAACTGCCGACCAGATTGACCACCATGTCGGCGCTCGCCAATGCCCGCGTCAGGCTGGCGGGGCGGCGCACATCGGCGGCGATTATCTGGATCTGGCCCAAATTGGCCAACGGTTTCAGGTGCCGCCCGCTGGTTTCGCTTTGCCCGCAGGCCCGCACCCGCGCCCCTTGCGCCAACAAAGCTGGCACCACATAGCGGCCCAAAAACCCGGTCCCGCCCAAAACAGTGACTAATTTTCCGTTCAAATTCTGTGTCATTTATACTTCCGGAATCGCGCAATAGATTGTCAAAGCCCATGCCGCGATATTGGCACGCGGGCAAGAGCGGACTTGATGCCGGCCGCATCTATCCCGGGTAATGCCGCCCCGTTAGCTATGGGTTATTGACAACTGCCAAGCCAACCCGCTAATCGCCGCGCTCGCAAGACCTACCACGTGCCCGGATGGCGGAATTGGTAGACGCACCAGCTTCAGGTGCTGGCGATCGCAAGGTCGTGGAGGTTCGAGTCCTCTTCCGGGCACCATCGTTTTATCCGGACACGTCCACAGATGTCCGGAAAAGTCCATGAAATCAGGCTTTATTGACGGATATACCGTCCACCGGCATCCACACAAATTCATTGCAATTGACGGTATCTGACGGTATATTTGACGGTATCAAATCCGACACGGAGGCGGCGTCATGCTTACCGATCTGGCCGTGCGGCGGGCTACGCCGCGTGATAAGCCTTACAAGCTATCGGATGGCGGTGGCCTTTATTTGCTCGTTACAACGGCGGGACAACGATACTGGCGCATGGATTACCGCTTCGCCAACAAGCGCGCGACCGCTGCAATGGGGGTTTATCCGACAATTTCGCTTGCTGAAGCGCGCATCAAGCGTCTGGAAGTAAAAAAGCAAATTGCCGACGGGGTCAATCCGGCAGCGAAGCGCAAGATCGACAAGATCACCGGCCCGCTCGCCAATGTGAATAGCTTCCGTGCAGTTGCAGACGAATGGCTGGACAAGGCGCGCCGCGAAGGCCGCGCCGAAGTGACGTTGAGCAAACTGACGTGGCTGCTCGACTTCGCCACCCCAATTTTGGGCGACCGCAAGATTGGCGAAATCAAAGCGCCGGAGTTGCTGGCTGTGCTGCGCGCTGTGGAGAAACGCGGTCACTATGAAACTGCGCGGAGATTGCGCAGCACCTGCGGGCAGGTGTTCCGTTACGCCATTGCCACGGGCCGAGCCGACCGGGACATATCAGCGGACCTGCGAGGCGCTCTGATCGTGCCCAAAGTGACGCACCGGGCGGCCATCATCACCCCCAAGTATGCAGGCGTCCTGTTGCGGGCGATAGATGCCTATTCCGGCTACCCGATCACTCATGCGGCCCTTCGACTCGCACCGCATGTTTTCGTGCGCCCTGGGGAGCTTCGGCAGGCCGAATGGAGTGAGTTTGATTTTACCAAGCGAGTTTGGATCATCCCCGCCGATAAGACCAAGATGCGCGTCGCCCATCGCGTTCCGCTCACCCGGCAATCGCTAGCCATCTTGGGAGAGCTAGGCGAGATTACTGGCAATCGCCGTTACCTCTTCCCGGCCCAAGGCAAACGGGATCGCCCCATGTGTGAAAACACGATCAACCTTGCGCTGCGGCGCATGGGCTTTGATGGAAAGACTATGACTGCTCACGGCTTTCGCGCGATGGCAAGCACACTGCTCAATGAACAAGGTCGCTGGAACCCCGATGCGATTGAACGCCAGCTTGGCCATGCGGAGAGTGACGAAGTGCGCCGGGCCTATGCGCGCGGCGAGCATTGGGAAGAACGGCTGACGATGATGGCAAGCTGGTCAGACTATCTTGACCAACTCCGTTCTGGCGCGAAAATTCTGCAAGGGAGTTTCCGCAAGCCATCTATCGCTTTGGCTTCTCAATAAGCCGCTTCAAGCTGGCGACAGTAATAAGGGTTGAGGCACCGACTTTGACAGTTTCAAGATTGCCCGCCTTTATCAGCTCGTAAATCTTCGACCGCCCGATACCGGTCAACAGCACCGCAACCGGGATACGCACGGTCAGCGGCTCAATCGGGAGACTGTAAGGCTCCGAACCAAACCAAATCGTTTTCGTACTCGCTCCCCGCTTGGCAACATTCCCGGCACCCATAACGCGAT
>JAYVBJ010000023.1:0-11872 GCA_043750535.1 Sphingomonadales bacterium | reverse complement strand
ATAATATTGCCCCTGAAAATTGCCCTTTAGCCGCACCTCCCAAACGCCGCTTAGCGCGTCCCTATGCATCGTGGTTAGCGTTTTTGCACTTCGTACTGGACCGTCATAAACGCACAGTGCAACTGACTGCGCGGTCGGCGCCCAGAGCTTAAAGCGTGTCGCGTTCTTACCCGCAGACGCACCAGGTACTGCGCCTAAGTCCGCAATCGTTGCGGCTTTTGCATAAACATCATCCAAATAACCGGCGCTTTGCAGCGCGGTTGCCTCAATAACGTCGCCCGAGCGCGATTCTTGCACCAGCATAAGTTGACTGCGCTGCCATTGACTTAGCCGCTTTTGCTCAGCGGAATCAACTTTTAGCGTTACCCCAAGCGCCTCTAAATAACCAAAACGCGCCGTAAATTCAGCCGCTAAAGCCTCGCGCTTGGCCGTCAAGGTGATTGCGGCGTCAGCACCTCGCACGGGTTTACCCGGCGTAATTCGTAGCCCGCCGCGTGCAGAAAAATACAGCTTGAAATTGGTCGATTCCTCCATTGCAATGGCGGCCTTGGGCCAGCGAATTTGCATCCGGTTGAGCCACACCGCACGCGCATCGGCTTGTTGCATCGCACTTGCGTGCAGCACCGTTGGGTGCACACCATCGCAATTTGCGAGTGTTATCACGGGTGTCGCAAAGGCGGCAGCAGCTAAAGCATGCAAGCTCAAAATACCCAGTAATCTAACTATGCCTAGCCGCATCTCAACACCCTCAAGCCCCAAGCGCGTGCAATTTCAACGAAACCGGCTTTCGTCATTGCGAACGAAGTGAAGCAATCTCAATACGCATAGCTAGAAATACTAGATTGCTTCGCTGCGCTCGCAATGACGAATGACCGAATGTGGAGAATTAAATGACTGATCTACTTATCACCCACCAAGATGGCCCGATCCTGACGATAACGTTGAACCAACCCGATCGCCGTAACCCTATCTCGGAGAATAGCGTCGTCGATGCTTTATGTGCGGCATTTGAAGCGGCAGACCGCGACATCAATGTGCGCTGCGTGATCTTGACCGGCGCCGGGACTGCATTCTCATCCGGCGGTGATCTAAAGCAGATGAAGGCGGGTACGGGCGGGTTGAAAGCCGAAAATTCGGTACAAACACGGCGCAACTATAAATATGGGATTCAGCGACTACCCCTGATGTTTCAGGCTTTGGAGGTGCCTGTCGTCGCCGCAATCAATGGCGCGGCAATTGGTGCAGGGTGCGATCTGGCGTGCATGTGCGATGTGCGGATTGCCGGGGAGTCCGCGAAATTTGCGGAGAGCTTTGTCAAGCTGGGGATCATCCCGGGCGATGGCGGCGCATGGTTGTTGCCGCGCATTATCGGTTTTTCAAAGGCGACCGAACTCGCGCTAACCGGCGACATGATCGACGCGAACGAGGCGCTGGCGATTGGTCTGGTCAGCCGCGTTGTCCCCGATGCCGATTTGATGGATGCGGCGCGGATGATAGCAGGCAAAATAGCAGCCAACCCGCCGCACGCGGTGCGCATGACCAAGCGGCTGCTGCGTGAAGGCCAAATGTCCGATCTTAAAAACAGCTTGGAAATGGCCGCCGCCATGCAATCGCTCGCGCATGCGACGAGCGACAATGACGAAGCCATCAACGCGTTTATCGAAAAGCGAAAGCCCACATTTACGGGAGAGTGATTTTTGGTTCACGCGGAGGCGCGGAGACGCGGAGAAAAGCATGAGGGATATTGACGAGATTTCAGGAGACGTGATTGATGTCGCTTTGCGGCTGCACCGTGAGCTGGGTGCAGGCTTATTGGAAAGTGCATATGAAATGCTTCTTGCTGGGAAACTGGTTGCAATGGGTTATACCGTTCAGCGTCAATTTCCGGTGGATATTGAGTTTGAAGGTGTTGCAATTGCAGGTGCATTTAAGATCGACTTGCTGATTGATAATAAGCTGATCGTTGAACTGAAGTCTGTTGAGCGCTTGAACGCCGCGCACAGCAAACAGGTTCTGACATATTTACGATTAACCAATCAGCCCGTAGGGCTTCTCATAAACTTTGGCGGGGCAACACTGAAAGAGGGACTAAGGCGCATCGTAAACGATCATAAACCCTCCGCGTCTCCGCGCCTCCGCGTGAACCAAAAAAGGAATGACTATGTTTGATTTAACCGGAATGACAGCCCTTGTAACTGGCGCATCGGGCGGGATTGGCAGCGCGATTTGTGCAGCACTCGCATCGCAAGGCGCACGGCTGGCGGTATCGGGCAGCAATGTTGAAAAACTGAAGGCGTACCGCGATAGTTTAGGCGGCGATCATGTCGCTATCCCTTGCAACCTAGGCGATGCGGACAGCGTCGAGGCGCTGATACCGGCGGCGTTGGAACAACTGGGCAAAATTGATATCCTGATTAACAACGCCGGTATTACCCGCGATAACCTTGCGATGCGGATGAAGGATGAGGAATGGTCGGACGTGATCCGGATCAATCTGGAATCCAATTTCCGCCTGTGCCGTGCTGTTTCTCGTCCGATGATGAAGGCGCGGTTTGGGCGGATCATCTCAATCACCAGCGTCGTTGGCGCAACCGGCAATCCTGGCCAAGCCAACTATGCGGCGTCAAAGGCAGGCGTCGTCGGCATGTCAAAAGCCTTGGCGCAGGAACTGGCGAGCCGCGGGATAACGGTAAACTGCATCGCCCCTGGCTTTATCGCCACGCCGATGACAGATGGTTTGCCCGATGCCCAAAAAGAAGCGCTCAACGCCCGTATCCCGATGGGCCGGATGGGCGAAGGCAGCGACATCGGTGCAGCGGCGGCCTATCTGGCGTCGAGAGAGGCCGGGTACATGACCGGGCAGACGTTGCATGTGAACGGCGGAATGGCGATGTTGTCCTAAGGCTATTGTGCCAGAAACGTAATTGCCAAATCTTAACCACCCTCTTGCCAATGCGCCCGCGCCGCATTAGGGCGATGGAACAAGTTTAATCCTCCCAAACATGAAGGGGCAAGTTTATGAGCGACACCGCAGAACGGGTCAAAAAAATTGTAGTCGAACATCTCGGTGTCGAGGCGGACAAAGTCACGGAAGCAGCCAGCTTTATCGACGATTTGGGCGCAGACAGCTTGGACATTGTTGAGCTGGTGATGGCGTTCGAAGAAGAATTCAATGTTGAAATCCCTGACGACGCCGCTGAAAAAATTGCGACTGTTAAGGATGCAATCGACTTCATCGACGCAAACGGTTGAATTGTTCGGCGCATTTGCGCTGAAATTACTGTATATAAACGGCTTTTCTGCAGGGCAATACTGATCCCGCAGGAAAGCCGTTTGCTTTTGCCCGCAAGATGTTTTTAAAGCATCCATTGGAATGAAAATTTGGAGAATTTATGCGCCGCGTAGTCGTAACAGGTTTGGGCTTGGTAACGCCATTGGGCGCGGATGTTGAAACCAGCTGGAAGAATATTCTTGCATCGAAATCGGGCGCGGGTCCGATAACACGCTTTGATGCCAGCAACCAAAAATGCACGATTGCGTGTGAGGTTAAACCCGTTGGCCATGAATATGGTTTCGACCCTGATTTGCGCGTTGACCATAAAGTGCAGCGCCAGGTCGACCCGTTTATTATTTATGGCATCGATGCTGCCGGGCAAGCGCTTGAAGACGCAGGGCTGACCGAACTAACCGACGCCCAAAAAGTTCGCGCAGGTTGCTCGATAGGATCCGGTATTGGCGGACTGCCGGGGATCGAAAGCGAAGCATTGGTGCTTGCGGAAAAAGGGCCGGGCCGGGTTAGTCCGCATTTCGTTCATGGCCGCTTGATCAACCTAATATCTGGCCAAGTCAGCATCAAATATCAATTGCTTGGACCCAATCACGCGGTCGTTACGGCATGTTCCACCGGCGCCCATTCGATTGGCGATGCAGCAAGAATGATCCGCGATGATGATGCCGATATCATGCTGGCTGGCGGAGCAGAGGGCACTATCAACCCGCTTGGCGTGGCCGGATTTGCGCAGGCACGCGCGCTGAATATGACCTATAATGATCGCCCCGAACAAGCGAGCCGTCCTTATGACAGAGACCGCGACGGCTTTGTTATGGGCGAAGGCGCTGGCGTCGTCTGCCTTGAAGAATATGAGCATGCAAAAGCGCGCGGCGCGAAAATTTATGCCGAAGTTGTCGGCTATGGACTTTCAGGCGACGGATATCATGTCACTGCGCCGCATCCTACCGGCGATGGCGCATATCGTGCGATGGCGATGGCGATGAAAAAGGCGGGAATGCAGCCCAGCGATATTGATTATATCAACGCGCATGGTACATCCACCATGGCGGATACAATCGAATTGGGCGCGGTAAAGCGTTTGTTTGGCGATGATCTGTCGGGTGCGTCGATGAGCTCGACAAAATCCGCTATCGGACATTTGCTAGGCGGCGCTGGCGCGGTTGAGAGTATATTTTGTATATTGGCACTGCGCGACCAAATTGTCCCGCCGACGCTCAATCTCGACAATCCGGACGACGGGTGCGAGGGCGTTGATTTGGTACCCCACGTCGCGAGAAAGCGTCAGGTCCGCGCGGTTCTTAACAACAGTTTCGGCTTCGGAGGCACGAACGCCAGTTTGATCATGAGGGCCATTTAAGTCATGCCAAAGATTATCAAATGGGTCATTGGATTGGGGCTGTTGGCCGCATTGATAATTGGCGGAAATTTCGTCTATGGCTGGACCGCTGCTGGCCCATCAGAGCGCGACGTAACCGTGGTCATAAAACCAGGATCGAGCATCCGATTGGCCGCCAATCAACTTGAAAAAGGCGGCATACTGAAATCGGCGGAGGCCTTCGTCAACCGCGCCCGTATCTTGGCCGGAACGCGCACGATCAAGGCCGGTGAGTTTCTGATCCCGGCGGGGGCATCCAATGCCGATGTGTTGTCGATCCTGACCGGCGGCAAAGCAGTGCAGCGCATGATAACGGTGGTGGAGGGCATGCCCTCAATCATGGTTTGGGAACGGCTGATGGCCAATGAAAAGCTAACTGGCGAAATTCCCGTGCCAGCCGAAGGTTCGGTTTTGCCAGACAGTTACGCTTTTGAAAAAGGCGAACCGCGCGCTGCCGTGATGAAACGGATGCAGGATGCGATGACGGCGACGCTTGCCGAACTTTGGGAAAAACGCAGCGCCGACACCGTCGTGAAAACTCCGCAAGAAGCGATTTCGCTGGCGGCGATTGTGGAAAAAGAAACACAAGTTCCCGCCGAGCGCCCAACTGTGGCGGGGGTTTATTCCAACCGGCTGCGCAAAAACATGATGCTGCAAGCGGATCCGACGATTATCTATCCAATCACCAAAGGCAAGCCGCTTGGCCGCCGAATTCGTCAGTCTGAAATTGCTGATGTGAATGATTACAATACCTATGCGATGGTTGGATTGCCGAAAGGCCCGATTGCCAATCCCAGCCGTGCGTCGATCGAAGCGGTGCTAAATCCAGCCAAAACCAGCGCGTTGTTCTTCGTTGCCAATGGCAAGGGCGGACATGTTTTTTCGGATACGTTGGAGGAGCACAACGCCAATGTGGAAAAATGGTTCGCCATCCGCCGCGAACGTGGTGAGATGTAAATGGTGGAAACTAAGTGAAGCCCGTTTGCCTTATCATCGGCGCAGGCGACGATACCGGCGCGGCAATCGCTAGGGCCTTTGCGCGGCAGGGAATGACGGCATGTCTTGTCAGGCGGCCACGGCATAGCGAAGCGCTGGAATCGTTGGCACAAAGCATCCGCAACGAAGGTCATGACGCCGCTGCCTTTCCTACGGATGCGCGCGATGAAGACGCGATGGTGGCGCTTTTCGACCGGATAGAGGCGGAAATCGGTCCGATTGAAGTTGCGGTGTTCAACATCGGCGCGAATGTGCGTTTCTCCATCACAAGCATGACAGCGCAGGTTTACCGCAAGGTTTGGGAAATGGCCGCTTTTGCCGGTTTTCTAACGGGCCGTGAAGCGGCAAAACGGATGCTGACACGCGGGCGCGGGACGATATTGTTTACGGGCGCTACGGCCAGCTTGCGCGGCAGTGCTGGCTTTTCTGCCTTTGCCGGGGCGAAATTTGCATTGCGGGCATCGGCGCAATCAATGGCGCGCGAACTGGGGCCGCAGAATATCCATGTTGCCCATATCATAATCGACGGCGCAATTGATTCCAATTTCATCCGCGAAAATGTGGCTGATGTTGATGCCCGCCGTGAAACAGATGGCATTTTGTCGCCCGATGACATTGCGCAAAATTACGTCATGCTGCACAATCAGCCGCGGACCGCGTGGACGCATGAACTCGATTTGCGGCCTTGGTCAGAAACATTCTAACGGGAGCTATCGCGATGCCGAAAACCGTGGATTTCATCTTCGACTTTGCCAGCCCTAACGCCTATCTGGCGGACAAGGTCTTGCGCGATATTGCCGCCCGCAATGGTGCCAACATCAATTATATTCCGTGCCTGCTCGGCGGCATATTCAAGGCGACGAACAACCAAGCGCCGATGATCGCCTTTGCCCCGATCAAGGGCAAGATGGCATACGAGATGCTGGAAACGCAGCGGTTCATTGCCAAGCATGAATTGACGAAATTCAAAATGAACGCCCATTTTCCGGTCAACACCTTGATACTGATGCGCGGTGCGATTGCGGCGCAGCGGGACGGACGGCTCGGTGAATATATCGACGCCGGGTTGGCGATGATGTGGGAACAGAGCCTGAAAATGGACGATCCGGTGGTGTTCTCTGCCGCGATGGTCGACGCGGGGTTTGACGGGGCGGGCTTGCTGGCACGAACCCAGGATCCCGATATCAAAGCCGAATTGGTGGCCAATACCGAAGCAGCGGTCACGCGCGGCGCATTTGGCATTCCGACATTTTATGTGGGTGATGAAATGTTCTTTGGCAAAGAACGCCTGGGTCAGTTGGAAGATGCGCTGGGATAGGGCGGCAAAAAAGCACTCCCAAAAACGGAGCGCGAATTTATCAGTTTCCTGAAAATACCCTCAAGACTCAAGTCGCCGCCGCTGCTATCCCGCGATCTATGTCAGAAGAAACTAACAGCACCCAAAAGCATCTCTACCTCGTCGATGGTTCCGCCTATATTTTTCGCGCCTATCACCGCCTGCCGCCGCTGACCAATAAGCACGGCGAGCCCGTTGGCGCGGTCTATGGCTATACGACGATGCTGTGGAAACTGGCCGATGATCTGCATGCAGCCGATGGGCCAACGCACATGGCCGTGGTGCTGGACAAGGCGGGGACGAGTTTTCGCAACGATCTATACGATCAATATAAGGCCAACCGCCCGCCTGCGCCGGAAGATTTGCGACCGCAATTTCCGATGATCCGCGATGCGACTTTGGCATTTTCGTTGCCGATGGTGGAGGAGGAAAATGTCGAGGCGGATGATATGATCGCCAGTTACACCAAGGCGGCGGTGGCGGCCGGATGGAAAGTAACGATTGTCTCGTCGGACAAGGATCTGATGCAGCTGATAGAACCAGGCGTCGACATGCTCGACACCATGAAAAACATCCGCATTCACCGCGAAGGCGTGGAGGAGAAATTCGGTGTTGGTCCCGAATTGGTCGGCGATGTGCTGGCATTGATGGGCGATAGCAGCGACAATATCCCGGGCATTCCCGGCATTGGGCCAAAGACAGCGACCAAGCTGATTATTGAATTCGGGACGTTGGACGGCGTGCTGGCCGCTGCGCCAGATATGAAGCCTTCAAAGATGCGCGATAACCTGATCGAACATGAAGATAAGGCACGGCTATCGCGGGTACTGGTGACGTTGAAAGAGGATTGCCCGTTGCCGATTGCACTGGCAGATATGGAATTGGGAAAAATCCCGGAACCGCCTTTGGCCGAATTTTTGGAATATCACGGTTTCAATTCGCTGTTGAAACGCATTGGGCAAGTGAGCAATACTGCGGCGGCAAATAAGACTTTGGCGGGGGCGCCTGCTGCAACCACCAAGGGCGACGGGATGGCGAAAGCGCCCGCCGCTGGATCACGGATATTGCCAGCGCCGATGCCACCGATAGACGTGACCGCTTATGCGTGCGTCACCACGACCGCCGCGCTGGATGCGTGGATCGCCAAGGCGCGCATCGCTGGCGTTGTCGCGTTTGATACCGAGACCGACAGTTTGGAGGCAGTGACCGCGCGGCTGGTCGGGTTCAGCCTGGCCACCGCGCCGGGCGAGGCATGCTATGTACCGTTGCAACATGGCGGCACCGATATGTTTGCTGAAAAGCCCGACCAGATTGCTTTTGATGAGGCGTTGGCGCGGATCAAGGATTTGCTCGAAGACGATAGCGTGCTCAAAGTGGGCCAAAACCTGAAATATGACATGAGCGTTTTGGCACAGCATGATCTGGCGATTAAGGCGTTCGATGATACGATGGTGATGAGCTTCAATCTGGACGCAGGCGCGCACGGACACGGCATGGATGAGCTGTCAAAATTGCATCTGGGCCATGAATGCATCAGCTACAAAAGCGTCACTGGCACGGGCAAAAGCCAGATCAGCTTTGCCGAAGTGCCGTTGGTGCAAGCGACCCAATATGCCGCCGAAGATGCCGATGTGACTTTGCGCTTGTGGCATCATTTGAAACTGCGGCTGCCAACTGAAAAAGCAACTCGGATTTACGAGATGGTGGACCGGCCAACCGTGCCCGTTCTGTCAAAAATGGAATGCCGCGGGATCAAGGTCGACCGCGCCGTATTGTCGCGGTTGTCGGCGGAATTTGCCAGCGAGATGGAAAAGTTAGAGGTCCAAATTCACGGCTTGGCCGGTGAACCATTTGCCATCGCCAGTCCCATTCAGCTGGGCAAAATTCTGTTCGAAAAAATGGGCAACAAGGGCGGCAAGAAAGGCAAGTCGGGGCAATATTCCACCGACGTGACCGTGCTCGAGGATTTGGCCGGTCAAGGCGTAGAGATTGCCGGCAAGGTGCTCGAATGGCGGCAACTGGCCAAGCTGAAATCGACCTATACCGATAGCTTGCAGGAACAGATCAACGCCAAAACCGGCCGTGTGCATACCAGTTACAGCCTGACCGGCGCGCAAACCGGGCGGCTATCATCGACCGATCCGAACTTGCAAAATATCCCGATCCGCACCGAAATCGGCAGGCAGATCCGCGATGCGTTTGTCGCGGATGAGGGCAATGTTATATTGGCGGCGGACTATAGCCAGATCGAACTGCGGCTGGCGGCGCACATGGCCGACGTCGGTGCATTGCGAGAAGCATTTGAGCAGGGCGAAGACATCCATGCCCGCACCGCGCGCGAGTTGTTCGGCGAAGTTAACCGCGACACCAGAGGACGCGCCAAAACGATTAACTTTTCGATCCTGTACGGCATATCGCGCTGGGGTCTGGCAAAACGGCTGGAGAGTACAGCTGACGAGGCGCAGGCCATGATCGACGCCTATTTTAAAAGCTTTCCCGGGATCAGCAGCTACATTCAGGAGACATTGGAAAGCGTGCGCGAAAAGGGCTATTCCGAAACGCTGTTTGGCCGCAAAACCTGGTTCCCGCGCATCAAATCGGGCAATGGCGCCGAACGCCAAGGCAGCGAACGCGCCGCGATTAATGCGCCCATCCAAGGCACCAGCGCCGACATCATCAAACGCGCCATGGCCCGGATGGATGATGCGTTGGCCGCCGCAGGGCTGGGCCATGTCCGCATGTTATTGCAGGTGCATGATGAGCTAGTGTTCGAATTGCCGCAGGGCGATGTTGCGGCGGCCAGCGAGGTTATCCGCGCAGTGATGGCGGGCGCTGCGGAACCGGCGGTAAAGCTATCCGTGCCGCTGGGCGTCGATATCGGCACCGGAAAAAGCTGGGGTGCGGCGCATTAGTTAGTGATGACATATCGTTGCACCGTATTACTGAGCCTGTCGAAGTACGCCTCGCCGACAAACGCCCTTCGACAGGCTCAGGGCTGCGGTTAAGTTTCAACCTTATGTCATCAACATCTAGTACGATTAAGAGTAGGCTTTAAATCCTACAGTTTGGGAAACTGGATCGACCCCCAAAACGCCCAAGTTGACACCTAGTTGACAAGGTTGACGCCTATTTTGACATTTATCAGCAGTCCGGCGTAAGATTATTTCCAACATCGTGGTTTTCTGTCTTTAACTTTCTTCCGCAAAACTTCTGGGAAAGGGGAGGTATTTTGGGCATGCTGACAAGGAATTGAAACACCCTCCCTTTCCGTTTGTACTGAGCCCCTGAGCCACTGAGCTCATCGATGTCGAAGTACGTGACAAGCAACCTGTACTTCGACAAGCTCAGCACGAACGGTTTTTTGTATTATTCAAGAACTCCCTCTCCGTTCGTCCTCAGCCTGTCGAAGGATGACACCAGTAAACTGTCCTTCGCCCCTCGACGAGCCCACCACGAGTACGAACGGTTTGTGTTTTAATTCAGATGCCTTCCTGCTTAGACCGCCAACAATGTCAAAGAGCCAGCCGCCAAATCAGCGCCTATGCCCCCGCATTCCCAGAACAAATCCTACATTACAAGTGATATTGCGGGATGGCATGTGAGCTTAACAAGAACCGTTCGTGCTGAGCTTGCCTGCGTACAGGTTGCTTGCCTCATCCACAGGCAGGCTCAGGACGAACGGATAAGGAGTTATGTTCCGGTGTAATGTCATCACGCACTAATGCGCGATCGGACTCAACCATATGTCGGCAAATATGCGTCTAACGCAGCGCTGCCAACGCCGACATAACCGCGCGGCCATCGCTGCCCAGCGCCGCCAATTCGATTTGGCTGCCCGTTTGATTGCCGGTCAAATGCAATTCCTCGCCGACGAACGCCGGGGCCTGCCCGCGAAACGCAAAGCTCTTTAGTTTATTGCTGCCCAATTCGCGCGCCACAAGGTCGAGCAGCAGCGTCGCGGTCAACGGTCCATGGACCACAAGCCCGCGATAACGCTCCTCATTCACGGCATAGGGCGCGTCATAATGGATGCGGTGGCTGTTGAATGTTAGGGCGGAATAGCGAAACAATAACGCCTCATTTGGTATAATATTGCGGTGCCATTGCCAGCCGGATAGATCGGGCGTTCCTTCGCCCCTGCCCCCGCTCGTGCCAAGCGGAGTTGGCGCAGCGGTGCTGGCTTCGCGGTAGACGATGGTTTGGATTTCGGACACCGCCAGCGTTCCATTGGCGGTGGTTTCATGCGCTATTTCGGCAAACACCAACGGCCCGCTGCCGCCAGATTTTTCCGCGATGCCGACTATTTTAGACGCGCGCTCAATCACTGCGCCTGCGGCTATGGGGGCATGAAATTCCACTTTGCTCGATGCCCACATCCGGCGCGGCAGCGGGATGGGCGGCAAGAAACTGTCCGGGCTGTGCGTGCGAACGGGATGGCCATCAATGCCCAAATCCGATGTCGCGGTACCGGGCGTACAAAGGCACCAATGAATGGCTTGCGGTGCAATGATGCTATCGACTTGTATGCTATCGTCTTGGCTATTCAGTGTAGCGTGAAACCGGGCCAGCAACGCGGGCGTCAATATGTCGCTTTGTCGCTGCGACCGGCCAATCCAAACATCCCAATCACTCATCGAAAACTCCTTGGCGCGCCCTATAGGAGTCGAACCTCCCACTCGGCGGACGCCGACAATCCGGTTTACTCGGCGAACGCCGACATGCCGGATTACCGCAGGTTCGGCCATAAAGGTCCATTTGGCGCGCCCTACAGGAGTCGAACCTGTGGCCTCAAGATTAGAAGTCTCGTGCTCTATCCAACTGAGCTACGGGCGCGTCCCTTGTGCCTTTGCCTGAAATATGGCTAGGCTCCAAG
>JAYVBJ010000022.1:0-33745 GCA_043750535.1 Sphingomonadales bacterium | reverse complement strand
TCGGGATCACTGCCCCATTCATCGTCATCGAAACGCTGACACTCTCCAAAGGTATCCCGTCAAACAGGATCTTCATATCCTCGACTGAATCAATCGCGACGCCCGCCTTGCCAACATCCCCTTCCACGCGCGGATGATCTGAATCGTAGCCCCGATGCGTCGCCAGATCAAACGCTACCGATACGCCCTGCTGCCCCGCCGCCAGCGCCTTTCGGTAAAACGCATTCGATGCCTCGGCGGTTGAAAACCCCGCATATTGCCGGATGGTCCAAGGCCGCCCCGCATACATCGTGGCTTTGACCCCGCGCGTGTAGGGGGCTGCACCCGGCATCCCGTCCAGATGACCCAATCCCGCCAGATCAGCCTGCGTATACAAGGGTTTGACGGCAATGCCCTCCAGCGTGTGCCAGGTAAGGTCCGCCAGATCGCGGCCCTTGAGCTCGGCTTTCGCACGTGCGGCCCAATCGTCCATCGGGGCATCCACCTCATTGGTCATCCGCGTCTTCCCTAACTTTCCCAGCCTGCAAATGTCGCAGGCATTGGTCCTTTGGTTATCGGCTGCCATGCCCTATATCATACATAACGGAGCATTCATGAACCTGTTTTACATCATTGCCTTAGCAGCATTTCTTCCCATCGCAAGTTCTGCCCAAACCGCAGACCCAGCGCCAAGCGTAGCCGCGTCAGAGGTGACGCTGCCCGATCTGATCTGGCAAAAACGCGCCCTCGTGGTCTTTGCAGACAGCCCGAAAGACCCCAATTTCATCCGCCAAATGCAACTGCTGGCGCGCAATGCGGACGATCTGGTTGACCGCGATGTTCTGGTGATTACTGATACCGACCCCGCCGCCAATTCCGCCGTGCGCCAACAATTGCGGCCGCGCGGCTTCAGCCTTGTGTTGCTGGATAAAGACGGCAAAATCGCCATCCGCAAACCGCTGCCTTGGGATGTCCGCGAAATCTCACATGCCATCGACAAGTTCCCCCTGCGCTTGCAAGAGGTGCAGGACCGCTATCAATCCGCGCGTTGACGGCAGTCTTCAAATTCCATGATCACGTCATCCACCCGCAGGCTTGCGCCCTCAACCGTATTGATCGCCTTGACCACGCCGCGCCGTTCGGCTTTCAGGATGTTTTCCATCTTCATCGCCTCAACTACGGCAAGTGCTTGACCAGCCTCCACTTTATCGCCAGCGGTTACATGAATGGCCGTGATCAAGCCCGGCATTGGACACAACAAGAATCGCGAGAGATCGGGCGGTACCTTTTCGATCATATATGCCGCCAGCGGCGCAATATGCGCAGGCAGCACCCGCGCTATATGCGTGGCTCCGCGCGCGGTGAGCTTAAAGCCCGTCCGCGTTTTGGCAATTCTGACGGCGATATTCTCGCCGCCTGCCTCTGCCTCGATTATTCGGTCACCGGGGGTGTATTCCATCGCCAGATCATAAGGATCATTATCCACCATAACTTCATCTTCTGATAATGTTACAAGATGAATATTATCATTGATCTTCACTTGCCATGCCGATGGCGGATCCAAACGATCACCCAATTGCCCGTCAACGCGCCGCGCACGATCCGCTTCGGCAGTGGCGGCGAATGCCGCAATCGCCGATAGTCGCTTCACCAAGTCCGCACTCGCGGCCGCCCCATGGAAACCTTCGGGGAATTCCTCCGCAATAAAGCCGGTGGTCAAATCACCCGAACGGAAACGGGGATGCTGCATGATTGCGCTGACGAAATCGATATTGTGGCCAAGCCCTTCAATTTCGAATCGATCAAGCGCCGCGATTTGCAGATCGGCGGCCTCATTGCGGGTTGACCCCCACGTGATCAGCTTGGCGATCATCGGATCGTAGAACATCGAAACTTCGCCGCCCTCCATTACGCCATCATCGACGCGGACGCCGCCGGTGCCATAGATGGGATCGCCCGACCAGCCCGGAACCGGCGGATTGTAGCGCGTCAACCGCCCCGTGCTCGGCAAAAAACCACGATAGGGATCTTCGGCATAGACGCGGTTTTCGATAGCCCAACCGTCGATTTTGATGTCGTCCTGCGTCATGCTGAGCTTCTCGCCAGCGGCGACGCGGATCATCTGTTCGACCAGATCGATACCGGTGATGCACTCGGTCACCGGATGCTCCACTTGCAACCGCGTGTTCATTTCGAGGAAATAGAAGCTCTCGCCGCTCGGGTCCGCGCCGCTGACGATCAGTTCAACTGTACCTGCAGAATAATAGCCCACCGCGCGCGACAGCGCGACGCACTGCTCGCCCATCGCCTTGCGCATCTTGGGCGTAACGAAGGGCGACGGCGCTTCCTCGACAACCTTCTGGTGCCGCCGCTGGATCGAACATTCGCGTTCGTTTAGATACAGGATGTTGCCATGCTGATCGCCCAGTATCTGGATTTCGATATGGCGCGGGTTGAGGATGAATTTCTCGATAAACACGCGGTCGTCACCGAACGAGTTCAGGCCTTCCCGTTTCGTTGCTTCAAACCCTTCGCGCACGTCGGCTTCATTATAGGCAAGCCGCATCCCCTTGCCACCGCCACCAGCGCTGGCCTTCATCATCACCGGATAGCCAATCTCCGCCGAAATCCGCACCGCATGTTCGGTATCGTCTATCTCGCCGACAAAGCCCGGCACAACATTGACCCCCGCCGCCATGGCTAGTTTCTTCGACTCAATCTTGTCCCCCATCGCCGCAATCGCGTTCACGGGCGGGCCAATAAAGGCGATGCCCTCTGCCTTCAGTGCCTCGGCAAAGCTGGTACGCTCAGACAGAAAGCCATAACCCGGATGCACCGCCTCCGCGCCGGTTTGCTTGCACGCCGCGATGATCTTGTCCGCCAGCAAATAAGACTGCGCGGCAGGTGCAGGCCCGATATGCACCGCCTCATCGGCCATTTGCACGAACGGCGCACGCGCATCGGCATCGGAATAGACCGCCACGGTCGCGATCCCCATCCGGCGCGCGGTCTTAATGATGCGGCAAGCAATTTCGCCACGGTTTGCTATGAGTATTTTTTTGAACATTTGCTGGTGTCACCTCAACGGAATGAAAGAAATTGTGACGCGTTCAGCGGCGTTTTGGACGCCTTTGGACGTCAGCGCTGATACAAAGGCGTCGCGTATCACAAGTGGAAACTCAGTTGGTCCAATAAGAATTTTGTTGATCAAGCTCGGGATATCGGCCCCGAACAACCCGGTTGCCGGGTCATTCTTTAGCGGTATCTTCTGCACAATCTGTGGGAGTCCTCCGATGGACACCACATCCTCTTGGATCACAGGAGAACGATCCATTGATGGAATATAGATAATTCTGCGCTCCATCTCTTCATGGAAAGCAGGATGTTTCAAACCAACGGCGAGACAAATGAGCCACCAAAACACTGTGTGCTGGACCGATTCGGAGTTCAGACCGTTCAAAAAACCAACAGTGTTTTCGAGAGCATCTAGGCATCTGTCTATGCCTAATGCGAATTCGGTATCGCTTAAGTATGCAACAGGGATCGAATAGGCTTTAAGGTCGTCGGTATCAGCAAGGAACGGTTGGCTGTTCATCACAAGTGCAACGCCAGCTTGCTTCGACGAATAGGCTCTCCACATCGACAACCTTCCATAGACGTCCTCAACATCAAAAACTGAAAGGCATCCAATAAACGTATCGTGCGGAAGTGAGGGTACCCATGAGTTAAAGGCATCGATCGCAAGCTGGGCGGCACCCTCAGCAACTTTGTCCAGGATAGTCTTTAGCCGCCCAAGCCTAGCTTCCTCGTTCTCATTGAAAGTCCTTTGCAACATTCGAATACCGTGCTGGATCTCCGAAAAATCGTTCATACAGCGAACGTTTCTTAACCAAAACTCTCCCGATTTCAGTATGTTGAGCGCATTTTCTGCACTAGTGTAGTGCACTAAGCGATAGTTTCCCTTTTCCAATTGCGCTGCCTCGTCAGCCAAACCGGGTGCCAACACGTTGAACAAGCGCTCGACTGCATCTTGGGCATCAAACTCATCGGGTGTAATGCCTTCTACGCTCACTCCGCAGCTTCCAACGCCTGCGCTAAATCGGCAATGATGTCATCAACATGCTCAATCCCGACCGAAACCCGCACCACATCCGGCCCTGCACCGGCCTGCACAAGCTGCTCCTCGTCCAACTGGCTGTGGGTTGTCGATGCGGGGTGGATGATCAGCGAGCGGGTGTCGCCGATATTGGCGAGGTGGCTGAACAGTTTGACCGACTGGACGAGCTTGACCCCCGCCTCAAATCCGCCCTTCACGCCAAAAGTGAATACCGCGCCGCCTTTGCCGCCCAGATATTGCTTGGCCAGCGCGTGATAGGGATCGTCGGGCAGGCCTGCATAGCGCACCCAGGCAACCTTGGGATGCGCCTTGAGCCACTCCGCCACCGCCAGCGCATTGCTGCAATGCCGCTCCATCCGCAGTGCCAGCGTCTCCATGCCGGTCAGTGCGAGGAAGGCGTTCATCGGTGCCATCGACGGCCCCAGATCGCGCAGGCCGAGCACACGGCAGGCGATGATGAAGGCAATCGGCCCCACCGCATCGCTCAGCACCGCACCGTGATAGGAGGGGCAAGGCGCGCTCATCGTCGGGAATTTGGCGCTCGCCTTCCAGTCAAACTTGCCCGCATCAACGATCACGCCGCCGATGCTGTTGCCATGGCCATTGAGGAATTTGGTGGTCGAATGGACGACAATATCCGCGCCATGCTCGATAGGGCGGCACAGCGCAGGGCTGGCCATGGTGTTGTCGACGATCAGCGGCACGCCGCCATCGTGCGCGGCCTTGGCAATCGCGGCGATATCCTGGACCACGCCGCCGGGGTTGGCGAGGCTTTCGATGAACACCGCGCGCGTCTTGTCATTGATCGCATTCGCCACATTGGCCGGATCATCGGCATCGACAAACACCGTTTTCCAGCCGAATTTAGCGAACGCATGCGCCAGCTGATTGAGCGAACCGCCATAAAGCTTCTTCGCGGCGACAATCTCACAGCCCGGCTCCATCAGCGTGTGGAACACCAGCAATTGCGCGGCATGCCCCGAAGCCACCGCTAGCGCTCCTGCCCCGCCTTCCAGCGCGGCAATCTTGCCCTCCAGCGCGGCATTGGTGGGGTTCATGATGCGGGTGTAAATGTTGCCAAATTGCTTCAGCGCGAACAGGTCTGCGGCATGTTCGGCGCTGTCAAAAACATAGCTCGCCGTCTGGTAGATCGGCGTGATGCGGGCGTTTGTGGTCGGGTCTGGCTCGCAGCCAGCGTGGACGGTTAGAGTTTCGAGGTGTTGGGTCATTTGGGGCCTAATCTCTATGGGTTGTTAAGAAAATTTCCTGGACATTATTGATCTTTCATCTGAAATAATTGCTCCAACTTAACGCAGTGGTATATTCGATACTTTGACTCGTGTGCTTGCATTGTCGACCCCTTTCCCCGCCAATATTGCGGCGAATGCATTGGATATAACCGTAGGAAATTCGGTGGGGCCCACCAGTACTGTTTGAACGAGGTCACTAACATTGGCATTAACAAGCCCGTTGTCTGGGTCATGATCCAAACGAAGTTTATATACTCGTTGCGGCACACCTCTAACCACTTCGACAGAAGCATCGATCACAGGCGATTGCCCGAATTTAGGAATATAGATAATTCGAACTTCTTTCTCCTCAACAAATCCCGGGTGTTTGACGCCAGCTGCAAGTTCAACCAGCCACCAAAAGACCATGTTTTCGATCTCATCAGAACTAAGCGACATTAATGAAGCAATATTACATTCCAATTTTTGCAATGATTCATCAATATGCTGCACAAACTCAACGTCTGTGAAATAAGAGACAGGAAAGGCAATTGAGCTCATTATACCCACATCCCCTTCTAGAAAGGCGGTCGAGTTCATAAGCAGGGCGACACCGGAACCATTCGCTGAATACGCCCGCCACATTGAAAGGCGTCCAAATGTGTCCTTTGGATCAAAAATTGACAAGCAACCGATAAAAATTTGATCCGGTAACGTTGGTATCCAACTACTAAATTTATCTACTGCAATTTCTGCAGGCCCTGGAATAACCTTATCAAAAATAGAATAAAGTCGTTTTAGTCTTTCTTTTCCGTTTTCATCAAAGCAGCGGATCAGAAGGCCTAATCCATGCTCAATTTCCGAATAGTCATTCATACATCGAGCACTTCTTAGCCAAAAATTTTCTGACTTCAAAATATTTATTGCATTTTCTGCACTAGTGTAATGGGCCAACAGGCAATTGCCGTTCTTAAGTTTTGATATGAAATCTTCAACCTGTGGTGAAAGTAGCGAGCGCAGAAAATCGGCCGGGTCAGCATGCGTCTGGTCACCCAGAGTAGGACTTGGCAAGGCATCACTCATTCCCCTCACTCCCCCACCGGCGGCATATTATGCCCCAGTAAGCGCAGCACATCCGCCGCGCATTCAACGACATTGCTCCCCGGCCCGTAAATGCCCTGCACCCCGGCGTCGCGGAGGAAATCATAGTCTTGCGGGGGGATGACCCCGCCGGCGATGACTTTGATGTCGCTGCGACCGGCTTCGCGAAGGCCTTTGATGAGTTCGGGGATCAGGGTTTTATGCCCCGCCGCGAGGCTTGATGCGCCGACCACGTCTGCGCTGCTTTCCAGCGCGAGGACGACGGTTTCCTCTGGCGTCTGGAACAGCGGGCCGGAGACGATCTCAAAGCCCATATCGCCGAACGCGCTCGCGATTACGTTGGCGCCGCGATCATGTCCGTCCTGCCCCATTTTGGCGACGAGCAGCTTGGGTTTGCGGCCCAGACGGCGTTCGACGGCTTGCACACCCTCAATCACTTGTGCCCAGCGCGTGTCGAATTCATGTGCGCTGCCATAGATACCTGTGACGGGGGTAGGCGTGGTGGCATAGCGGCCAAACACCGCCTCCATCGCATCGGAGATTTCGCCGAGCGAGGCGCGGGCGCGGGCGGCGGTTACCGCGAGGGCCAGCAAATTCCTCTCCGGAACGGGGAGGGGGACCAGCGAAGCTGGTGGAGGGGTACCTGCAGGATCTCCAGAGATTGCGCGGGCAGGAGACACGGCACCTGCCCCTCCACCACCCTGCGGACGATCCCCCTCCCCGTTCCGGAGAGGATTTTTCGCGCCTTCCGTCAGCGCGGCAAGAGCCGCCTGACATGCCGCCTCATCCCGCGTGCTGCGCATCTTGGCGAGGCGCACGATCTGGCCTTGCCGGACCATGTCATTGTCGACCTCCAATGTATCGAGCTTGTCCTCTGTCCCAAGCCGGTATTTGTTGACCCCGACGATCACATCCTCGCCTTTGTCGACCCGCGCTTGCCTTGCGGCGGCGGCTTCTTCGATCAGGCGTTTGGGCATGCCGGTGGCGACCGCTTTGGTCATGCCGCCCAGTTCGTCGACCTCGCCGATGATTGTCCACGCATCATCAACGAGCATTTTGGTCAGCGCCTCGACATAATAACTGCCGCCCAGCGGATCGACGACCTTGGTGATGCCGGTTTCTTCGGTCAAAATGATCTGGGTGTTGCGGGCGATGCGCGCGGAGAAATCGGTGGGCAGCGCAATGGCTTCGTCTAGCGCATTGGTGTGCAGCGACTGCGTGCCGCCCAAAGTCGCGGCCATTGCCTCAATCGTGGTGCGGATGACGTTGTTATAGGGGTCTTGCTCCTGAAGCGACACCCCAGACGTCTGGCAATGGGTGCGTAGCATCTTGGACCGCTCATCCTTCGCGCCCAGCCCGTCCATCACCCTGTGCCACAAGGTCCGCGCGGCGCGCAGCTTGGCGACTTCCATGAAGAAGTTCATGCCGATGCCGAAAAAGAAGCTTAAGCGGCCCGCGAATGCGTCGATATCCAACCCGCTTTCCATCGCGCGCTGCACATATTCCTTGCCGTCGGCGATGGTGAAGGCAAGCTCCTGCACCGCCGTCGCTCCGGCCTCATGCATGTGATAACCAGAAATCGAAATACTGTTGAATTTTGGCATGTTGGCGCTGGTATAGGCGATAATGTCTGAAACAATTCGCATCGATGGCTCTGGCGGATAAATGTAAGTGTTGCGGACCATGAACTCCTTCAGGATATCGTTCTGGATCGTGCCATCAAGCTGCGCCTGCGAAACGCCCTGCTCCTCACCCGCAACGATGAAGAAAGCGAGGATCGGGATCACGGCGCCGTTCATCGTCATGCTGACCGACATCTGATCCAGCGGGATGCCATCGAACAGGATTTTCATATCCTCGACAGAATCGATGGCAACGCCCGCCTTGCCGACATCGCCGACGACGCGGGGATGGTCGCTGTCATAGCCGCGGTGCGTGGCGAGATCGAACGCGACGCTCAACCCTTTTTGCCCAGCAGCCAAGTTACGGCGATAAAATGCGTTGCTCTCCTCGGCGGTGGAAAAGCCAGCATATTGCCGGATCGTCCACGGGCGGCCAGCATACATCGACGCCCGAACGCCGCGTGTGAACGGCGCAAATCCTGGAAGGCCGGGATCAATGCCCTGCCCGCCGACATCGTCCGCCGTGTAAAGCGGCTGTACGGCGATCCCTTCGGGCGTGTGCCAAGTCAAGTTGCGTCCCTTGACCTCTTTGTCTGCTGCGTTTTTCCAGTCGTCGAAGTTCGCCATCTTATCCCAAACCTAATCATCGTCATCCCGAACTTGTTTCGGGATAGCACACCGCCGCCGCCCGTTATCCTGAAACAAGTTCAGGATGACGAAAAGTGGATACTATTTCCCCGTAAACACCGGCTTACGTTTTTGCAGGAACGACATGCCGCCCTCGGTCGCATCCGCGCTTGCTCCCGCAATATTTTGCCCTTCGGCCTCCCGCAACAATGCGCTGGCATAGTCCATTTCCAGCGCGGTCGCGATATTCTGCCGCATGATGCCCAGTGCCAGTGTCGGGCCGTTCGCAAGCCTTATCGCCAACGTGCGCGCCTCTGCCTGCAAATCTGCATCCTCAACGCATTTGTAGATCAGGCCCCAATCCGCAGCCTGATCGCCGCCAATCTTCTCGCCCAATAGCATCATTTGCGTCGCACGCGCTTTGCCAATCAGGCGCGGCAGCATCCAGCTTGCCCCGCCATCGGGAACCAGCCCGATGTTGACAAACGCCTGCAGGAAATAAGCCGATTTGCCCGCTATCGCAAAATCGCTGCACAGCGCCAGGCTGCATCCGACGCCCGCGGCGGGGCCATTGACCGCAGTGATAATCGGCACATTCAGCTTGGAAAGCTTCACCATCGTCGGATTGTAGCTGCGGGTCAGCGCACCATAAGGGCCGCTTGCACCAATCGCCGCCGCACCGCCGCGCGCCTGTAAATCCGCACCCGAACAAAACGCGCGGCCCTCGCCAGTAATGATCAGCGCGCGCGCGCCGTCCAGATGATCGAGCGCATCGCTAATCTCGTCCGCCATCTGCGGCGGCATCGCGTTAAGCCGGTCCGGGCGGTTCAGGGTTATGGTCGCGATGTTGTCTGCGATGGATAGGGTGATGGTTTCGTATGTCATTTTGTTTACTCCTTAATCTTCCTCTCCCACCGGGAGAGGATACAAAGTCTTGGCCAAAGGCCTAGACGAAGTTGGTGAGGGTGATTTACATTTGTTCGCCCTCACCCTTCCGCCGCTGCACGGCTCCCTCCCTCTCCCGGCAGGAGAGGGTTTAATGCGCCGCAACCTCCATAATTTCAGTCAGCACCCCGCCCATATCCTTGGGGTGCAGAAAAAATATCAACGTCCCGTGCGCGCCGATACGCGGTTCGCCCAGCACGCGTTTGCCCATGGCCTCAAACTCGGCCTTGGCGGCGTGGATATCGGGCACTTCGTAACAGACATGATGCTGGCCGCCGGCTGGGTTTTTCTCAAGGAACGATGCGATACTGGCGTTGCCGGGCAGCGGCTCGATCAGCTCAATCTGCGTACCATTCATCGCGCCGTTGGCAGAAGGCGTATCGACAAAACACACCTTCACCCCTTGGTCAGGCAAATCGAAAGGCTCATGGACTTTCGTCGCGCCCATGACGTCGCGATAAAAGACGATGCTTTCCGCAATCGATGGCGTCGCGACGCCGATATGGTTGAGGCGGCCTAGTTTCATATTTCAAAACCTCCGTCATTGCGAGCGAAGCGAAGCAATCCAGAGCAGCACTTCGCAACCCTAGATTGCCGCGCTCCGCTCGCAATGACGAACCTATCCATGCGCAATATCATCATACACATCCCTCCATTGCGGGTTAGTAGCTTCGATCAACGCCAACTTCTTACTGCGCGAACCACCCTTAATTTGTTTCTCGCGCATTATCGCGGCTTCCATTGTTGCATGTTGTTCAAACCAAACGAGCAGCTTGCAATCGTTATATTTGGTAAATCCGGCAACCAAACCCTCGCGGTGCTGCTGCGCACGTTGCGGCAAGTTCGAAGTCACTCCTGTATAAACAACACCGTTCCGCATTTTGGCCATCATATAAACGCACGGGCTTTTCACAAATCGTCACCAGAGCAGTCGTCATCGCGAGCGTAGCGAAGCAATCCAGGGCAGCGCCACATAACACTGGATTGCTTCGCTACGCTCGCAATGACGAACTGCGTTTGTTGCGTTGTGACGCCGATGTGGTTGAGGCGGCCTATATTCATTTTGCATTCCAAAATACTTCAGCAATCATCAAAATTTGATATGCAACAAAAATTGTTACCGTTAGAATTAACAAGACCATAAATGCTGCGCATAACCAGTAATACCACTTTGAGCGCCTCTTCGAGCGCCTCCTTTTTTGATCAAGCTTAGTGAACCACTTTTCGTCAACCACGTCTTTTTTATGCGACAAATACAACGAGACCAAAACAGCCAATCCAACAAACAAACCTTCAAGGCGTCCTTCCAATGCCTCACTCACAACGGTATATTATCATGCTTCTTCCAAGGGTTTTCCAACGCCTTGTTCCGCAATTTCCGCAATCCCAAAGCAATCCGTTTCCGCGTTGAGTGCGGATAGATTACCTCATCAATAAACCCTTTGCTGGCCGCGACGAACGGGTTGGCGAAGCGTTCTTCATATTCCGCTGTCTTCACCGCCTGTTCGTCCGCGCTCAGCCCGCGGAAAATAATTTCGACCGCGCCCTTTGCGCCCATCACTGCGATTTCCGCCGTTGGCCAGGCATAGTTCAGATCGCCGCGCAGATGCTTTGACGCCATAACGTCATACGCGCCGCCATAGGCTTTGCGCGTGATGACGGTGATCTTGGGCACGGTCGCCTCGGCATAGGCAAACAGCAGTTTGGCACCGTGTTTGATGATGCCGTTATGCTCCTGCCCTACGCCCGGCAAAAAGCCCGGCACGTCGACAAAGGTAATGATCGGAATTTCAAACGCATCGCAGAACCGCACGAACCGCGCGGCTTTTTTCGATGAGTTAATGTCGAGACACCCCGCCAGCACCATCGGCTGATTGGCAACCACGCCAACTGTACGCCCCTCAATCCGGCCAAATCCGATCAGGATATTGCCCGCATGGGTGGGCTGGACCTCAAAGAAATCGCCCTCGTCCAATGTCTTGCGGATCACCTCGTGCATATCATAGGGCTGATTGGCGTTTGCCGGGATCAGCATATCCAGACTTGGTTCCAACCGGTCCCAATCGTCCGCCGTTGGCCGCTGCGGCACCGGCATCCGGTTATTCTCGGGCAGGAAGTCAAAGAAATCGCGCGTCGCCAGCAACGCTTCTATATCATTTTCAAACGCATTGTCGGCGACGCCCGATTTGGTGGTGTGCGTTACCGCTCCGCCCAATTCCTCTTGCGTGACGATTTCATTGGTAACGGTTTTGACAACATCTGGCCCAGTTACAAACATGTAACTGCTATCCTTCACCATGAATATGAAGTCAGTCATGGCCGGCGAATAGACCGCACCGCCCGCGCACGGCCCCATGATCAGCGATATCTGCGGCACCACGCCAGACGCCAGCACGTTGCGCTGAAACACCTCGGCATAGCCGCCGAGCGACGCCACGCCTTCCTGAATACGCGCGCCGCCGCTATCGTTCAGTCCGATAATCGGCGCGCCAACCTTCATGGCGTTGTCCATGACCTTGCAGATTTTCTGCGCATGAACCTCTGACAAAGACCCGCCGAACACCGTAAAATCCTGCGAATAAACATACACCAAACGGCCGTTGATCGTGCCGCTGCCGGTGACCACGCTGTCGCCCATGAACTTGGTATCCTGCATCCCGAAATCGGTGCAGTTATGTTCGACATACATGTCCAGCTCTTCAAAGCTGCCTTCATCAAGCAGTATCGATAGCCGTTCCCGCGCCGTCAGCCGCCCCTTCGCATGCTGGACATCAATCCGCTTTTGTCCCCCGCCCAAGCGAGCCGCCGCGCGGCGTTTTTCCAATTCAGCGATGTTGGCAGACATGGAAACTCCCTTTGGCCTTAGTCTTGTTGTCGTTAGCTTTGGCATTGCTGCCCGGTCAATGCAAATTAATCGTTCGATTAACCTCTCGCCGGATGCCCGGTCATTTTTGCTGATAGGGCCTAGCCGAAAACGGTAAAATGGCTATATCGGCTGCCATGATCGATAACTTGCCCATCACCGTTGCCGCCCTTTACCGGTTCGCTGCTTTCGGCGACATTTCGGCGATACAAGCGCCGTTGGCGGACATGTGCCAGCAACATGCAATCAAGGGCACGATCCTTATTGCGAGCGAAGGCATCAATGGCACGATCGCGGGTTCAAAAGATGGCGTTTCGGCGGTTATCGCACATATCCGCGCCTTGCCGGGCTGTGATGATTTGGACGTAAAATTCTCGGGCGCGTTGGAAATGCCGTTTTACCGGATGAAGGTGCGGTTAAAGAACGAGATTGTCACCATGGGCGTCGGCGGCATCGATCCAAAACGAGAAGTTGGCACCTATGTACAACCGCAAGATTGGAACGCGCTGATCAGCGACCCAGACACAATCATCATCGACACGCGCAACGATTATGAAGTCGCAATCGGTACTTTTGAAGGGGCGGTAGATCCCAAAACCAAGGCATTCCGGGACTTTCCAAGCTGGTTTCGGGCGAACCGCGCTGCTCTTTCCGCGCGCGCCAACAAACCTAAGTTCGCGATGTTCTGCACCGGCGGTATCCGCTGTGAAAAATCCACCGCATTCCTGAAACAGGAAGGCATCGACGATGTCTATCATTTGGAAGGAGGCATCCTGCGATATCTGGAGACTGTTCCTGCCGATGAAAGCAAATGGCAAGGCGAATGCTTTGTGTTTGACGAACGTGTTTCGGTAAAACATGGCCTCGAACTTGGTTCATTGGAACTTTGCCACGCATGCCGGCGGCCCATCAGCGCCGACGATAAAACCTCCGCTGAATATAAAGCGGGCGTGTCCTGCCCAGCTTGTTTCGCAGAACGCGATGAAAGCGACCGCGCCCGTTTTGCGGAACGCCAGCACCAGATTGAACTGGCAAAACAGCGCGGTGAGCAACATATCGGCAAAAAACTCGACCGGGATGGCTGAATTGCCGATCCTGTATAGCTTTCGCCGATGTCCCTACGCCATGCGGGCGCGGATGGCGATTGCGGTGAGCGGCTTGGAGATTGAACACCGCGAAATTCTGCTGCGCGATAAGCCAGCAGAAATGCTTGAAGCATCGCCCAAGGGCACCGTCCCCGTCATAGTGTTACCAAATGGCGGCGTGATCGACGAAAGCCTGGATGTTATGCGCTGGGCCTTGGCACTTAATGATCCCGAAGAATGGCTGGGCGGCGTTGATAGCGCGCTTATTGCGGCAAATGACGGGCCGTTTAAGGCGGCTTTGGACCAATATAAATATCCGGCCCGCTATGATCTTGAAGATACCAGCAAGCCCCGCGATGCGGCCATGACGCATTTGACGTGCTTGAATGAGCGGTTATCGAAGCAGGCTTATTTGACCGGCAACCGGTGCGCATTTACTGACATCGCGTTGTTCCCGTTTCTGCGGCAATTTGCCAATACGGACCGTATTTGGTTCGATACCCTGCCGTTGCCATCGTTGCAGATATGGCTTGATGGGCTGATTTCTTCGGAATTGTTTGAAACGGTGATGGTGAAGCACCTGCCGTGGAAGGCGGGTTAGCGGCCTTCAGATTACAAAATACATAAAAGCATAAGCTTCGTAATTAAACCAAAAGCTTCGTCATTCCCGCGCAGGCGGGAATCCATCACCTGCACTCGAATTTTACGCAAGCTTGCGGCATTATGTATCAGTTACAGGAAACCTAGGGTGGGATAAAGCGGGATATTGTGGGACAATACGGGATGGCTCAATCACCCGTTATCTATGCGCTCAAGGGCAAATACGCACGGCTCTTAGGTGAGGCCATAGCGCATGAACGGGAAGCGGTTAGGTTGCGCTCCCTGCTTGCCAGCATCGAAGCCTCCATTGCCCTGTTTGATGCCCGGATTGTAGCGCAGAGTATCAAGCCTATACGACCCCACAATCCATCAAGATGGGGCAAGCGCGGCGGTGGTGTTCAGATTTACCTTGCGATACTGCGAAAATCAGACGGTCCGCTAACGTCATTAGAAATTGCCGCCAAAGCGGCTGCGATAAATATGCGGGCGGATTGCAGCAAGGCCAGCATTAAAGCGTTAGTCGGGCCTATCAACAGTGCGCTGCGTAATCGCATAGGACGCGGGGTTGTGCTGGTTGAGGGGCATCCTAAGCGGTGGGGGCTTGAGGGGCGGTAGACTAAGTGATATTTAGGCTGTGATTTCTAGTGTCAGTTAACTTGCGAGTCATAATAATGTTGTAGTAAGCAACATAAGATTGCAATTTTTAGTATTCCTACATATATTGAGACTATGATGCATTTTAATCCCAGATCAAAGAGCTTCCGAAAAGGTTTACTTGACGGATTCGCGGCGCATTATCGTCTCAATGTAGGTATAACCTTTGAACGGACAATGAAAACGGATGCGTCGGTAAGTGCCGCGTGGTACGAGGTTGGTAAAGCACTATCTAAATCTGACATAATCGAACGGGGTAAACTTGGCCAAGAAACCAGACGGGCAGGGTAAGCCTGCTCATTTACCAGTCGAAATAGCAACCAATGGTGATTTGGTTGAAGAAATTTCACGCAGAGTTGGCTCTTTAGTTCCTCAAAGTCAAAAAGCACAAGTTGTAGCACAGGTTGTTAGTATCGTTCAGCAGGAACGATTTTCTGGCCCTATTGCTCACCCGAAACATTTAAGGGAATATGAAGATATATGCCCCGGCGCGGCTGATCGCATCATTACAATGGCGGAAAGCAATCTAAAGCATAATCAAGAATTTCAAATGCAAGCGTTGAACGCTGATGTTACGGATGGTAAAATTGGTCGTAGTTTTGGATTTTTTGTATTTCTAATGTTAATGGTAGGCGCTGCTGTATCGGCTGTTTATCAGAGTAATATAGTTGCTCTCGCTTTTTTAGGCACTGGCGCGCTTGGTGTGGTAGGTCAGTTTATTGACGGGCGTACTAAAAAACAAGACGATGACATTTAAGCAGCCCGTTGCCAATACCCTGCCCACTGGCGACTAACCCCTCCGCCCATAAGCGCAGCACCAACCATTGCAGCCTGATTGCCGTTATCAACGCGGCGGTGATCTTCGCGCCATGCCGCTTCGCCAGCATAGGCATTTAGATACTTGCCAGCGATATGATGATGCGTACCAACTTCCATACGGCGAAGGCGGCTGAAAAAGCTTTCGGCTTGATTGGTGCAAACGCCCTTGTCCATGAACCGTTGGCTGTGATTAACGCGGCCTACGTCCCATCCAGCGTGTAAATCATCCCAGCCTGTACCTTCATCGGCATAGATGGTTGCAAGAGTGCCGACACGATCACGTACAATAGGAACGGCGTCACCTTCACGGGCAACGATGAAAGGCAATGAACGGCCACCGCGTTCCCGCATAATGACGACGCATTGGCGCTTGCCCGAACGGTTAGAAGTAAGTCGCAAATCCTTACGGTCGCTCTTTTCGTTCTCTGGTTTCACATACCCGCCAAAGTAAGCCCCATCTATCTCGACAATACCATTCAAGCGCAAATCAGCGTGTTCGATAGCCATTGCTTCGCGCAGCTTGTGACTAAGCACGAATGCGGTTTTATACTGGCAATCAAGATCGCGCGACAATTGCAGGGCAGCAACGCCCTTTGCGCCGTTTACGAATATGACAATCGCGGCCAGCAAGTCAGTGTAGGACAGTTTCCGGTTGGCAAAGATTGTGCCGCTAGAAACGCTGTAATGATGCTTGCAAGCCTTGCACTCGAATTGGCGACGCGACTGATCTTGTAGCTTTCTGTGCAGCCACAGCGCGGGCAATAGGCTTCCCCATCCGTTTCAGACCAGCGCATCTGGCAGAACAGATTGTAAGCGGCTTCTTCGCCCATCTGAAACACTGTCTTAAGGGACAGAGTGCGGGCCTTTGCCGAGAGTAGAAAGTGTGAACCGTGTGCCATATCATTGTTTCCAGTGCTTATGCACTCTATATAATGACAATGATGCACTCTTGTCAATGACAAACGTAACGCATATGATGAATTTATCATCATTTAGGATACGTAAATATGAAAACTCAAAAAGATTGGGAAGATCAGGCTAAGGGATTGCTGAAATCGGAGTTGAAACGGCGCAATGTTTCATACGGGCTGTTATGCAATAAGCTCGCAGAGATAGGCGTAAATGAGAGCGAGCCAAACGTGCGTAACAAGTTATCGCGGGGGAAGTTTACAGCTGTGTTTTTGTTGCAGTGTTTAGAGGCGGTTGGTGTAACTGATTTTCGAATCTAATCAGGCAAATCAATAACTTGATGAACTTCCGTCACTGCGTAACCCACAACGCGCCCCATCCGTGATTGAACATTTGCATCTACAATAAAGCCCTTTTTATAGATGTTATCATCTGCGTCTCTGATTTCGGTTTTAATCCGCTGTTCAACCATTTCAGACGCGTAAATGAGTGCTTTTGGCTTTGTGTCTGCGACTTCGATAACGACAAGTTCGCCGGTTGGCTTGTTGATTTCTCTATCCGACTTTCTCGACGCCTCAAAGGTCATGAGGACACGGGAAAGGTCCGAACGCTCCAATTTATCTAATGATTGCTTTTGTTCTTCGAGGGTAGCCTCTGCTTTGCGCGCATCGGGCGCTGAAAATTTCAGCATGACCTTGCGCTTCCAAATTCCGTTTTCAAGCTCGACGGATTCGACCGTCATGTCTCCTGAATTGTCTTTGGAAATGGCACGAAGGGTTTTGCCTACCTCGACAATGTCGTTCTTGCCAGACACATCAATAAACTGCCCCGCAATTAACGCCCTTACTCTTTTGCTAAACAACGCTGCAAAACTACCAACAATCAGAGCGTTGTCCATGAAGCCTATCATGTCTGGAATGTTTGGCACAAGGTCGGCGATGATTGATCCCTTGCGCACTTCTTTGACATACATCTGCGCAGTCCCCTTCATATCGGGATGACTTTCTTGCAAAAATCTGTCGAATTGCGCTCCAATGCCAGCAAAAAATGCTGCAAAGTCGGTGATTTCAACTGGATCGGCTAGATCAAGTGTCACTGTCAAATATGAAGTTGTGTCTTCCATTAGGCTGGAATAGCTATTTTTCACGGCGTGTCGCTACTGAAAGGTGTTGCATACCACTCTTCCTGTAACTGATACATAATGCCGCAAGCTTGCTTAACTTTTCTAGGTCAGGTGATGGATTCCCGCCTTCGCGGGAATGACGAAATACCTTTTAGACAAGCTAATTTTTGAACGGCAAGAGTTCCTAACCCAAACTGGCCAATCCCCATCGCGCTTTAACACTTGTAATGTAGGATTTGTTCTGGGAACACAGCGCGTGGCCGCTGGTTCAGGGCTTGGCTCTTTGACATTGTTGGCGGTCATTTTACCCCCTTCGCAGTAGGATTTGCGAAAGACATAAAATTACGAAAAAACCTACAATGTAGGAAATTATCTATACCCGGACTGGCAATTAGTTTCAAAATAGGTGTCAATTTTGTCAACTAGGTGTCAATTTGGCATTTTTGGGATCGGCGCCTATTTCATCAGCACCAGTTCCTCGGCCATGCTCGGATGCAGCGCCATTGTGTCGTCAAATGCCTGCTTGGTCAGCCCTGCTTTGACCGCAATTGCCGCCGCTTGCAGTATCTCCGCGCTGTCTGGTCCTATTAAGTGCAGGCCAATCACCTTGTCGCTGTCACCATCGACCACCATTTTATATAGTGATCGTTCATGGCGGCCCGCGAGCACATTTTTCATCGCGCGAAAATCGCTTTGGTAGATTTTGACGTTGGCAAACCGCGCATGCGCTTCTTCCTGAGTCAGGCCGACTGCGGCAATGGGCGGGTTGCTGAATACAGCGGTTGGGATAGTTGCATAATCGATAACGCGCGGATTGTTGCCAAATACGGTGTCGGCAAAAGCATGGCCTTCGCGGATTGCAACTGGTGTCAATTGCACGCGGTTGGTCACATCGCCAACGGCATATATGCCCGGCACATTGGTCTGGTTATACTCATCGACGATGATTGCGCCGTCTTTATCCTGTGCGACATCGGCATTTTCAAGTCCCAGACCGGCGACTTTAGGGACGCGGCCAATCGCCCACAGCACTAGGTCGGTTTCGATTTGCCCGGCATCGCCGCCGTCCACCAACAGGCTGCCATCTGCCTGCTTCGATACGCCCTTAAACGGAAAATTCAGGCGGATATCAATGCCTTTCTCCCGGCTTATATCCAGCAGCTTGCCGACAATCTCTTGATCATAACTGCGCAGCATCTTGTCGCCGCGCGTCGCCAGCGTGACGTCAACGCCAAGCTCATTGAAGATGCCGGCAAATTCATTGGCAATATAGCCCGCCCCGGCAATCACTGCCCGTTTCGGAAGCTTTTCCAGATGGAACACTTCGTTCGAAGTAATCCCCAAATCCGCGCCCGGAATGGATGGAATGGCTGGCCAAGCGCCGACCGCGATCAGAATATTGGCGGCGGTAATTATCTTACCATCCGCCAGCTTGACCGTATTCGGCCCGGCAATCTCCGCCCGCTGTCCAAACAACTCGACCTTGTTATTGCCGAGCGTTTGGCCATAAAGCCTCTCAAGCCGGTCAACCTCAGCGGCCACATTGTCGCGCAAGATGTTCCAATCAAACGTCGCGCCATCGGTGTTCCAGCCAAAGCGTTTGGCATCGGCCAGATCTTCGGCAAAATGGGAGCCGTACACTAACAGCTTCTTGGGCACGCAGCCACGGATCACACAGGTGCCGCCGACCCGGTATTCTTCTGCTACCGCCACCTTTGCCCCGTGCCCCGCAGCAATCCGCGAAGCCCTGACACCGCCTGAACCAGCGCCAATGACAAACAGGTCATAATCATATGCCATATTATAGCCCCGCCTCAGCGATCAACGCCATGGTTGAGGCGTCAAAGCCCGACGGGCCGTCTTCCGAAATGCTTTTGGCAATCTGCTTGCCCAATTCAACGCCAAATTGATCGAACGGATTGATGCCGAGCAACACCGCGTTCACATAGGTTCGGTGTTCATAAAAAGCGATCAAAGCGCCAACAACAGACGGGGTCACGTCTTCGACCAGTAACGTTGTCGATGGCCGGTTTCCGGTATAATTGCGCGCACTATCTTCCGACGCTTGCCCAGCCATTAACGCCGCGCCCTGTGCAAAACAGTTCACCAACAGGGTTTCATGATGCGCCGGATCAAAATCATGGCCTGGCGTCTTGCTGGCAATGAATTCGACCGGGATCAGATGTGTTCCTTGATGGAGCAGCTGAAACACCGCATGCTGGGCGTCGGTGCCAACACCGCCCCAAGTTATCGGCGCGCTATGCCTGCCCAGTGGACGGCCATCAGCGGTTACCGACTTGCCGTTCGATTCCATCTCAAGCTGCTGCAAATAATCGGGCAACAAACGCAAACGCTCGTCATACGCGAAAACGGCGCGAGTTTGACATGCCATGATCTGCGCATAATAAAGATCCACGAAAGCAGCCAGAACCGGCGCGTTCTTCGCAAAATCAGCAGATCTAAAGTGACGATCCATTGCTGCTGCGCCTTCGAGCAATTCTTCATAAGCGGCCCAGCCCAATCCCATTGCGACCGGAAAACCGATTGAGCACCAAAGCGAATAACGGCCCCCGACAGCTTCGTTGAATGGCAAAATGCGGCTTTCATCGACGCCCCACTCCAATGCCTTTTCGGGATAAGCGGTTAGGGCAATGATCCGGCCTTCAGGGTCGACAACGCCAGCTTCTGCCATCCATTGCAGCGCGCTGGACGCGTTCATCAACGTTTCCGTCGTGGTGAATGTTTTGGACGCCACCGCAATGATGGTCTTGTGCGGGTCAAATCCCTTTATCGCTTCGGTCAAAGCGGTAGCATCAACGTTCGAGACGACTTTGACATCATAACGCATATCATCGCGGCCCAGTGCATCGATCAGTAGCTTTGGACCGAGCGCCGATCCGCCAATCCCGATATGCAATACATGTTTGATTTCGCCCATGGCGCCCGCATCGATGGCTTCAATTAAGCCGCGCATCCGCGCATGAAATCCTTTGGCCTCGGCGACGCTGTCGGGGCTGCCATTGCCGCGTTCGGCGGTGTGGATTGCAGCTCGCGCTTCGGTTACATTGACAATCTTGCCGGTAAAGAGCGCCTCTTGCGCCGCAGAAAGACCGGCTTGCGCCGCAAGATTGGAAAATAGATCAATCAAACTGCCATCCAAATGGTTCTTGGAAAAATCGAACAATATGCCGGATTGCCGGATAGTCATCGCCTCCACCCGATCAGGCTGCTGTTCAAACAGCTGGGGCAATTGCCGGGCAATATGCTCTTTCAGTTGATCCCAAATTTTCTGAACCATATTGGGTTTCCTTTTTTATGACAGTTGAATCTCTCGCTGGCCAATAGCGCGGCAGCACACTAGAAGGCCAGCGCAAGTGATATATTTAATTTAGAATTTTGAGGTTTTGTGGAAAATACCAACCAAGATAGCTCGGATATCGTGAATCACAGCTCCGACGAACCAAAATCTAGCAAGTCTTCGGAATGGACAGATTTTGGAAAATTTCTGGTCAAGCTCGCCTTGTTCATGTTTATTTTGCGTAGCTTTATCATTTCCCCTTTTAACATTCCGTCAGAATCGATGCAGCCGCGGCTGTTAATCGGTGACTATCTGTTGGTTGCGAAGTGGCCTTATGGGTTTACCAATCACAGCATGGTTTTTGGATTGCCGATTATACCGGGAAGGATATTCGCCAGCCAACCGGAACGCGGCGATGTGGTTGTATTTAAAGCCCCGCCAACGCAGCGGGATGATTACATTAAACGGGTGATAGGTTTTCCCGGCGACAATATTCAAATGCGCGGCGGCACATTGTTTATCAACGATGTAGCAGTGAAAAAGGAGCGGATTGCCGATCTGGTCATTCCGGTAACACAAAATATGCGCGATGCCGTCGCGTTCGATGGGTCCGAGTTTCCGTGCCATTCGCCGCAATTTGAAGAGGATGCGCAAGCTGGCGGCACGCAATGCCGCTATCCGCGTTTTCGGGAAACCTTGCCCGAAGGCCGCAGCTATGAAATCTTGGATGTGGAATATAAACAGGCCGCCGATGACACCCAAACATTCATCGTTCCAGAAGATCACTTGTTTTTGATGGGCGACAATCGTGATCGCAGCGCAGACAGCCGTTTTCCCGCACAAGAAGGTCAAGGAATTGGAATGGTGCCGCAGGAGAATCTTGTCGGCCGTGCACTTATTTCAGTGTTTTCGACGGATGGTTCGGCAAGCTGGTTGCTGCCGTGGACTTGGTTTACCGCCGCGCGTGCTGATCGTATCGGGCAAACATTTTGACCGATAGCACCGCGTTGGATTGGCTCATCAAAACTGTGGGCCACACGCCAAAGAATAACGAACTTTACCTGCGCGCATTAACCCACGGCAGCACGGGCAAACCGGATTATCAACGATTGGAATTTTTGGGTGACCGGGTGCTGGGTCTGGTGATCGCCGAAATGCTCTTTGCCCGCTATCCCGATGAAGCCGAAGGGCGGTTATCGCACCGGTTGAACAGTTTGGTGTCCGGCGCGACGTGCGCCGAAATCGCCCGGCACATGGGCATCCCGCGCCATCTTAACTTGGGCAAGCAGGCACGTGACGACGGAGCACAGGAAAGCGATAATGTCTTGGGTGACGTCGTCGAGGCTATTATCGGCGCGTTGTTTTTGGATCACAGCATTGACGCCGCCCGCGACTTTATCATCGCCAATTGGACACCGCATATCGAAGCTGCGTCATCAGCGCCCAAGCATCCAAAATCCACTCTGCAGGAATGGTGTGCCGCGAGTAATTACAAAACGCCCGAGTACACCGTGACCAAGAAAGAAGGACTTCCGCACGCTTTGCGGTTTGAAGTAACCGTCACCATCAAGGGGTTCGATCCCGTTAGCGCGACCGCAAACAGCAAACAAGCCGCTGAAACCGCCGCAGCCAATCTGTTTCTGGAGCAAAATGCATGACAAAAAAATGTGGCCACGTCGCTGTAATTGGCGCGCCAAATGCGGGGAAATCTACGTTGGTCAACGCATTTGTCGGCCAAAAAGTCGCCATCGTTAGTCCTAAGGCACAAACAACGCGAACAAGAATGTTGGGAGTTGCTTTGGAAGGTGATGTGCAAATTATACTTGTCGATACGCCTGGTATTTTCGCGGCACAACGCCGGTTGGACCGCGCCATGGTCGCCGCTGCTTGGGACGGAACCAGCGATGCCGATCTGATCACGCTAATCGTGGACGGCCGCGCCGGTGCCGGGCCAAAAGTCGAAAAAATTGTCGAGGGGCTGGTGAACCGGCCCGAACGAAAGTGGCTCGTTCTCAACAAGGTCGATATTGCGAAGAAGGAAAAACTCCTGCAATTGACAACCAAGCTGTTGGAAATCTGTGATTTTGAACAAATTTACTATATCAGCGCGGCAACGGGTGACGGCTTGGCAGAGCTGAAAAGCGCAATTGCCGACGCAATGCCGGAAGGCGACTGGCATTTTCCCGAGGATCAGGTTTCCGATGCCTCCGAACGCCTTGTTGCGGCTGAAATTACGCGTGAGCAATTGTATTTGCAGCTCCACGAAGAATTACCGTATGCGAGTGCGGTCGAAACCGAGAAATATCTGGAACGGCAGGACGGCTCGCTGGAAATTCATCAACAGATATTGGTGGCGCGCCCCACCCAGCGCGCAATCGTGCTGGGCAAGGGCGGCAAGCAAATCAAAGCAATCGGCGAAGCTGCGCGAATGGAGTTAAGCCGGATCATGGGCGTCCATGTGCATCTTTACCTGCACGTAAAAGTGAAACCGAATTGGGATGAAGATCGCGGTATCTACCGCGACATCGGCCTGGAATGGGTTGAATAAATTACGTTTCCGCCGCAGCTTTCTTTTTCGGAGCAGGCTTCTTTTTGGCCGCAGCTTTTTTAGCCGCCGGTTTTTTCTTCGCAGCCGGTTTTTTCTTTGGTTTGCCTACACCTTTCGCAGCGCGCTCATCAATTAGCTGCGCTGCCTCTTCCAACGTCAATTGATCGGGCGCGATCGATTTAGGCAAGGTCGCATTGTTGGTTCCATCGGTGACGTAAGATCCAAAACGGCCCTCCATCAACTTGATCTCAAGCTCGGTACGCGGATGCAAGCCCATGATGCGAAGCGGTTCACGCGCGGCTCCCCTGCCCCTGCCCGGATTAGCCGCTGCTTCGGCCAATTTGACAACGGCAGAGTTCATACCAGTTTCAAATACGTCCAAAGTTGTCTGCAATCGTGCATATTTACCGGCATGGTTCAGATAAGGACCGTAACGCCCGATGCTGGCCAACACAGGTTCACCGGTTTCGGGGTGCGTCCCTACAGAGCGCGGTAAGGACAATAGTTTCACCGCCCAATCTAGTCCCAAATCTTCGCCGGGAATATCTTTTGGAATCGATGCACGCTTGGCTTCCTTGCCCTCGCCCATTTCAAAATAAGGACCAAAGCGTCCTGACTTCCTGTTCACTTCCAACCCGGTTTCTGGATGTACACCTAGCAGTTCAGGGCCGGTATCACCGCCATCGCCGCCGCCTGGTTGCCCAAATTTCCGGGTAAATTTGCATTCAGGATAATTGGAACAAGCGACAAATGCGCCAAAACGGCCGCCTCTTAATGCCAGCCGACCCTCCCCGCATTTCGGGCACAGGCGCGGATCTGCACCATCCTCTGTTTCCGGGAAAAGATAGGGCGCCAAAAACACGTCGAGCTCGGCAGTGACCTCTGATGGTTGCCGCTCCATAACTTCAGCCGTCATTGGTTTAAAATCACGCCAGAACGCGGCAAGAAATTGTTGCCAATCGGCCTTGCCCGCGCTGATTTCATCCAGCTGGTCTTCAAGATCGGCGGTATAATCATATGCCACATAGCGTTCAAAAAATCGTTCGAGAAATGCTGTTAAAAGCCGCCCTGATTCTTCCGCGAAGAAACGATTTTTTTCAATTTTGACGTATGCGCGGTCTTTCAAAACCTGAATTGTCGACGCATAAGTCGAAGGCCGGCCGATGCCCAATTCTTCCATGCGCTTAACAAGGCTGGCTTCTGAATAACGCGGCAAGGCTTGGGTAAAGTGCTGTGTTTTTTCTGCGGTACGCTTTGCCGGTGCATCGCCGACAACCATTGGCGGCAACAATGCCGCGTCCTCGTTATCGCTATCGTCCAATCCTTCTTCATACACCGCAAGAAAGCCCGGGAACTTCATGACTTGTCCAGTAGCACGCAGCCCGAGTTGCCCGGTGCCGTCGACGAAATCAACGGTGGTGCGTTCCAATCTGGCCGACGCCATTTGGCTGGCCATCGCCCGCTTGAATATTAGATCATATAGCCGTCCGTGATCGCCGGAACCGGCGCTGTGTTTGGTAAAGTCAGTCGGGCGAATTGCCTCGTGCGCTTCCTGTGCATTCTTGGCCTTGGCCTGATAGAGCCGCGGTTTTTCAGGAATATAACCACTATCGAAACGATCCGCGATTGCGTTGCGAGCGGCGGAGATCGCGCTGCCGTCCATTTGCACGCCATCGGTACGCATATATGTAATCGCGCCGTCTTCATAAAGCCCTTGGGCAACGCGCATCGTATGACTTGCCGAAAAGCCAAGCTTGCGGGCGGCTTCTTGTTGCAATGTTGACGTGGTAAAGGGCGGCTGGGGATTGCGGGTTACTGGCTTCGTTTCAACATTCGAAACGTTGAACGAGGCAGCGTCAATAGCTGAACGCGCTTCTTCCGCAGCAGCCTCGCTCTTGAGGTCCATTTTATCCAGCTTGTTGCCCATAAAGCGCGTCAACCGGCTTTCAAATGCCTGCCCCTTATGCTCCATCGCGGCCTTAACCGACCAATATTCCTGGGGAATAAAGCGTTCGATTTCGCGCTCACGTTCCACGATAAGGCGTAGCGAGACTGATTGTACCCGGCCCGCAGATTTTGCGCCGGGCAACTTGCGCCACAGTACCGGTGAAAGCGTGAAACCAACAAGATAATCCAACGCCCTGCGCGCACGATAGGCGTCGATCAGATCGACGTCCAAGCCGCGCGGTCTGGCCATCGCTTCGGTGACGGCGGCTTTTGTAATGGCGTTGAAAGTGACTCGTTGAACGTCTTTTGGCAACGCTTTCTTCTTGGCGAGAACTTCTTGCACATGCCAGCTAATTGCCTCTCCTTCGCGGTCAGGATCGGTCGCGAGAATGAGCGTATCGGCCTTTTTGGCTTCATCCGTGATTGCCTTCAGCTGCTTTGCTTTATCGGCATAATTGTCCCACAGCATTTCAAAGCCATTGTCGGGATCTACCGATCCGTCTTTGGCAGGCAAATCCCGAATGTGGCCATAGGATGCCAAAACTTTGTGCCCCGGGCCCAAATATTTCTCAATTGTTTTGGCTTTGGCCGGTGATTCAACTATTACTAATCTCATGATTTTATGATCTTTTTCTAAACGTCTCGTGTACGCGCACATGCTGGCTGCCGAAATAGGTGGCCGTCAAGCATCATTTTTTTCCGGAAAGCAAGTATCGCGTTCAAGCAATCAGGCTTACTTTCGCTCCCGCTGCGCGTTCCAACCGGCCGGCAAGTTCCAATTCCAGCAATATCATTTGCACTTCCTGCGCTGGCAGGCCTGACTGTCTAACCAGCTCATCAACCGACACATTGGTATGTCCCAGCAGGCCAGTCACAATTTGGCGGTTTTGCCCATTTTCCAATTCAGTGGGTTCTGGCGCTTTGGAAAAAAGCGTCAACTGCTCACTTTTTCTCGTCATCCTGTTATCGATAGGCTTCACAATTTCGGCGATTTCAAATGCGTCTTGGATCAAAGTTGCGCCTTCTCGGATCAGGTTGTTACACCCTCTTGCCCGTGGATCGAGTGGTGAGCCGGGTACTGCCATGACTTGACGTCCGGCTTCATTTGCCAACCTTGCGGTAATGAGAGACCCTGAGCGCGGAGCGGCCTCGATTACTACCGTACCAAGCGTTAGCCCGGCAATTATGCGGTTGCGATAAGGGAAATGGCGCGCGCGCGGTTCTGTGCCAATGGGCTGTTCGGCCAATAGCAAGCCTTGGCCCGCAATCGCCGCCTGTAACTCCGTATTTTCCGGCGGATAAACAACATCAATTCCGCCCGCAATAACTGCAATCGTGCCAGTGCCAAGTGCGCCAACATGCGCAGAGGTATCAATGCCGCGCGCTAGGCCAGACGTGACGACAATTCCTTCACTACCCAGGTCAGCCGCCAATTGCCGGGCAAAGCGGCATGCGCTGGCCGAAGCATTGCGGGCGCCAACGATGGAAACATTTGGCCGGTGCAGAATCCCCAAGTCGCCCAAATATGTCAATACAGGCGGCGCATTGTCCAGTTCAGCGAGCAAGTCTGGATAATCAGAGTCGCCCAAGAAAAGATATTTTGCGCCAGATTTCTGGATAGAATCAAACTCTCGCGCAATCTGATCGGCATTTGCGACAATAAATTTCTTGCCGCCGCCGCGTGCGGCCAGTTCTGGCAATGCTTGCAAGGCGGCAGTTGCGTTTCCGAAACGCGTCAACAACTGGCGGTATGTGACAGGACCGATATTAGGAGACCGAATAAGCCGCAACCGGTCAAAATCTTGATTATCGGTCAATCGTTATCCCTGACTGGACCTGGAGCCGATGCGAGGCTCTTCACCGGCAAAAAGTCGCTCAATATTTTCGCGATGCTTCCAAAAAACTATAATTGAACAGGCGGTCAACATCGCTATTAATTCCACTCGGCCAAAGTAATAAGCTGCTACAGGTGCGGCGATTGCGGAACACAGGCCGGCCACCGAAGAAATCCTGAAAATGACCAGCGCCAATATCCAAACCAACGCATAAGCTGCTCCGCCCTGCCAAAACAATCCGAACATGATTCCGGCATAAGTGGCAACACCTTTGCCGCCCTTAAACTGAAGCCAAACCGGGTATAAATGGCCAAAAAAAGCACCCGCTGCGGCAACTGCGGCCATTCCTGGTAAAAATTTAATCGCCAACCAAACGGCAAGAAAACCCTTAAAGATATCAAGAATAAGCGTGACCGCTGCCAATGCTTTGTTGCCGGTCCGAAGCACATTTGTTGCACCGATATTGCCCGATCCCATCTCTCTTAGATCACCGCCGCCGGACATTCGCGTCAGAATCAATCCGAATGGAATGGAACCAAGCAGATAGCCCAGCAGCATTGCCGCGATTATTGGTACGAAATTACCTGCCACAAACGAATCCCTCCTGCTCTAATTCTGGTTATCTTTTTTTTTCCGGTTTCTCAATGCCATGTAGACAGGTTCGTCGCAAAATTCGTTCAGATGAAACTATTGCGTATAATCCGCCCTAAAGATATCTAAGCGTTATGCCGACTGCCGAAATCAATAATCCTGATGCGCCATTATTGGTTTTTGACTCAGGGATTGGCGGCTTGTCGGTGCTAAAGGCTATACAAGATCAATTGCCAGGTGCGCCGATTGTTTACGCAGCGGACTATGCCGGATTGCCTTATGGCACAAAGAGTGAAGCAGAAATTGCGGCTCGGGTTCCGGCTTTGTTGGGGCGACTGGTGGAACGATACCGGCCAGCCTTGGTCATAATAGCCTGCAACACGGCATGTACAATTGCCCTTGGTCATGTGCGTGCGGCATTGAATGTGCCCGTCGTGGGCACTGTGCCGGCAATAAAACCAGCATCGCTTTGCACAAAAACAGGAGTGATCGGATTGCTAGGTACGCAGGCCACGATAAGGCAACCTTATGTCGATCAGTTGCAGGCCGAGTTTGCCAGCGATCTGCGGTTGCTGCGCTTTGCGGCCCCCGATTTGGTCCATGCCGCCGAGGCCAAAATGCGTGGCGAATATTTCGATGCCAACATCGTTACCGATGCTCTGGGCGGATTGACCGAGCAGGCCGGGGGCGCCAAGTTAGATACCGTGATATTGGGCTGCACGCATTTTCCGTTGTTGGAACAAGAGTTCAAGGAAATATCTGGAACCACGATCAACTATGTCGATGGAGCGCAGGGGATCGCGCGGCGTGTCGCTAGATTGAGCGAAGGCAGGATTTGGCCAAGCACACAAAAAAAAGGCATTTTTGTAACCACTGGCAAAGCGGCAGAAATGGAACCTTATCGCGCCACCCTTGCCCGATACGGATTTACAAAAATTGAATCTCTATAATCTGCTTTTGCAAGTCGTTCGCGCTGGATTTTTGTCGTTTCGAGGATTAAAGACTGTGCAATCAGACGATAAAAAATCGTCACAGCGCGGAGCTTTCTGAGTGAACTACGACCAGATTTTCGACAAAGCGATTGATCGCTTGCACGCGGAAGGCCGATACAGGGTTTTCATCGACATCCTGCGCAACAAGGGCAAATTTCCCAATGCGCGCTGCTTTGCAGGCCACAACGGTCCTAAAGACATCACCGTTTGGTGTTCGAACGACTATCTTTGCATGGGCCAGCATCCCAAAGTCATTCAAGCGATGGAAGACGCCTTGAATGACGTCGGAGCAGGATCTGGCGGAACGCGCAATATCGGCGGCAACACCCATTTCCATGTCGAATTAGAGGAAGAACTGGCTGACCTGCACGGTAAAGGCGGCGCTTTGCTGTTTACTTCGGGCTATGTTTCCAACGACGCCACATTGTCTACTTTGGCAAAAATATTGCCGGGATGTATCATCTATTCGGATGAATTGAACCATGCGTCAATGATCGCGGGCATCCGCAATTCGGGCTGTGAAAAGCGGGTGTTTCGTCATAATGATGTGGCCCATTTGGAAGAATTGCTTGCCGCCGATGATGCCGATATCCCCAAGCTGATCGCGTTTGAAAGCGTGTATTCGATGAACGGAGCGGTCTCTCCAATTGCCGCTATTTGCGATCTGGCCGACAAATATAATGCGCTAACCTATTGCGACGAAGTACACGCCGTTGGCATGTACGGCGACCATGGTGGCGGCATAACCGAACGTGATGGCGTGGCCGACCGCGTTACCATTATCGAAGGGACGCTTGGCAAAGCATTCGGCGTTATGGGCGGGTATATCGCAACGGATACCAAGATTATCGACGTCATCCGTTCGTATGCACCCGGATTTATCTTTACGACTTCCCTGTCGCCTGTGCTGGTGGCGGGCGTGCTTGCCGCAGTCCGGCACTTAAAACAATCCAGCGTCGAACGGGAAGCGCAACAAGCCAACGCCGCGCGATTAAAGGCGATGTTTGTTGATGCGGGATTGCCGTTGATGGCCGGTGAAACCCATATCGTACCACTGATGGTCGGCGATCCTGTTAAAGCAAAGAAGATCAGCGATGTTTTGCTCGCGGAATATGGTATCTATGTGCAACCGATCAATTACCCCACCGTCCCGCGCGGCACGGAACGATTGCGGTTTACACCCGGGCCGGACCATAATGAAGCCATGATGCGCGGCTTAACTGATGCGCTCATTGAAGTTTGGGGCCGAATGGAGTTGCAGCTGGAGATGGCGGCTTAGTTTTAGCCGTCTCTAACCAGCCAATATCCGCGCAAACATAGTGGCATCCACATTGCCGCCAGACAGCGTCACCAACGCCACACCGCTCAATTCCACTTTGCCCGCAATCACAGCAGCCAACGCCGCCGCGCCGCCGGGTTCCAACACCAAATGTAGCCGTTCAAACGCCAGCTTCATCGCCGCGTGCACCTCGGCCTTGGTCACCACGACGCCCGTCACACCGCTTGCTTTCAGGATTTCAAAATTAATCGGATATGTCTTGGGCGTCTGCAAGGCGTCGCACTCAGTCGGGTAAGTCAGATCATTGACGGGCAAGATCTCTCCTGCCAATAACGACCGGGTTACATCGTCCCAGCCCTCTGGCTCCACCGCGAATATCTGGGCGTCGGGGCAGGCAATCGCCAGTCCAGCGGATAACCCGCCGCCGCCGCAACAGGCAATAATTTGGGTTGGTTCACCAATGCCCCGCGCCGCCAATTGGGTGATGGCTTCCAACGCCATCGTCCCCTGCCCTTCGATGACCCAGGGATCACCGAAGGCATGCACCAATGTGCCGCCAGTTTTTGCAACCAAATTTGCCGCTATCGCGTCCCGCGATTCCGTAACGCGGTCATACAGCACCACCTCCGCCCCCAAGGCGCGGGTCGCATTCAGTTTCATTTGCGGCGCATTGCTCGGCATCACGATAATCGCCGATATGCCCAGTCGTTTGGCCGCCCAAGCCACACCTTGGGCATGATTGCCGCTAGATACACCGACAACGCCGCGCGCACGCTCTTCATCGGTCATATCGCTCAACCGGTGCCAAGCGCCCCTGATCTTGAACGCGCCAATCGGCTGCAAACTCTCCGCCTTGCACCAGATGGTATGGCCATCAATTTCCAGCGGCAACAATGGCGTCGGCGGCAGTATCTCGGCGATTTTTGCGGCGGCGCGCTTTATCCCCTCCAAACTTGGCTTGCGGTTTGGGTCATGCAATTGTTGTGCTGTCATGAAACCACTCTATATCGGCAACATCTGATTCACTAGCATTAAGGCACAAATTGATGAGCAAAATTTTGGTAATTGGCGCGGGCGGCGTGGGATCGGTTGCGGTTCACAAAATGGCGATGAATGTTGATATTTTCAGTCATATCAGCCTTGCCAGCCGCACCAAATCCAAGTGCGAAGCCATTGCGGCATCGGTTAAAGAACGCACTGGCGCCCAAATCGACACCTACGCCCTTGACGCCGATGATGTCGCCGCGACCACGGCGCTGTTGAACGAGATCAAGCCTGCGTTGGTCGTCAACCTCGCATTGCCCTATCAGGATTTGAACATCATGGACGCCTGCCTTGCCGCCGGTGTCAATTACATGGACACCGCCAATTACGAGCCATTGGATGTCGCCAAGTTCGAGTATCATTGGCAATGGGCGTATCAGGAGCGGTTCAAGGCTGCTGGACTTACGGCATTGCTCGGCTCCGGTTTTGATCCCGGCGTGACCAGCATATTTGCCACCTATCTGAAAAAACATCACTTCGAGCGCATCGACACGCTCGACATTCTCGATTGCAACGGCGGCGATCATGGCCAGGCCTTTGCCACCAATTTCAATCCCGAGATTAACATCCGCGAAGTCACCGCGATTGCGCGGCATTGGGAAAATGGCGACTGGGTGGAAACCCCGCCGATGTCGGTTAAGCAAAGCTATGACTTCGAAGCAGTTGGCCCCAAAAACATGTATCTGATGTATCATGAAGAAATCGAAAGCCTTAAAACGCATCTGCCCGAAATCAAACGCATCCGTTTCTGGATGACATTTGGCGATGCCTACATCACCCACCTCAACGTTCTTCAGGCTGTCGGAATGACGCGGATTGATCCGGTGATGTACGAAGGCCGCGAGATTATTCCGCTGCAATTTTTGAAAGCCGTGCTGCCCGAACCCGCGTCATTAGGCCCCACGACCAAAGGCAAAACCAATATCGGCGATATCGCCACCGGCGAGGCGCTCGATGGGTCGGGGACCAAGACCTTCTACATCTCCCAGATCTGCGATCACGAAGAGGCCTTTGCCGAGACCGGCAACCAGGCGATCAGCTACACCACCGGCGTCCCCGCGATGATCGGCGCGGCGCTGGTGATGACCGGCGCGTGGGCGGGTGAGGGCGTGTTCAACATGGAACAGCTTGACCCCGACCCGTTCATGGACCTGCTGATGACGCAAGGCCTGCCGTGGCAGGTCAAGGAGCTGGCCGGGCCGGTTGAGTTTTGACGATCGGGCGAACACATCGCGTGGGCTTCGACAGTCAGCCTGAGCGGACTTTTTTCTGGCCCCAACACGAACACCCGCTCATGCTGAGCCTGTCGAAGCACGCGCGCAACAATAGGGCCAGCTAATGGAAACCAGAGCCGGCGATCCGGGGGCATTTGCCCAGTTTGACCTGAACCGCGTCGATAGCCCCGCCTTCGTGGTCGATGCCGCGCGGCTGCGGGCTAACCTGTCGGTGCTGGCGGACGTGCGCGACCGCGCCGGGATCAAGATGCTCGCCGCGCTCAAGGCCTTCTCGATGTGGTCGACTGCGCCGATCATTGGCGAATACCTCGACGGGGTCTGCACCTCGGGGCTGTGAGAAGCGCGGTTGGCGGGGGAGTTCTACGACGGCGAGATCACCACCTATTGCGCCGCCTACAAACCCGAAGACCTCGACGAGATCCTGCGGCTGTCCGACCATGTGGTGTTCAATTCGCCGCAGCAGATCGTGCGCTGCAGCGCGATCATTGCGGCAGCGCGTGACCGGGGTGAGATTTTCGACGTGGGCCTCAGGATCAATCCGCTGCACCCCACCGGCGAAGTCGCGCGTTATGACCCCTGCGCCCCGCATTCGCGGCTCGGCTTCCCGATCGACCAGCTGGAAGAGGAACATTTCGAGCTGATCGACGGCTTGCACATGCACACGCTGTGCGAGCAGGACTTCGAGCCGCTGCGCGAGACCTGGGACGTCGCCTTCGATTACCTCGAACCGTTTTTCGGCCGGTTCGACTGGATCAATCTGGGCGGCGGGCACCACATCACCCGCGCCGATTACCAGCGCGATGAGCTGGTCCAGTTCCTGCTCGACCTCAAGGACGATACCGGCGCGGAGGTCTACCTCGAGCCGGGTGAGGCGGTGGCGCTCGATGCGGGGATCCTGGTCGGCACGCTGCTCGATCTGGGCGACAACGGGATGCCGGTCGGCATCACCGACATCTCGGCGACCTGCCACATGCCCGACGTGATCGAAGCGCCTTACCGCCCCGCGATGCTCGGCGAATTGCCGCACGACGAACAAGCGGTGGATGAGGGGCAGGGCGGCGCGGTCCGGCTCGGCGGGCCATCGTGTCTCGCCGGGGACGTGATCGGCGATTACCGCTTCGCCTCTGGTCCGCGCGTTGGCCAGCGTTTCGCGTTCCTCGATCAGGCGCACTATTCGATGGTCAAGACCACCACCTTCAACGGCGTGCCGCTGCCCTCGATCTGGCTGTGGGATTCGGACACCGACAGCCTCGAATGCATCAAACGGTTCGGCTACGAGGACTTCCGCGACCGGCTGAGTTGA
>JAYVBJ010000021.1:0-34419 GCA_043750535.1 Sphingomonadales bacterium | reverse complement strand
TTCCTAATCTGGGGGCCACTGGTTCGAATCCAGTTGGGTGCACCAATCCTCAACCGCAATAGCCCACAAAAAAAGGCCCGCCGCTGCGGGGTGCAGGGCGGGCTTTCTATGATTGAGGATCGCAGACCTATTCGGTCGCTGCTTTCGCGGCGTCGCCCGCTTCTTTCGCGGCGTCTCCGGCCTTTTCAGCAGCATCGCCAGCAGTTGCAGCGGCATCACCAGCGGCTGCCTTGGTGGCATCAACTGCGCCATCGGCGGCCTGCGTTGCTGTGTCTGCGGCTTTTTCTGCGGTGTTCATTGCGCCTTCGGCACCCTCGGCAACGGCTTCACCGGTCGCGTCGGCTGCTTCGCTGACTTCTGTTGCTGCGGTTTCGGCTTTTTCGCCGCACGCAGAAAGCGATGCGGTCAAAACAAATGCTGCTGCAACTGCGACTGCTTTATTGACTTTTTTCATGTTGCTTTCCTTCCGTTCTGTTTAGGAAAGCCCCGTTTAGCGCAGAGCGCAATCGCCGCGCAATTGCTAGTTTTGCAACTATATCCTTGCCGCTTTTTCAGCCGTTATTTGTCAACGCCTTTGACTTTTCCCCATTGCCGAGCCGCCGTGTAGCCAAGGTAGCCGGTGCCAAACAACCCCCAAAGCGCGTCCGGTATCCCGGTGAGATAGCCATTCATCCCGCTGGCGATATCGTTTGCCATTTCGGGCTGCACAGCGGCGATAAGCCCCATCGGGATTGCCCAAAGGATGATGGCATACATCACATAAAGGAAGCTTGGGCGGGCGCGGCTTGTCCATGGATCGGCTGCTTGTGCCTCTGCCAAGATCGCGGCGATTTGCGTTTGTATCAAGAGCAAGTCTTGGCCGCCCTGCAATTTGAGCAATTCGAGTTTCGCGGCGTCACGCGCGCGTGGATCGGGGATGATCTTGTCAATCAACGATGCGATCGGACCAAGGATGCTTTCAATAAGGGCCATGACAATTTTCTCCCATTGTGGTGTCATATTACTATGGTCGGTGCGCAAGTGTTAACCGATACGGTTGGCTAGCCATCCATAGAGAAAGGCCTCCTGCGACGGCCGCGTTTCGGCTAGGCGCAAATAATGCGCTCCTTGCAAGGCATCGATTGCTTTGAGCAAAACGGTTTCACTGGCCGATCCGCGGACGCGAAGAAAATCAGTAAGTGCGGCCAGTGTCGCCGGGCCAATCCGCCGGTCGACCGGGATATCGCCATAGTCTTTACCGCAACGGTTCAATGCATTTAATGCGCGTTGCAAAAACCCGGTGGCGGTTCCGGTACCCATATTAATGCCGGTGTCAAACAGCTCTTCGGCTAAGTTTGGAGCGTGTTCCGCAATCTTCGCAAATCCTGGAGTGATCCAATATAGCCGGCGATAAATGGATATCGCCAGAGTATGCGGCATCTGCTGCATTTCACCGGCATAGCCCTGACTACGGGCAACAGACTGAGTGATGCCATAGCGCGTTGGCCCGCCCCGGTCGGCCGGGTGGTTCACATATCCGCCCTCACGTTCGATAACTTCGGTGATCAGTTCGTCGATTGATTTTGCTTTCATACCGGATTCTCACTTTCGAATCGTAAATAACCAAATAGGTTCTTTGTAGGAAAGTGAAAACTGAAACTGCGGTGATGAAGATTTAGAGCGTGATGACATTTAGTTTCACCGTAGTACTTAGCCTGTCGAAGTACGCCTTACGGTGAAGCGCCCTTCGACAGGCTCAGGGCTACGGTTAAGTTTCAACCTTAGGTCATCACCATCTAAAACAAAAAAAAGGGGTCCACACCAAGCCGGTGCAGACCCCCAAATTTCAATGCGTTCGTTTAAAAACTAGAACTTGTAACGCGCGCTGATACCGTAAGTGCGCGGCTGGCTTGGATATCCAGTGAAGCTGCCGCCCTGTCCAACCGACGGGAATGCGGTTGTGATATACTTGGCTTTGGTCAGGTTGCGTCCCCACAAAGTCAGTTGGAAACCATTGCTAAGGCCCAAAGTGGTGGACGCGTTGAGCGCGTTCACCGAGCGTTTGAAGTTGGTTGCCGTCGGATTTGTCGGGTTATCGTCAAACAGATTTACTTGTGATTCATAGTGATAGTCGACGCGCAGGTTCAGATCATTGTCATTGCCCAGATCAAGGTCATAATCTGCGCCCAATGTCGTTGACAACGCCGGGGTTCCTGATGGAATTGTTCCGGAAACATCGCCTAATGTGCTGTTCGTAAAGCTATCATATTTCGCATCCAAATAAACAACCGATGCTGTCAGCGTCAACGCATCAGTGGGCGTTACGCGGCCATCAAATTCAAAGCCGTTGGTCGTTTGCTTACCTGCGTTCGCCAACCCAAAACCGGTTCCGGTGAACACGTTGGTTTGGAAGCCTTTGATCGATTGTTTGAAGAATGTGATGTTAAATGCGGCCACATCCCATTTCGCCTTCAGACCAATTTCATAAACTTCGGCGTTTTCAGGGGCAGCAAAGCGAGTGCCGAACGATTGATTTGGTTGCAACAATCCTGCGGCACCCAGCGCGGCTGCATCGGCAGCAAACGGACGGCTATCGCGTGAGATGTTGATCGAGCTCGCCTTGAACCCGGTTGCATAGCTTAAGTAAGTATTGAGATAATCATTGATCTCATATGCCAACCGCGCGGTGTAGGTAAATTTGTCATCGCTGGTCCGGCCAGGTTCGACCGAGTTAGGGAAATTGACCAAAGGTGGTTGGAATTGAAAGTCGCGAAGACCACGTTGCCCAGGAGGGTTGGTGGCAACGCCCAAAGGGTTAGCCGCTGGGTTATTTTGGTTTGCTGTTGCAAAAGCATTAATACCAGCAAAAATTGGCGCAGTTGCAGTTGCAGTAGCAAAAGCCGCCACAGCAACCGGATCGTTTGCATTGACGCCAAATCGGGCAAGTCCTCCTCCAATTAGAAGCTGCCGCCTGAATGCCGCATATTGCGGAGCGTCGAAGTTAATCGCCGCAAACGCTTCAGTTGCAACCACGTTGCTGGAGAAACGCTTTTTATCTTTGGTGTAGTTAAATCCGCCGGTCAACGTCAGTTTATCGGTCACTTCAAAATCGACCGTTCCAAAGATCGAGGCGGCTTTATCATCCAATGTGTACGTCTCGTCATATCCAGTCCCGGCTGCAAAAAAGCGGTTGGCATAAACGGTTGGTGATGCAGCAAGGCCCGCGCCAAAATCGCTGAGACCAAAGCCTGTTTCAAGTGCGGTGAAGTTCAAGCCGCCGGTGATACCCAGAGGGTTGGTAGCAGTAGGCGCTGTTGTTCCTGGGCGCCCGCCCGTAGCTAGCCCGATCAACGAGTTGCCGTAACCACGGAAATCAGCACCAAATTCAATATCATTGGCGACATTGATTTTCTCGTCGAAATAATAACCGCCAAGCAAGAAGTTAAACGGACCATCAAAGTCCGAAGTTACCCGAAATTCTTGCGTGAATGTGCGAATTTTCGTGTCGTTGATATTCTGTTGCAGCAACTCTGCCGCAGTGAAATCGGAATCTTGGTTGCTGAACGAGTCAACGCCGCGATAGGCGGTGATCGATGTCAGGTCGATATTGCCGAGGTCATAATCGATTTGGGCAGAGCCGCCATAATTGTCGATTTTGTTGCTGGATGGCAGGTTGGTGTAAACATTATACGAGAACAGATTTTGCGCATCAATCCCGACGCCGCCAGGCGATAGTGCGTTTACGATTGCGCCTGTTCGTCCATTAATCAAGTTACCGGCAACGCAGCAATCTTCGTCAATCTTGTCGTAATCGCCGATCAGGCGGACGGTGAAATCTTCGTTTGGTTGCACCAACAATTGACCGCGAAAGCCATAACGGTTGCGTTCGTTTACGTCTGTGCCAAGATTGAGGTCGCGCGCATAACCATCGCGCTTGTTGTAATTGGCGGCCAAGCTGAAAGCGATTGCATCGCTGATCGGGCCGGTGACATCTGCCTTGGCGATGATCGCGTTGTAATTGCCATAGCTAAGTTCAGCGGAACCGCCGAATTTGAATTTAGGCGCGGCGGTAACAATCGAAATAACGCCAGCCGATGCGTTCTTGCCGAACAATGTTGATTGCGGGCCGCGCAATACTTCGACGCGCTGCAGATTGGGCAGGTCGCCGATTTGCGATGCGGAACGTGAACGGTAAACGCCGTCGATGAACACGCCAACCGATGGTTCGATACCGGCGTTGTTTGCGCCATTGCCGAAACCACGAATGATGAAATTGGTGTTGGCCGAGCTTTGTAGCTGGGTAACGCGCAGTGTTGGTGCCAATGTCTGCAGATCGCTCAAATCGCGAACCTGCGCCTTTTGAATGTCTTCCGCGCTCGTTACTGTGACGGCTACGGGAATTTCTTGCAGTGTTTGTTCGCGCTTTGTGGCGGTCACGATGATTTCATTGTCATCATATTCTTCTTCCGCAGCGGCTTGTGCCTGCGGTGCGGTTTGCGCGGATGCTGAAACAGATAATGCTAACGATGCAATGCTGACGGTTGATAGCATGACAGTTTTGATAATTGGGCTTGAAACCTTCATTTACGACTCCTGGGATTACTTGTTTATTGTTCGTGAAATTCAATGATTCGAACGTAAAATTATTTTACAATGGGAGGAAATAAAATTACGCGGCGGAACCGCCAAGGGAGGCGCTTAGCGGTCCCAAAATGGCTTCGCAATGGAATTAGTTGATGGTTCGATAGATCGCGTGGATTTGTTACACAAATGCCACAGTAATGAAGATTAACCGAGCAATCCTGCGCTGTTTAAATGCCAAATTTGCTTGGCGGGGCGTTCGGCCATCACGGCAAACATTTCGTCGCCGCGCTCGGTTCGTTCGACGTTCATCGATGCGAATATCGCCATGATGAATCCCGAATAGGCATATCGGCGATAGTCCTGCCAAAGGGCAGCGCGATCAAGCGTGATGCCTTTGGTTTCGATAAGCCCGCAATATTGTTCAAACAATTCGGTTTCTGCGCGCGCTCTAATTTCTGGATCGGCAATGCAGGTGCCGATAAAATAGGCGAGATCCGCCATCGGCGATCCGATTCCGACGGTTTGCCAATCGACCACCGTAATGGATTGCGTCCCCAAATCCGGATCGGCAAGAAACAGCAAATTGTCGAGCCGGAAGTCACTATGGACAATAGAGAAAGCAGCCGGAACCGTGTCGAGATACACATCAATTCGATCAACCAGATGTTGCCCCATATCAAGAATATCGGAGCCAAGGCGGTCAAGATAACGTTCGCGAAATCCGGTATATAAAGTGGGCAACAGCGTGCGGACCAATTCCTTGTTTGCCGCGCCGAATTGCAACCATTTAAATTGTTCGAGTTCCGCGCTGTTCCAATGCGCGGCATGCAACGACGCCATTTCTATAATGGCCGCAGACATCAGCGCGGGATCGGCACCGGCAAGTTGGTCGCCTTGTTTCGCGGGCGCACGGTCATCGAGTAACAGCGCGAAATCAACGCCATTTGCGGCTATTTCGGCATGATAGCATCGCGGGCAATTGATCGGCGTGATCGCGGCCAAATCCTGATACCAGCTTATCTCCAGTTCATAATTGCGGACCATTTTGGCGACGTTGCGGCTATGCTGATCCTGACTGGGGCATTTCGCGATGATCGTTTGTGGCCCTGCGTAGTTCGTCCAATCCAAAGACAGCCGAAAGCTATCGCACATCTGCCCGGTACCGATTGGGGCAAATGTCATCGCCGCCAAACTGCTGGATGGCGCACTGAGACATTGTTCTATCCAGCCCAAAGTCATTTGATCCGGATGGACCGGGATCATGTTCATTGCGCCGGATCCAATAGCCCGGAAAATCCGCTGGGCGCATGCGGCCCCAGAAACAACTGTTCCAATATGCCGCTGCCGAAATGTTGTTCCTGACCTATCGTCAAGACGGCGGTACACAGGCTCTGGATGTGGATATTTTCTGGCGCATTGTCATTGATGCTGGCCGTGTCCAATATGTCGTAAGCGACGTCGAGCGGTCCGTGATCCATCCCGTGGCCCCATACTGGATGGGTATAGCCAAGCCCGTTCATGTAGAAATTGAACCCCGTTGCTTGCAGTGCAATGGAACCTGCACCTCCCAATTCGGCGGTTGCCGAAGCCAGCCGCCGCGTGCCGCCTTTATAGTGCAAGCCGAAAGCAACCGAATCGGCTTCGACCGGTTCGCCGGAAAGGCCGGCCACGACGGCGCGGCGGTTCCACGGTAAACCTGCGCCGTCATCATTGCTGTGGGCAAAGCTGACATGGCCGGGAAAATTACACGGTGCCCAAAGCCAGAAAAACTGCGCAAGATTTCCTCCTGTCGGGGGCTGCGGTTCGGGCGCGCCAACCGGGCGAATACCCCAGCTGCGGTCGCGCGTTCCCATGATCTTGTCCGGCGCGATTGCAATCGTGTCCGCACCGTGCCGGATTGATCCTGACCAAGCGACATTCTGCGTCATCCTCGTGTAGTCCATGAACAAGCGCGTGCCATTGCGGCGGATGAACCGAGGTTCTTGGATTGGTGTATGCCTGCTGTCGCAGACAATATCGGCGGTGATGCCGCTGTCATTATCGGTTAGCAATATGCGTATTTGCTTCAGCGGTTCAATTATTTGGATTTCTATTGGTCCTACCGACGTTTCAAGCCGCTCGCCGCCAGAATGCCGGGAAGCGCGGATATTGTGCTGCTTGCCGTCTATGCACAAACAAAAAGCCGCGTCGATAATACCAAGCTGCGGATAAAACCCCATCGCCACTGCGAAAAATATCTGACCGTCGCTGCTGTAGCCATTGAAAAAATACCGGTCATAGAAATTGCGATCTGTTCCGGCGAAGGCAATCGGGTCGGAAGTTTGGTGGACGGGATAATCATCCGCTTTGGTTATCATATAAGCTACTCCCAATCTGGAAGAACAGACTAACGCAGAAGTAGTTCTATTCAAGCACGGAGTTTAGATAGATGACTATCCATGATCGCAAAAATCATGTTAGAAATCCTGCACAAATTTTGTTTATCGAAAGCAATGAACGTTGGAAATATCCTGCTCGTTTGAAACTGCCGTTATGCAGGTATGAGCGCGTTTGATCCCGTTCTGGGCCCACTGCAGTTCATTGCGGATGCGGATCGGCCAACTGTTGTGGCTATCATCACCAGCACCGAAGGCCCGGCGTACCGGTCGGCGGGCGCGGTTATGGCCATCGCATCGGATGGATCCACGTCAGGATCGCTCTCTTCGGGTTGCATCGAAGCGGATATTGTTTGCCAAGCGATGCTGGCCCTCGAAAGCAATAGGCCGATGAAATTGCGATATGGGCAGGGTTCGCCGTTCATTGATTTGCGGTTACCATGCGGAGGTGCATTAGAGATATTGCTATTGCCGCGCCCGGACCGGAACAAATTGCGTAACGTGCTGCAGGCGGTCGAACGCCGGATTCCTCAACATTTGGCGATAGATGAAAGAGATGGCGATATCCTGGTCAACACCGCAAGAGATGCTGCGATTTCGAACGATCATATCCACCTGACACTAAATCCCAAGCTGGCGTTCCAGATTTTCGGCAACGGCGCAGAGGTTGATCATTTCGCCAGCCTTGCCGGATCATTGGGATATGACGTGACAGTGTTTTCGCCAGACGCCGATACCGTTTTCAATCATCTCGCGGCAGGGCGGGCGGCGCATGTGTTGAAGTCGCGCGATAGGCTGCCTGATATTGCAATCGATCAATGGACCGCGGTCGTTCTGTTTTTCCATGATCATGATTGGGAACCGGCAATTTTGCAGCAGGTGCTGGATAGCGATGCTTTTTACATCGGCGCGCAGGGCAGCCACATGGCGCGACTGAACCGCGATCAAGCGCTGCGGGAAATGGGCGTTGCAGATCATAAGATCAGCCAGATTACCGGGCCAATCGGCCTCATTCCTTCGGTCCGCGATCCACGAAGCCTCGCCGTTTCGGTGCTTGCGGAAATTTTGGCCCGCGCACAAGGGCGGGGCGTTTGAAAACAGTCGGAATATTGCTGGCTGCGGGCCAGTCGCGGCGTTTCGGGGCGGCAAACAAGCTGCTTGCTCCGTTGTCTGGCAAGCCTCTGGTAATGCACGCCGCAGAAATGATGTTGAAGCTGAAGTTGACGCATAATGTTGCGGTCGTTGCAGCAGCGGACGTCGCCGAGCAGCTCACCGGCTTTGAAATTGTCCGCGCCCCTGATGGCCAACGCGATATGGCACAGAACATTGCGGCTGGAGTACGTTTGGCGATGAACCATGATGCCGATCAAATCCTGATTGCGCTGGGCGACATGCCGTTTGTGCCGCAACCGCATTTTGAAGCTTTGTTGTACGGAAGCCAGAATGATGGCGCAATGGCGAGCAGCGACGGCAACGTTCGAATGCCGCCAGCTTGTTTTTCCAAATCACACTTCGCACAGTTATTGTCGCTAAGCGGTGACCAAGGCGCGGCGCAGATTATTAAAGCGCTGCCCGCACGGTCGATCATAATCGCAACGCACGATGAATTACGGGATGTCGATTTCCCCGGTGATATTGATCAGTGCGAAATTGGTCCGTGAATTATTGCCGTTCGATTGGCCGAGGTTTACAGCGTCGCAAATGAATGACATTGAGCGGACTATGACAATAGAAACTATCTCTACAAATTTTGCGCATGGCGGTGTCCAAGGCGTGTACAAACACAATTCCAGCGCCACCGGAACTGCAATGACCTTTTCGGTTTTTGTGCCGCCCCATAGCCCGGGCGCGAAGTTGCCGATCATCTGGTATCTGTCGGGTCTGACATGCACCCACGCCAACGTTACTGAAAAGGGTGAGTTTCGTCAGGCTTGTGCTGAACTTGGCCTGATCTTTGTTGCGCCCGATACGTCGCCGCGCGGTGATGGCGTGGCGGATGATGCCGGCGGCGCATATGATTTCGGGCTTGGCGCGGGTTTCTATGTCAATGCGACGCAGCAGCCGTTTGCCGAACATTACCGGATGCGGGACTATATCGAAACCGAGTTGCCCGATGTAATCGCTGCAAATTTTCCTGTGGATATGGAGCGGCAGGGGATTACCGGCCACTCGATGGGCGGCCACGGCGCGCTGACCATGGCACTGCGTAATCCGGGGCGGTTCAAATCAACATCGGCTTTCGCGCCGATTGTTTCACCGCTGCAATGTCCGTGGGGTCACAAGGCGTTGGGCGGATATTTGGGCGATGATCAAGCCAGCTGGGCTGAATATGATGCCTGCGCGTTGATCGAAAATGGCGCTCGCTTGCCCGATTTGCTGGTCGATCAAGGCGGGGCGGATAACTTTCTGGCGGATCAGTTGAAAACCCATTTGTTAGAAGAAGCATGCGCCAAGGCTGGCCAAAAGGCAACAATTCGAATGCAGCCGGGATATGATCACAGCTATTATTTCATCTCTTCGTTCATGGCGGAGCATTTGCGTTGGCATGCTGACCGATTGAAGCAGTGACAACGGTTCCGGTTCCCGGTGACATTGCGGTCTCACTTGTCAGGCTTGGGCTAAATCAGACTGGCGACGCCAATATGCAGCGGCAATTGGCGGTCGAAGTACCGATTGCGCTGGAATATTGCGGAATCGGTTATGCGGTAATGATGGCGTCACCGACCAATTTGGAAGAATTTATCGTCGGCCATGCGGTGGCCGAAGGATTGGTTTCGCAGGCATCCGATGTGGCGGCTGTTGACGTCGCAGCGTTAGATGGCGGATGGATATTGCGCGCCCAATTGCCGCAGGCTGCGCGTGAAGCGATATTTGCGCGCGCCCGCACCCGAGTATCCGACAGCAGCTGCGGCCTTTGCGGAGTTGAAAGCATAACCGAAGCTTTAAGGCCGCTACCCAAGGCCGCGTTGCCGATCAAAATCAGCCGAGGCGCGATATCGCGGGCATTGGCCGACCTTGGCAATCATCAACCGCTAAGCGGTGCCACTGGCGCTGTCCATGCCGCCGCTTTTTGTGATGCTGACGGCAAAATCTTATGCGCCAGAGAGGACGTTGGCCGCCACAACGCGCTCGATAAATTGATCGGCGCGTTGGGTTTAGCTGACGCCGATATCGCCGCTGGATTCGTGTTGCTCACCGCGCGGTGCAGTTTTGAACTGGTCGAAAAAACGGTGCGGGCAGGGGCGTCAATGCTGGTTACAATCTCTGCGCCGACCAGTTTGGCTGCTGACCGTGCAAAGCTCGCCGGTTTAACATTATTGTCATTGGCGCGCGCGGACAGTGTTTTGGTCGTCAACGACCCCACCGGCGCAATCGTGTGAAGGTGCTGGGCGGGATATTGGCAGGCGGAAAGTCGGTCCGTTTTGGCAGTGACAAGGCGATGGCAACGTTCAATGGATTGCCGCTGATTGAACATGCTGCGGCTGCATTGCTTCCCCAATGTGATGCATTGGTGATTGCCGGGCGGCGGCATGCAAATCTGTTGAGTGTTGCAGATTATCCTGCGCCCGATATGGGGCCATTGGCCGGTCTTGCAGGTGTAATGCGTTTTGCCGCGGAATCGGGGTTTGACCACGTGCTGAGTGTCGGCGTGGATAGCTTGTTCATACCCGGCGATTTGCGCCGCACGCTAGAACCAGCGCCCGCCTATGTCGCAAACCAGCCAGTGATTGGGCTTTGGCCCGTCAGCGCATTCGCCGTTTTGGAACGGATATTGGGGAGTGACGAACGGCATTCGATGATGCATTTCATCGAAACGATCGGCGCGCGTGCCGTTGTGCTGGACCGCCCACCAAGCAACGTAAACACGCTAGATGACCTTCAGGCTTTGAACGACAAAGGTTAGAACGGGTGACGGTTGAGTGAAAAAATACTCTCCTTCCGTTCGTCCTGAGCTTGTCGAAGGATGAGACCAGCAACCTGTACGCAGGCAAGCTCAGCACGAACGGTTTTTGTTACACGCAATGTCATCTCGCTCTTAGGGCGAGTGGCTTTTTTGCTTCACTCAAATGTCAACGAGACGCTCTACGACAACCGGCGCGCGGGGTTGCCCACTACCGTCTCACCCGCCGCAACATCCTTTGTGACGACAGCGCCCATGCCGATCACCGCACCGGCGCCAATTCGCAACGGTTTGCCTGGCTGCCCTTGGCGGATGACGGCCCCTGATCCGATATAAGCGTGGTCGCCGATATGGATGTTTCCGTTGCATTTAACGCCTGGGGCAAACGTGACATAATCGCCAATTACGCAGTCATGTTCGACGTAGCTGTTTATGTTGCAATGGAAATGGCGGCCGATCCTGATGTTGCTGGTCAGCGTCGTGAACGGCGAAAATATCGCGCCGTCTGCTACTTCGCAATCGTCCATGCGGACATGGCTTGCGGCCAATACCGGTGCAAAGGCAATGCCGTGGGCCGCACATTTGACCGCCAGTTTTTCGCGGATAAAGGGATCCGCCACCGCAATCGTGATTTTTTTGCTGAGTGCTTCCACGCGCGCGAATTCTTCAAAGCCAACAACCTTGTGGCCGTTGATAATTTGCCCTGCACAGCCATCATCGACAAAGATCAACGTGGAACCTGCATCGGCGCTATCGCGCAACAACGGCATCACGCCCCGCCCGCATCCAGCCGCGCCGTATATTGCCTTAATATGCGTCATCAGCGGTCTGCCCGCGTGCCGGTGAAGCGCGGCATGGTATCATCATTGTCCGCACTGATGCCATGGCGCACCAATACTTTTTTGACCGTCATAAATAGGATGCGAACATCCAACCAAAAACTACGATTTTGCACATACCAAATGTCTAACTCAAATTTTTCTTCCCAGCTCAGGGCGTTGCGGCCATTGACCTGTGCCCATCCGGTAATTCCCGGGCAGCTATTGTGCCGCGTCATTTGTTCTTTGGTGTAGAGATCAAGATAGTCAGCAATAAATGGACGCGGACCGACAATCGCCATTTCTCCTTTCAAGACATTCCAAAAACAAGGCAGCTCATCAAGGCTTGATCCGCGAAGAAATCTTCCAAATGGTGTTAATCTGTCGGTGTCTGGTAACAAGTGTCCGCCGCCGTCACGTTTGTCTGTCATCGATCGGAACTTTACGATGTCAAAGCGTTTGCCCAGATATCCGCCGCGCTGCTGACGGTAGAATATCGGTGAACCAAGGTTTAGCCGCACCAAAATAGCGGTCACCAGAAAGACCGGAACCAATACCGGCAAAATCAAGACCACAATCAAAATGTCAAAAATGCGGGGCATCAACTATTTCACCAGCAATTCGCGGATATGGTCAAGCTTGTTAGACGAAATTATACCTGCTTCAATAGCCAGCATATTAAGCGAATATTGGACATGGTCAGCCGCCGAAGTTGCGCCCTGCTCCAATACCTTTCCAGCATTAAGTGGCCTTATCACCAACACCGGTTTGCCAAGGTCCGCGCAACCTTCGATTGCCGCATCATATTCTGTTTCCTGCGCGTTGCGATAAACCGTCAAACCGTCAATAGTTGCTGACTTCAAAGCCTCGCTTGCAAAAACGGACGAATAGGGAAAGCAGAAAAATCGTTCAATTTTGCCCTGCGATTTCAGACCGGCGACAACATCTGTCAAGGCTGCCAGATTGCGTTTGAAGGCATTAATTCTCTCGGCGTCATCGGATAAATTATGGCGCCACATCCACTGGATATCGTGAACACAATTTGCACCGAGAGCCTCACTATATTCAGCCACTTTATCCAATAGCCGCGCTGCATCAAAGCCTGCATCATCAAAGCTTGGTTCCGCAAGTTTCACGACATGCCGGAATTTTGGCGCACTGTCAGTTTTGGAAAGCTTGCCCAGTATCTTGCAGAGCAACGGAAACGTATCATATTCCGAAGAGCTGTGAAGCGATGTAATCCCCAACGCATGAACATCCTGGAAAAACGCCACCCAATCTTCGATACTGCGTTCTTCTTCACCAAGACGCATCGTTCCGAAAATCAGTCTGCCGGGCGTAACCCGCAACTGATCAGCCATTAAAATTCCCGATATCTATTGCACATTTCCAGATGAATCGCTCCGATTCTTGGGAGGCTACAAAGCTGTTTCGGCCGTGTAATACTTCCCGGTCTTTCCATGTCACGGCGTCGCCGGGCGTCAATTTAACGCCAACCGTTTTTTCGTGGACCATCGGCGATTCCAAAAGATAATTGAAAAACCTGTCGGCCAACGCGCGGCGATCATCGTCAACATCTTTTGCGACGCAATAATAATTCCAATTTACCAGCGTCTTGCCATCTTTTTCTTCGATGATCTTTTCAGTTCTAAAGTCACCGGATCTGGCATGCGGCATATCGCAACTTTTTAGCTGGACGAGCAATTCGGGGTCCTCGGCTTGCAAGCAAGCTACCAAATCGGCCGCGTCAATAAATGTTGTTTCGCCGCCTTGTCCCGCATTGGCAACGCAGCTTAACAGCGTCGCGTTGGGAAAGTCCGGAATATAGGAACCATCTGTATGCAATGGCTGGGCATTCGCAGAATGGCGATATGCGTCTGGATGCTTGGGATCATAACGCACTTCAAACCAAAGCTCACCGCTGCGTTGATTTTCGCGGTCACCGATGTTGACATCCTCAGCGAGCTCCACAGGCTTGCCGAGAAACTGAAAATTCGCAGATAACATCGCACGAATATCTTCGATGTGATCGTCGGTTCGAAGAACGAACACCTTATTTCCATCGTCTTTCCAAGCATGCACCAGCGATTGGAATCCTTTGTCTACCTGTGCAAATTGATATTCATTTTCCCAAAGCATAGTTTTCAAAAATCCTATAAATTTAGAGTTCGAATTGTGCCGCGCTGGTCAAGCAATCAAGCAAGCATGTTAGGTGAATGGTAACGGAATAGCCGTGAAAATTCAAGCTAAGCTTGCGCGGCCTGATCATAGCTTGGTTGATGATATTCCGGCACGAGGTTTTTCAAAATGGTCACCGCGGCAATATCATCCCCTTGTTCCAAATGTTCGGCAAGCAGTTCCAGTTCCGCATTCAATTTTGGCCATTCGATAAAATGCTCACTGGCTTGCATGATCCGCGCATGTTTCGTCGGCTGGGGATTTTCGCCAATCAACAGTTCTTCAAACAGCTTTTCGCCCGGCCGCAGCCCGACTTCGGCAATTTCGATGTCGCCATTGGGGTTTTCAGCGGTGCGTTCGGTCCGCCCCGTCAGCCGGATCATCGAGCGCGCAAGGTCGATTATTTTGACCGACTTGCCCATATCGAGCACATAAACTTCGCCGCCCTGCGCCATCGATCCCGCCTGTATTACCAGCTGCGCAGCTTCGGGAATTGTCATAAAATACCGCGTGATGTCGCGGTGCGTCAATGTAACCGGACCGCCGGCCAATATCTGTTGTTGAAAACGCGGCACGACCGATCCGCTTGATCCCAGCACATTGCCAAACCGGACCATTGCAAACCGGGTATTGCCGCCATTTTTCTCGCCTTGCTGCGCAAGTGCTTGCAGGATCAGTTCGCAGATGCGTTTGCTGGCCCCCATGATGTTGGTCGGACGCACTGCTTTGTCAGTTGAAATGAGAATGAAATGGTCGATATTATGCGCGGCGGCTTCGACCGCTGCATTAAACGTGCCGAAGATATTATTCTTCATACCCGCAATCATATTCTGTTCGACCAAAGGCACATGCTTATATGCGGCGGCATGGAACACAGTGTGGGGGTCCCACCGGCGGTACAGGCGGCGCATCGACGAACGATCGAGGATCGATCCCATCTCTGGAATGATCTCGATATCGGGCAACGCTTCGATCTGGCGTTGTGCCGTCAATTCCTGATCGATCAGGTACAATGAATGCTCATTCATTTCGCACAGGATCAGCTTGCTTGGCCGGGACCGCAATATCTGGCGGCAAAGCTCACTTCCGATTGATCCGCCCGCACCCGTCACCAACACGCATTTCCCTGCGATTGTCCGGCCTAATAACAGCTCGTTCGGCGGAACGGGATCGCGCCCAAGCAAATCCTCAACATCCACTTCACGCAAATCACCGACAGACCATTCGCCATCAACAAGGCTTGCCAGGTTTGGCAGCGTTTGTACTTTGAGCGAAAACTGTTCAAGGTGCCGAACAATCTCAGATCGGCGGCTGCGATCAATGCTTGGTAACGCCAACACAATTTCGGTGGGGTTATAGCTATCAATCAAATTGCCCAGATTATCGCTGTGGTGGACCAATATGCCGTCAATCCGCTGTTTTTCCAAACGGCGATCATCGTCGACAAATGCACATAAGGTGATCTCTGGAATATTGCCGAGCAAGGCCGCCAGTTTGATGCCAGCGCCGCCCGCGCCATAAATCACGATGCGGCGGTCATTCGATCCAGATCCCAAGACATGCGCGAAGTCAGTTAAAAGATACCGCACCAATCCGCGGATACTTATCGCCAAAGTCAGAAAGACAAGCGGTTCGATGATCGCCAGTGTTCGCGGAATGTTAGGCAACCGAATAACAATCAATACGAACGACAATATGATCGTATGAATGGCCGTTGCCTTAAACAAATTGCCCATGCTGCGGGAACCGGAAAAACGGATGATCGACCGGTAAACATCCATTGCAAAAAACACCGGTAGCAGCGACACCAAAGACAGCGCAGCCAAAATCAACAGCCGTTGATCGAAGAAGCCCCAGTGACTGACCCGCAGATACATCGCAATTATCGAAGCCAGAATGACGCAGCACACATCCATGCTGATCATCAAGAATATCTTGGTTCGGCGCGGCCAATTGATCATCGCCTCGATCGAACCGAGAACTAAACTACTTAAACGATTCCGTTTTCTCTTCGCCAGCATTATGCTTTTCTCGAATGGATGTTTTGCTGCTTAGTCGTTTAAAATACTAAAACAAAAATGTAAAACCGTTATCGCCAGAACGCACCGAATTTCGGCAAGCTGCCCGCCCGCCGGTATCATCAGTTCCTGCTTGCTTTAGCCGCGCCCGTTGCGCAATGTAATCGCGCGATTAACACGTGCAATTTACAAAAGGGGCGCGGCATGCAGTTTGCGGGTTTAGGCTATAGCGAAGAGCAAATACAACTGCTCGATGTTGCCACTAACTTTTGCCGGGATCGCTCGCCGATGGCCAAAGTACGCGATTTGATGGAAAGTGAAGCGGGTTTTGACGCCGGGCTGTGGTCTGAAATCGCCGCGCTCGGCTGGACGGCGATTGCAATTCCAGAAGCGTATGGCGGCGTCGGTTTGTCGCTTGCCGAAGTTGTTCCTGTGGCCGAACAAATGGGACGGCGGATGCTGGCATCGCCTTTTGCGGTATCGGCCCTGACGGCGCAGGCGTTGATCATGGGCGGAACCGAAGCGCAGAAGTCTGCATGTTTGCCGCAACTCGCCGAGGGCAAAATCGGCAGCCTTGCGCTTTACGAACCGCATGCCGACTGGGATTTGGCCCATATCGAGGCATCTGCAAAAAGCGACGGGGACCGGTTGACGCTATCGGGGCAAAAGCAGTTTGTGCTGTGGGCCGCGTCCGCAGACTTCATCTTGGCGACGGTGAAGTTTGACGCGCGGCCCGCATTGGTGTTGTTAACACAGGCTGATTTACCGGCGGGCGCATTGCGGCGTGAAACGATCATCGATGAAACCAAACGCAGCTTTGCGCTGAATTTAGACGGCATTTCGGTTCCCGCGTCTGCGATGCTGGATCAAGGCAAGGCGCGCGAAGTTTTGGCGCATATCGATCTGGCAGCCGCGTTATTACAAAGCGCCGAAATGTGCGGCGGAACGCAGGCGGTCATTGATTACACGGTTGATTATCTGCAAACGCGCAAGCAATTTGGCAACGTGATCGGTTCATACCAGGCACTGAAGCATCCGATTGTCGATGCCTATGTCGATTACGAAAAAGCAAGATCGCACTTGTATAGCGCCGCGTTTAGCTTTGGCGATCAAGGCACAGGTGAGCAAGGCATGGGCGAGGTCGCCGTGCGCATGGCAAAAGCCGCCGCCGACAAGGCGTACAGCTTTGCTGCTGACCGCGCCATTCAATTCCACGGCGGCTTTGGCTTTACCCATGATTGCGATGCCGGACTGCACCGGCGCGGCGCGATATTCCATGCATCGCAATATGGCGACGCCGCCTGGCAACGGACAAAGCTGGCCGATTTGCTATTGGTTTGAGAACGCCTGTTGGTTTAAGAACGCGAAGAAACGGCAGGAGTTGCTCCGGGACTGTTATAAAAGTCGGTAATCGATCCGAAATCCGGGTTGGTCCCGCGATAGGAAATGACATTAGACCCGTTCCAGTTATAGGCCGAGGCGTAGAAGCCTGCTGCTTCAGCAACGCCTGCAGCATCTTCTGCATTTCCGATGATACTTGCTGTGCCAATCATTGTGCCTAAAGTTTGAGATAATCCATTGACGTTTGCGCCATAGCCACGATTGTATGAATCCATGGCGAGGATTGCTTGGAATACTCGTGTGTTCAATGTCGGTGATAATACTGGCATTTAATTTCTCCTTTTGAAATCGCCTTGCTTGATTGTTGCAGCCAACGACCAATCGTCTGGCCCATGTTTTGGATTAAGACTTGGTTCTGGATATTCCCCCAACCACCCCAACCGTCTTTCAATCCCGTTGGTCACATCATCGTCGGTCCGCTCGACGGTAATGCGTTTCAGTTTTACGCCTTTGCCGAACCGTGCGGCCATGTTGTCGGGGTCGATTTTGGTCACGCTTTTGGGATCGGCCATGTCGGCGAATGTGACTAGGATGGGGTATGCCGTCGGTGTGTCGCTCTCTTTGGGTTTATGCAACACAGTCTGGTAATGCCGTGGCAGCGCATATTTGCCGCGCAGCTTATATAGCTGCGTCATTTGCATATCGAAACGGGGGTCCCGGTTTTCCTTTTCATATATATGCTCAATATCCTTGTAAGGAATATTCGGCACAAAAAACAACAACGGCCCCGCTGCCCAGTCCACAGAATATTCAGAACGCAGCAGAGCGAACATCACGCCGCGCTGCCCCAGATCAACTGTCACCGCCTCACCGCGCACGCGCGTGAACAGCTTGCCGGGATCGGGTATCGAATATTTACCCGATACCATTGTGCTGACCTCAATCACGCTCGACCCGGTCTTCAACCCCTCCGGCGTATCGACCTCCACGGTCAAGCGGTACCGGTAATCGGGATAGCGCTTTCCCCCGCCCAGCGCCTCATTCCCCGCCTCTCCGCACGCCGATGTCGACAACATCGCGCCAAGCGCGGCAAGGCCCGATATGAATTTGCGGCGGATCAGCATGATGGAATCTCCAAAAAAAAATTACATCACAGGTAGATGGAGCGCCGCCAAGGTCAACTTTTAATGATTGTATACCAACCATTAAGAGTGCGGGCATAGGAACTAGGGTCAGGACCTGTTAAATCCGCAACTGAGGTGTCAAAATGGCGAAGATACCAGAGCAAAATGCCCGCAGTGGATAGTCATTCTATCCACAAGGGCATTTTATTCCGGAATCGAAGCCATTTTGGCGTCCTGCGGATTTGACCGATTTTGTCCCGTGCATCGTTGGCAAAGCTTGAAATATATTCACATTCCTGTGCTTTGCCGTCTCGCTCTGAACAAACTCGCTTCAAACCTCAGATGCGTATCTAACAAGTCCTGACCCTAGGGTGCCAGTTTAGCAAATGCATCTAATTTTTCGCGTTACGCAACGCGGCAGAGCGTCGCCGCAAAAAAAGCCGCCTCAACCGGCAAGAAAAAGCTCGGCGGCGGCGTCGATGATCGCTTCGCTATCAAGGCGGTAAGTGCTGAATAGGTCTGGCAGATCGCCGGTTTGGCCGAACTGGTCGACGCCCAATGGGATGGTGTGCATTCCGCGCACTCCGCCCAGCCATGACAGTGCGCTGGGGGAACCGTCTATCACCGTAACCAACCCTGCATCCGGAGCCAAAGCGGACAACAACGTTTCTGCATGACAAGATGCGTGGCGGCCCCCTTTCCACCGCGATGCAAGCAGCGACGACCAATCGCGGTGCAACAAGTCAGGGGATGTGACGTTCAACAAACCAAGGCCGGGAATATCATCCAGCAACAACCGATATGCTTCCATTGCCTCGGGTGCGATTGCGCCGGTAAAGACGATTGCGGCAGGCGCGTTTGCGGCGGGCTTACGCAACCAATAGCCGCCCTTTAGTGCGTCGGCTTGCCAATCGTCGTTTGACCGCTCGAGCTGCGTAATGATCCGTGTGCTCAAGCGAAGATAGACCGAGCTGCCGCCGGGTTGCTGCAGATAGTCAAATGCCCAACGCATCATCAACGCAACTTCATCGGCGAATGCAGGTTCAAAATACGCAAGATTTGGCTGACCCATGCCAATCAGCGGCGTGTTGATTGATTGATGCGCACCGCCCTCTGGCCCAAGCGTCAGCCCGGACGGGGTACCGACCAGCAAGAACCGGGCATCGGAATAGCAGCCGTAATTGAGCGCATCGAGGCCGCGGGCGATAAACGGGTCATAGACCGTACCGACCGGGATCAGCCGTGTGCCAAAATGCGGCGCGGCCAGCCCCAATGATGTCATCATCAAGAAGAAGTTGTTTTCCGCAATGCCAAGTTCGATATGCTGGCCTGCGCCATGTGCGGCCCATTTTTGCGCCGAGGGGATTTTTGCTGCGCGGAAGACATCGGCCAATGCCGACCTGCGGAACAGACCGCGCTGGTTTACAAAGGCTCCCAAATTGGTGGTTTGGGTCACGTCGGGAGCGGTAGTGACTATGCGGTCGCCCAGCAGCTCGCCCGACTTTGCAAGGCCTAGCAGCACATTGCCAAACGCGGCCTGGGTCGACTGTTCGGCGCCATCGGGTGTGGGTAAGCGGGCCGGAACGGGAACCAAATCAGCGGCCGATTCTCGCGCCTTGCGGGCAAGTACGCTATCATCCACAAATGCCTTCAACCGAGTCGCAGTGTTGCCGCCTAGTCCGCCATAGGGTTCCCATTCTTCGCCCTCTGCGATGTGCATGCTTTCGCGGAACTGTTTCATCTGCGGCGGGTTCATCATGCCCGAATGATTGTCCTTATGCCCCGCAAGCGGCAATCCATAGCCCTTTACGGTGTAAGCGATGAACATCGTCGGGCGCTCATCATCGGCACTGTCGAATGCGTCGATCAGCGTTTCGATGCAATGCCCGCCCAGATTGGTCATCAATGCCGCGAGTGATTGGTCATCGAAGCTGCCGAGCAGTTCGTTGACATCGGGCTGGTCGCCAATATCCGCAATCAACCGCGCCCGCCAAGCTTCTCCGCCTTGATAGGTGAGGACGGCAAAATCGGCGTTGGGGCAAGTTTCGATCCATTCTTCAACCGCTTTACCGCCGGGCCTTAAGAACACCGCGCGTTGCAGTTTGCCGTGTTTCAGTGTGATCACGCGCCAGCCGCATGTTTCGAAAATATCGTCAAAGCGGCGAAACATCCGGTCCGCTGTCGTGTTATCGAGCGACTGCCGGTTATAGTCCACCACCCACCAGCAATTGCGGATGTCGTGCTTATATCCTTCGATCAGGCATTCATAAATATTGCCTTCATCCAGTTCAGCGTCGCCCATTAACGCGATCATCCGGCCAGCGTTTGCTGCCTCGATTTGGCCATGCGCGATCAGATAATCCTGAACGAGGCTGGAAAACGCAGTGATCGCGACGCCCAGTCCCACTGATCCGGTAGAAAAGTCGACCGGAATTTGATCCTTGGTCCGCGATGGATAGCTTTGTGCGCCGCCCAGGCCGCGAAAGCGCTGCAATTGATCGAGCGACTGGCTGCCGAGCATATAGTGTATCGCCTGTAACACCGGCCCGGCATGGGGTTTCACCGATACTTTATCATTTGCCCGCAATGCATAAAAATACACTGCCGCCATAATCGCAGTCATCGAAGCGCAGCTCGCTTGATGCCCGCCCACCTTTAAACCGTCACGCTTCGGGCGAAGATGGTTGGCATTATGAACGATCCACGATGACAGCCAGCGCAACCGGCCATCAAGCGCTTCCAACGCTGCAATTGTTTCCGCACGAGTATCTAGCGCAGCAGTCGTCATTCTTGGTCTCCGGATTTCTATAATTAACGACCTAATGCCCAATGGCGTCGTGTGTCCTTGCGTAATGCGGCTTTCAAAGTATGATAATTGGCACAACATGCCAAAAATAATCAGAAATGAGACAAGATATGCCAATTCAACCGATTGATGAGCTGGACCGGAAAATTATTGGTCAACTGCAACTTGACGGGCGGATCAGCAATCAGGAGCTGTCTGACCGTATCGGGCTCTCCCCCAGCCCTTGCCTGCGCCGCGTTCGGGCGTTGGAGGCGAACGGTGTGATCTCTCGATATGTCGCGTTGGTTGATCCCGCCGCGATTGGACTATCGGTCACCGCATTTGTGCGCGTGCGGCTGGATCAACAGGGAGACAGCCATTTGGCGGAGTTTGAAATCGCCGTGGCAGATTTTCCCGAAGTGATGGAATGTTACATGATGACCGGTGAAGCGGACTATCAATTGCGCGTGCTGGTCCGGTCGCTCGGCGAGTTTGAGGATTTCCTGCGCTACAGGCTCACCCGGGTCAGCGGCGTCGCCAATGTCACCACCAGCTTTGCCTTGCGCCCCGTGATATACAAAACGGCCTTGCCGGAATTGCAAGATCGGTGACTGGAGGAGGGCAGGAAATGCTCGGCATTATGGAGCAACTTGCAGGAAAAATGGTGGACGCACACGGGCTCGAACCGTGGACCCGATGATTAAGAGTCATCTGCTCTACCAACTGAGCTATGCGTCCCCATTGATGCTGCGGAATCGCGCAGGCATCGTTTGAAGCCGCGCATCTGGTGTGTTTTGCCTGCCATGTCAAGCAATGTTGCGGAGCGATATCGGGGCGGACTTATCCAAATTGTCCTTGGCGCGTACCCGGGTGGCGATCAACCGACATGATGATACCAATACAGATCATGATGGTCAGCATCGAAGAACCCCCGTGGCTGATAAAAGGTAACGGGATTCCGGCCACGGGAAACAACCCCATCGCCATTAACAGGTTGATAGCGATGTAGAAAAATATCGTACACGTCATCCCCATCGCGACCAGCTTGCCATATCGGCGATTGCTTTTCAACGCGACTTCGATGCACCAGCGCATCAACAGATAGAATAGGCCAATGATAATCAGGCCGCCGAACAATCCCCATTCTTCGGCCATTGTGGCGAAAACGAAATCGGTATGTCCCTCGGGCAAATAATCCAGATGGCTTTGCGTGCCTTGCATGAAACCTTTACCAAACAAGCCGCCGGAACCGATGGCTATTTTGGACTGCATAATATGGTAGCCCGCGCCCAGTGGATCGCTTTCTGGATTGAAAAATATCAGAACGCGGTTCTGTTGATATGGCCGCAGGCCAAAGAAATAGACAAGCGGCGCCAGCACCGCCGCGCCCCCGCCGCCGATTAGGAAATATTTCAGCGGCAATCCGGCGAGAAAGCCGACGATGATAACGCAAAAAGCAAACACAATCGCTGCGTCAAAATCCGGCTGGATGATGACCAATATGCAAGGCAAAATCAGCAACCCGGCCATTGGCAAGAACACATCGAAACTATTGATCCGGTTCGCAGGCAGCCGGTCAAAAAACCACGCCGTAGCCAAGACCAGAACGGGTTTCATCAATTCGGACGGCTGTAACGTTATGAAGCCCAGATTGATCCACCGCTGCGAATTGCCGCCAATTTGGCCGGTGATTTCCACGAATATCAACAGGATCAGCGTAATCGCATACGCGGGAAACGTAATCTTTTTCCAAAATTCCAATGGCAGCCGCGACATAATGATTGCCATCGCCAGGTATAATGCGAACCGCATCAGGTGCTTGCCTGCATAGGGGGAGAAGCTGCCGCCTGCCGCTGAATAGAGCACGGTTGCGCCGCAGCACACCAGCGCGGTCAGGATCAATATCACGCGCCATGGCAATCCCAATATTGGCGCAGGAATGATGCTGCTGCTCATCGCGCGGGGTTCCCTGCTGGCGCGGCGGTGACAGCAGTGCTTGCTTCGTCAGCCTGCGATAATGGGGGGGGAGGCGGGGCATTAAAATTGCTCAAACTGCGCGCCATGCGTTCTTCGATAGTTCCGCCCCAGCCAGACTCCAATGCGGTCAATGCCGCCATCGCCTTATCGCGGTCATACAGAAATGTCAGGACGTCTTTGGCAACCGGTGCAGCGGCCCGTGCTCCGCCTAAACCATGTTCAATGACGACGGCAGCGGCATAGCGCGGCTCTTCAACAGGCGCAAAACACACGAACAGGCCGTGATCGCGGTATTTCCATACGCCCGATTGGCCGCGCTGCGATCCTTCGATGCGGCGGACCTGCGCGGTTCCGGTCTTTCCTGCCATTTTAATGTCAGGAAATGGCAACCGGCTGCGTGCGCCAGTGCCCGCGCTATTGACCACACGGTTCATGCCTTCGCGTGCCAACGCCAAATGTTCGGGCAGAAAGGGCAGGGCGGCCGGGGGCTTCCTTTTACCGGCGATAATATTGGGGATCAAATTGCGCCCCGATGCAATTCGCGCCGACATCAATGCCAGCTGAAACGGGCTGGCAATCATATAACCCTGACCGATGGTGGCGTTCAATGTGTCCGATGAAGCCCAGACCTTGTCATATTTTTTCTTCATCCACGCGCTGTCGGGAACCGTGCCGTAACGCTGCGACGGGAAAGGCAGGTCAAATTCCTGCCCCAATCCCAGCAGCTTCGCCACCGGTGCGATTTTATCGTATCCGATGCGATTGCCCATTGCGTAGAAATAAGTGTTGCAGCTTTTCATAATCGCGTTGGCCATATTGATCGAACCATGCGTGCCAAGGCATTTGAAAACGCGGTTGCCCAGCCGGTATCCCCCGCCGCAATAGACCGTTTCTTCGGGATCGACGCCATTTTGCTGCAGCGCAATCGCGACCATTGGCTTCAAAGTTGACCCCGGCGGGTACAAGCCTTGCAGGCTTTTGTTGAGCAGCGGCTTGTGGTCATCCCCGCGCAGCCATTTATATTCCTGACGGCCAATACCGTCGGAAAAACTGTTCGGATCATAGCATGGCATGGATACCATCGCCAAAATATCACCCGTCAACGTGTCGAATACCACGACGGATCCAGACTCTTTGCCGAGCCGCCGGGCGGTATAATTGTGCAGGTCAATATCGATGGTGATCTGCACCGGTTTACCCGGCGTGTCTTCTTTGGTGGTTAGTTCGCGCACGATTTTTCCGCGCGCGGTAACCTCCACGCGCTTTGCTCCAGGTGCGCCCTGAAGGCTGGCCTCGAACATTTTTTCCAGGCCATCTTTGCCGATCTTGAACCCGGGGGTAATCAGCAGGGGGTTCTTGTTTTTCTGATACTCTTCGGCTGATACTGCGCCGACATAGCCAATCAAGTGCCCGACCGCTGCCCCGCTGGGATAGTAACGCGAAAATCCCTGACGCGGGCTGACGCCGGGAAGTTCGGGCAATCGGACGCTGACCTTGGAATAGCTTTCATAATCAAGGCCGGCTGCAATTTGAACAGGCTGAAATCCGCCCGCCGTTTTGATCTCCCGCGTGATCCGTTCCATGTCGTCTGGCGTCAGTGACAACAGGCGTGACAATTGTGCCAACGTCGCGTCCTTATCCACCATGCGGTCGGGAACAACATCCACACGAAAATCGGCGCGGTTGGTGGCAATCGGTTTGCCGTAACGGTCGATGAACCAGCCGCGGCGCGGCGGAACCAGTGTCAAATTGACCCGGTTGCTTTCCGATGCCAGCTTGTACTTTTCATTTTCGGCGACCGAAATATACGCCATCCGTCCTGCCAGCAGCAAACCGAGCGCGCCTTGCACACCGCCGACAAACATAGTGCGCCGGGTAAAGGTAAATTCTTGCTGCGCTGATGAAACCGGTTTGTCTTTGTTCATACATTCCGCCGGATCATGTCGAAAGTCGCCATCGATCCAATCGCGCAATGATCCGAACGACAAGCGGATAAATCAAAATGGACAAGGCGATTTGCGGCACTAACGTAACGGCTGCTGGCCGTGCATAGGCCAAGCCGACAAAGAAATGACCTGCACATAACGCGAGTATAATAACAACCGCTGCAATTAACCAGTCCTGCAGATAATCTCGCCAAACCGCGCGTGCATCCAATATTTCAATTGCCAACATAATGATCGACCATATCAACGCGGCGCTGCCAAATGGTTGTCCGCTGAACAAATCATCAAAGGCACCGAAAGGCAATCCCGCCCATGCAGACCAAAGGCGGGGCCGAACCAAGCGCCAAGCCACGAAAAACAACAGCCCGAACGGCGGCAATATTGCCTGCGTACTAAGCATCGGCAATGTGGTGATGATGGAGCCCAGCAACACCGATACAATCGGGATTGCTATCATCTTGGTCGGCGACTGGACCTGTTCAATCCTTGACTGATAATCCCGGCCTGAACGTAACGGCCGGGTTAGGCTGCTGAGGGCATTTTTCATGGTTCAACGACTTGCCGGATAGGTACAGTTTCGGGCGCGGCAAGCAACTGCGCTGCGGGTGCTTCATACACTGGAAGCACCATTACATAAGGCGCTGTCGCGGGGTCAGATAGCGGCCTGGCCAGCGCGCCGTCTGCCGTTTTGCGGACTACAATGGCATAGGGAATATTGGGCCGAAACAACCCGCCGTTCCCCGACGTTACAATTATGTCGCCAACCTTAAACGGGTTAAGTCCAAAGCTAACTGGCCGCACGGCGACCATCCCGTTGGCAAGTCCTTCACCTGACGCGGCGACACCGTCGGTTGCCCGCATGACCGGGACCGGGCTGTTGGCATCGGTGATGAGCAGAACCCGAGAGGTAGTAGGTCCGGTTTCAATTATCCTGCCGATAAGTCCATTCGGGCTGCGAACAGGTTGACCTTTGGCCACGCTCATATTGGACCCGATGGACAAGGTCGCCAGTCGCCGGCTGCTGGAGGCGGACGAGCTGATTAACCGGCCAATTGCAATGTAACCAACCTCGGTTTGCTTGAGGTCGAGCAACTGGCGCAGGCGCTGGTTTTCAAGATTGATCGCCTTGGCCTCGGTCACTTTTCGGCGGTTGGCTTGCACCTCTTTATTCAACGCGGCATTTTTGGATGCAGCGTCAAGATAAGCAGAAGTGTTGGATGCGACATCGGTAAATGTCTGCCGCACACTTGTAAAGAAACGGGCCACAGGAGCAGTGATTTCCGTCCCAATTGTCCGCAAAGCTCCAAAACCGGCAGGATCGACGATGGAGAGAATAAGCAACAAGGCAGCCAAAAAAGCTCCGGCAAGCGCCAAGACATAGGTAGCAAATAAGCTAAATTGCGCCTTGCGGGAAAATCCCGGGCGCCGATTTGTCGGCGGCACCACGGCGCGGGTCCTTTATGCTGTTAACAGGACGCCGCGGAAGATCGGGTCTTCCATCGCCCTGCCTGTGCCAATTGCGACACATGTCAAAGGATCTTCGGCAACGGTCACGGGCAATCCGGTTTCATCGCGCAAGAATTCATCCAGGCCCTGCATCAATGCACCGCCGCCGGTTAGCACTATTCCCTGATCGACAATATCCGCTGCCAATTCAGGAGCCGTATTTTCAAGCGCAATCCGGATGCCTTCCAAAATCGTGCCAATGGGCTCGCTCAATGCTTCGGCAATTTGGCCCTGATTGATCATAATTTCTTTGGGCACGCCGTTGACCAGGTCGCGGCCCTTGATGTGGATTGTGTGGCCAATGCCATCTGCTGGCGCGCGCGCAGTTCCAAAATCTTTTTTGATACGTTCGGCGGTTGCTTCACCAATCAACAGGTTGTGGTGCCTGCGGACATAAGAGACGATGGCTTCGTCCATTTTGTCGCCGCCGGTACGCACCGACGTGGTGTAAGCCAGGCCGCGCAGCGACAACACCGCGACCTCGGTTGTCCCGCCGCCAATATCGACAACCATTGATCCGATTGGTTCGGTAACGGGCATGTCCGCCCCAATTGCCGCCGCCATTGGTTCTTCGATCAGGAACACTTCGGTTGCGCCAGCATTTGATGCGGCGTCGCGAATCGCACGGCGTTCAACGCTGGTGGAACCGGAAGGAACGCAAATGACAATTTCATTGGAACTGAACAGCCGCGGCTTGCCATGCACCTTATGGATGAAGTGCTTGATCATTTGTTCCGCGACATCGATGTCGGCAATCACGCCATCCCGCAGCGGGCGAATCGCTTCGATGCTATCCGGGGTCTTGCCCATCATCAATTTGGCATCATCGCCAACCGCTTTTACGCGCTTGATTCCGTTCAAAGTTTCGATCGCAACAACCGAAGGCTCGTTCAAAACGATACCCTGACCGCGTGCATAAACAACGGTATTGGCCGTGCCCAAATCAATAGCCAAGTCTTGTGAGCCGAACCGAAACCAAGGAAATTTGATCATATATATCCTACAAAAAATAAGGGCGCATTGGGCCCAAAATTACAACGCACTGCCCCTCACGCAGCCCTAGCGGAATTTGCTGTTTTTAAAAACAGATATTTGGCTGGATTGCTTGCGATTAAGGAGTCGCTTGCTGAGGGCGCTTGGGCTAGGAATGCGGCGATGTCAATAAGAAGACTCCCAGAAGCATTGATCAATCGGATCGCAGCCGGTGAAGTGGTAGAACGGCCAGCCAGCGCGTTAAAGGAACTGGTTGAAAATGCCATAGATTCAGGCGCGCTGCAAATATCGGTGCGAATATCAAATGGTGGCTTGGACTTGATCGAGGTCAGCGACGATGGCTGCGGCATGACTGCCAGTGACATTGCATTGGCGCTGGAACGGCATGCCACATCAAAGCTGGCCGATGATGCCATCGATTTGGTTGAAACCCTCGGCTTTCGCGGAGAGGCTTTACCGTCCATCGCCAGCGTATCGCGGACGACTATAGAGAGCCGGATCAGGGGCGGTGACGGCTGGCGCCGGATCGTCGACCACGGCGTAATGGAAGGTGACGGACCATCGGCGATCCCGCCGGGCACTCGGGTACGTGTTGAAAATCTGTTTGAGAAGGTTCCTGCGCGGCGCAAATTTCTGCGTTCGTCGCGGTCGGAATATGCCGCCTGTCTGGATGTGATCAAACGTCTTGCCATGTCGCGGCCGGACATCGGTTTTACGCTGGAACATGATGGGCGGCGAAGCCTGTCGGTGCAGCCCGGAATGGACCGGCCTTCGCGCGTCGCCGCGCTGACCAGCAACGATCTTGCAGATAACAGCGTCCGTTTGGATTATGAACGCGAAGGCATCAGGCTGGGCGGAATTGCCAGCGTACCGACGTACAATCGCGGCATTGCCGATCACCAGTTTCTGTTCGTCAATGGGCGGCCAGTAAAAGACCGGTTGCTGATCGGCGCGGTGCGCGGGGCCTATGCCGAAATGCTGGCGCGGGACCGGCATGCCGTTGTCGCCTTGTTCCTCGAACTGCCGCCAAGCGAGGTTGACGTGAACGTCCATCCGGCAAAAACCGAAGTGCGGTTTCGCGAACCCGCGTTGGTGCGCGGCATGATCGTTTCGGGGCTGCGCCATGCGCTGGATAGTTCCGGATTTCGCAGCGTGCAGCGCGCACCTGAATCGGCATTGGCCAATTGGCAGAGTGAACCGATGGGCCCTGATCCACAGCACAATATTTTCACGCCGCAGGGTGTTTTGCAAGGCGAGGCATATATTCCATCGGGCCATATTCAATCGCGCCCGGCGTTTTCATCGTTCGCCGAAAGCCGCTCCAGCTTTGCCGACATGGGTAGGATTCAAGGCGAGGATTTAGCCCCGCTTATGGGCCGCGCTGCCGAGGCGCACGAGTCCGTCCCCGACGGCGTTCGCCATCCCTTGGGCGTAGCGCGGGGGCAAGTTGCGAACACCTATATCGTCGCAGAGGCAGAGGACGGTTTGGTGTTAGTTGATCAACACGCCGCGCACGAACGGCTGGTGCTGGAACGGATGCGGCGCGCATTGGCGCAGGCGGGCGGCACGGTGCCTGCCCAAGCCTTATTGCTGCCCGATGTCGTCGAACTGGATGAACCAGCATGCGACCGGTTGGAGGCGCGGATCGAGGAATTGGCCACGTTCGGGTTGGAGTTGGAGCGTTTTGGCCCCGGCGCAATGCTGGTTCGCGCGACCCCCGCCATGTTGGGCAGCGGCGATGTGCGCGGATTGGTTCAGGATCTCGCCGATGAACTCGCGGCCTATGACGAGGCGCTAAGCTTGAAAGAACGCATCGATCTGGTCGCATCGACAATGGCGTGCCACGGATCGGTCCGCGCAGGCCGCGTGCTGAACGTCTCCGAAATGAACGCGCTGCTGCGCGAAATGGAAGTCACCCCGCATTCGGGCCAATGCAATCATGGACGGCCGACCTGGGTGAAGCTGGCGCTGGGTGATGTTGAGAAGTTGTTTGGGCGGAAGTGAGGGGTAAATGAGACCCACTGTTCCGTCAGCTTTCAATATGTCCTTTCACGGACCTGAAGGTGAATATGAAACCCGCTTTACTCCAATCAACGAATGGGACGGGATGATTGACGTTACTATTGCTGGCGTTGTTATGAGTTGGCATGTTTATTACTCTGACCAAGATGATGGCGGCGGTTACAGTTTGGGTGGTATGACGCATGGTACAAAAGACATTTGGGATGACGTTTTTTGGTTTGAGCTGCGTGTTCGTGACAAACCGCCGGTAATCCGCTACTGGGGCGACAGGGTAATCTGGCGCGAAGATAGCTCTGTTTGATAACGACGATGACAATACGCAAAATACTGCCGCTCACCCAAATTGGTGAATAACATCCATTGCCACATGCAGCACCCTAACCACCGTCAGCCGCTCTGCATTCGCCACATAATAAACCCTGTGCTGCCCTTGCCTGAAGGAGCGGACTCCGCCGCGCAATTCGCTATGTAGTGGCCCCAGACCAGCATTGGCGCTCAGCCAGTTTATGCGGGCGCCGATTTTGCCGACATAGTCCCGCGCCGACGCTTCGCCATGCGCGGCGATACCATATTCGATGATGTTGAAAATATCGTCCTGCGCCCGTTCGAGGATTTCGATCTTAAGCAAGCCGGGCGAAGCCCTGTTCAATGATATCCTCTATGGATTTGTCCGTCGCGGAGGAAGCAAGGCCTTCATCAATGGCGGCCTGAAGCCGTTCCAGCTTGGTAACATAATCCTGTTCACGGCGAAGCAAATCCCGCACAAGATCACTTGTGCTGCTGTACATACCTTCGGAAACGCGGGCTTCTGCCCAGTTTTTAAGGCCGTCGGGAAGGGAGACATTCATTTGCGCCATGATGGATCAATACAAAACTGCGCTAAAATTGTCAATCCGTACAACTACGCATTGCCCCGCACCCGGATCAACCCGATACTCACCATCGTCATAACGGCCACATCATGCTGGTTAAACACCGTTACCTTGCCCTGAAAGCTGCCCATTTCCGGCTTCGACACCGATTGCCGTTTGGACAATATCTCGTTCTCGATACGAAGCGTGTCGCCGGGATATACCGGCGTTAACCAGCGCAATTCATCCAGTCCGGGCGATCCCAGGCCTGCTTGTTTGTTGACCGCCATATTATCGACCAGCATCCGCATCGCCATCGCCGCTGTGTGCCAGCCGCTGGCCGATACCCGCCCGAAATAGGTTTGCGCGGCGGCTTCGTCGTTCAGATGAAATGCCTGCGGATCATATTTGGTGGCGAATTCAATCACCTCTTCGCGGGTGACGGAATAGCTGCCAAACGCGCGTTTGGTGCCGACGACGATATCTTCAAAATAATGCATGGCGTTTGTTAATGCCCCAGCGACAATTTGGCAAACACCGTCGCGCCCAGTGGGTTCTTGCCATAAGCGGCGTTCAATGCGCCGGGTTTGGAATAGGCCGAAACCGTCCCGCCCAATGCTAAATTCAGCGGTCCGGTCAGCGGCAGACGATAAGCATAGCCCGCCTGAAACTTGCTCACGCGGAAGGGGACTTCGTGCAGCGGATCGTCATGATCGGGGAACAGTTCGTCGTTCTTCACATTTTCGGCGCGGCCAAAGATTGTGTGATGTTCGTCAATGTCCCAGTTGGCTTCTAACAAATATGCGGTCAACGTTGGGCCGGGTTTCCTGTCCTTGGCGCTGAATGCGGCGGTCGCGGTTACGCCTTTGCCGTTCGCATAATGCACCGACGCGGTGGTTCGCGCTTCATCTTCATCCGGGTGGATCAGAAATTCGGGTTGTTTGATCCGGCCATGGCTTGCTTGCAGTGCCCATTCTTTCGCCGGGTTCCATGTCGCGCGCACCGACCAGCTGTCAAAGCGCGGCTTTTCAATATTCCAGCGGCGCTCATCGGGCTCGCGGCCGGTGAAAACGGAGCCTTCGAATTGGAGCGCGCTGGTCGATACACCAGCGGTTACGACGCCGTAAGTGATGTGCGTGCTGTCAAACCAATGATGCGTGATCGGCGCTTCCGGGTTCAGCTTAGCGGAGGTGCGATGCATAAACGCGCTGGGGCCTAGCGCGGGTTCGCCAACGGGGCCGCCATAGAGGAACAGGCTGGCGCTATCAGAAACATCGACATCGACCCGTGCGGCGAGTTCCATGAACAAATCGTGGGGATGCTGCCGGTCGACCAGCGGTTCGCCGCCTGCTGTTTCGCCGGTAGCAAACAGGTTGGGATAGCCGCGATTTGACATCAAAGGCTCAAGGCTCATCATGGATTTTAGCTGAATGCGGCCCCAACCGGTTTCCTTTTGCGCATTCAGCATAGCCTCCGATTGCACATAAGTTTTATCATCGCCGCGCGGTCCGGATTGGTTGGTGTACACACCCCAAGCAAAGCCGTGGGCCATAACCATCCAGTCGTTTCCTGCATTGATGTGGAGGCCGTGGTGGCTGCCCTCGTTGCCGGGAAGGCGAGATGTGCCGGAGCCTTCGGCCGGCAGGGCACCCGGCGTGTAGCTAATTATACTGTCATCATTTTCGCCATGATCCATCTGCGAATGGTCCATTTCCTGCGCGACGGCGGGGAGGGGAAGGGCGGCAAGGAGGGCGGCACAAATTCCTCCCTGGAACGGGGAGGGGGACCATCTGAAGGATGGTGGAGGGGCACCCGCAGAATGTCCTGTGCTTTCGAGATAAGGTGAACAGCAACGTGCCCCTCCACCACCTTCGGTGGTCCCCCTCCCCGTTCCGGGGAGGAAATTAAACATTGAACCTGAACAACATGATATCACCGTCCTTGACCAGATATTCCTTGCCCTCGGACCGCCATTTGCCGGCCTCTTTCGCGCCAGCCTCGCCGTTAAATTGGACGTAATCAGCATAAGCCATGGTTTCTGCGCGGATGAAGCCTTTTTCGAAATCGCTGTGGATTGCGCCCGCCGCATTGGGCGCGGTGTCGCCGGTGTGGACGGTCCACGCGCGGGCTTCTTTGGGGCCGACGGTGAAGAATGTGATCAGATGCAGCAGTTCGTATCCGGCGCGGATAACACGGGCTAACCCCGTCTCTGTAAGCCCCAGGTCTTCGAGAAAAACGTCGCGGTCTTCGGCAGGCATGGTGGAGATTTCGGCCTCGATCGCGGCGGAGACGACCACGGCCTCTGCGCCTTCAGCCTTGGCCTTTTCAAATACGCGCGCGGACAGTTCGTTGCCGTTTGCTGCGCTCGCCTCTTCGACATTGCAGACATAAAGCACGGGTTTCGCCGTCAGCAATTGGGCTTGCTGGAACAGGCGTTCTTCGTCGGCATCATCGCGTTTGGTCAGGCGTGCTGGCTTGCCTTCGCGTAATAGGTCGAGCGCCTTGGCCAGCACAACCGCCGTCGCCTTGGCTTCCTTATCGCCCTGCGTGCCTTTTTTGGCCAGCGCCGGAACGCGCTTTTCAAGGCTTTCCAGATCGGACAGCATCAATTCGGTTTCCACCGTTTCGGCGTCGCTGATCGGGTCGATTTTTTCATCGACATGCTGAATATCGTCATCAATGAAACAGCGCAGGACATGGACAATCGCATCGACCTCGCGGATGTTGCCCAGGAACTGATTGCCCAGCCCCTCACCCTTTGACGCGCCGCGCACCAGCCCTGCGATGTCAACAAAACCAAGCTGCGTTTCGATGATCTTGGCCGACCCGCCGATTTTGGCAATCGCATCCAGACGCGGATCGGGCACCGCGACATTGCCGATATTGGGCTCAATCGTGCAAAACGGATAATTGGCCGCCTGCGCCGCCGCCGTTTCAGTCAGCGCATTAAACAGCGTCGATTTGCCCACATTAGGAAGCCCGACGATACCGCAACGAAAACCCATTATTTTTCCTTCTTTCGCTTCATTCCGTCAAGAACACCCGCTTTGATGTTACGTTCAAACAGGTCGAGCATCTTCTCCGCTAGTAAGTTTGACATATCCGGGCCAACCGACTTCACGGCGTCTCGTCGGAGGTAAATTGGGGCATATTGCAAAGCCGCGCTCCTGTAATCGTTCCGAAAAGCCGCACATACGGAGTTAGCTAGCTCAAACTTTGCTTCGTCGCTCAAGGTTGTAGAATCGCCTTCCATATCGCCCGAGTATGCAGTTATGCATTCAGTCCAACCACGACCAATCGCAGTGACCCTAAATTCTTCGGGAGACGGGATAGCTGCAGCAGCAGCGAATAGCAGTAAGATCATCTGTTTACCTCATTAGGCAATTTAGCCTCTATCCGCCAACCGCAAAGTGACATCATTCATAAACGGCACATCACCGCCCTCGGCCAGCTACTTCACCACCGTCGTGCGGCCAACAATGTTGGAAAGTATGTTCAGGATTGTAATTCGAGGCGACGCTCAATGCGTTCAATACGCTCCTTGAGCTTATCAATGGCATGACGATCCGCGATCACTTCGGCAAAATTGTCAGCGCCGTCACGCGCCAAGCGCGCAATCGAAGTTTCGATGTGGGCAAGCCTGCTTAACATCTCTGCATCACGTTCGCGCGATGCGGTTTGCTCGGTCTGAATTTTCTTCAGGTGCTCAAGTACGAGGTTATCAACTTCTGCCATGTTGCGGCACTATCACAAAAAGAGTTAGAATGTCTATAATTTGGTCAATTCAACCGTAAAGCCACGTCATTCATAAACCTTACGCCATCTCCCTTGGCCAGCCAATCGGCCTCCGCCGCCACCGCGCCGAGCATGTCAGACAGCGGATCAATCTCGGCCTTGGCATAATTCCCAAGCACATAGCCAGTCACGCGGTCTTTATGCCCCGGATGGCCGATGCCTATGCGCACCCGCCTGAATTCACCCCCGATGTGCGCCTCGGTTGAGCGCAGGCCGTTATGCCCCG
>JAYVBJ010000020.1:0-12074 GCA_043750535.1 Sphingomonadales bacterium | reverse complement strand
GTCGAACGTGATTTTCACTTTATGTAACTACATAAGTGCGGAAAGTCAAGATTGGCATTTTTTTCTCCCCTTCTTTGTGCCTTTGTGTCTTTGTGTGAGACTAAACTGGCGCAAGGTTTCCGAAGAGCGCGACCTTTTCGTAGTGCGCGACCAATAAGGCAGAGCCCCCTCACCAACTGCGGCTAAGCGCACGCGCTAAGCCTTCGTATTTTCTCCCGCAAGGGGAGAGGTTTGGCGTACTGCGACACGGCGGGTGCCCCTCCACCATGCTGCGCATGGTCCCCCTCCCCCGTTGGGGGAGGATTTTCTTCCGGCCAACCCAATGTCCCAAACGGCCAAAGCGCCGAGGAGAACCATGTGTCGAGGACGTCTTCGTCCTGTGCCAATGTCACGCCGGGCCCCGCAAGTGCCTGCGCGCCTGCTTCGTCTTCGGCCACGAAGATTTTGCCGTCATCGTCGAACCAAGCCGGTATCCTATGCCCCCACCACAACTGCCGCGAAACACACCAAGGCTGGATATTCTCCATCCAGTTAAAGTACGTCTTCTCCCAAGACCTGGGCACGATATCAAAACCGCCACCCGCCGCGCCTTTGCGCGCCGCTTCAATTGCGGGCCCCGCCAACGTCTCCGCATCGACATACCATTGGTCGGTCAGCCAAGGCTCCACCACCTGACCCGAACGGTCGCCAAACGGCGTCTGGATAACACGGTCTTCAACCTTTTCCAAAAGGCCCAAGGCATCAATCGCCTCGACAACCATCTTGCGCGCATTGGTCGCTTCGCCTTCAATACCGAAACGATATAGGCCAAGATACGCATCGGGAATCAAGCCATCCGCCGTCTGCACAACGCGGCCCTCGGCATCGAGCATGTTGAGCATTTCGCCCGCCTTGAACCCGGCGCGTTTGCCAACCTCAAAGTCATTGAAATCATGCCCCGGCGTGATCTTCACCGCGCCGCTGCCCAGCTCGGGATCGGCATGGTCATCGGTGACAATCGGGATCAGGCGGCCGGTAATCGGCAGGCGGACATTTTTACCGACCAGATGCGTATAGCGTTCATCGGCAGGGTTCACCGCAACCGCCATATCGGCGAGCATCGTTTCTGGCCGCGTGGTGGCGACCGAAATAGAGCCGCTGCCATCTTCCAACGGATATTTGAAATGCCAGAATTTGCCGTTGATTTCGCGTGTCTCAACTTCAAGGTCGCTGATTGCGGTTTTCAGGCCTGGGTCCCAGTTGACCAGCCGCTTGTCGCGGTAGAGCAAACCTTGGTTATACAGGTCAACGAACACCTTGGTGACGCCCTTGCTGAACCCCTCATCCATTGTGAAACGTTCGTTTTCCCAATCCATCGAACAGCCCAGACGCCGCAGCTGGCCGGTGATCTCACCGCCGGATTCGTTCTTCCACTCCCACACTTTGGCGATGAATTCGTCGCGGGTAAGATCGGTACGCTTTTGCCCCTTGGCATTCATCTGCCGTTCGACCACCATCTGCGTCGCGATCCCCGCATGATCGGTGCCGACCACCCACAAAGCATCCTTGCCCTGCAAACGCGCATGGCGGATCAGGATATCCTGCAACGTGTTATCCAGCGCATGGCCGATATGTAAGGAACCGGTCACATTCGGCGGCGGGTTGACGATGGTATAGGGCACGGCATCGGGGCGGTCGGGGCGAAACGCGTTCGTGCTTTCCCAATGCTTATACCATTTGGCTTCAATGGCGGCGGGGTCGAAATTCTTGTCGATAGCGGGTTCAATAGTCATGGGGTCAGCCTTTGCCAGCTAACCCCGTGCGCGACAAGAGTTTAGCGCGGTTTACTGCGCAGCAATCGGCCCCGGCGCAATTAAATGCTGCTTCAACCAGCTGAAGACGTTGCGGTGCCATTGGATGCTGTTCTTTGCCTTCAATATCCAGTGGTTCTCATCGGGAAACACCAACAGCTTGGACTCGACGCCTTGCTGCTGCAACGCGGTGAACGCGGCGAGTGATTGTGAATACGGAATGCGGTAATCTTTCTCTCCGTGAATAACCAATGCAGGCGTTTTCCATTTGGCGACATGGTTCACCGGATTCCATTTTTCCGCGTCGGTGCGCGTGGTCCACGGACCGCCATTTTCCCAGCTGTCAAACCACAATTCTTCGGTTTCATACGCCATCGCGCGCAGGTCGAAAACCCCGGCGTGGATGACAAGGCATTTGAACCGGTCCGGCCAATTGCCCTCGATCCAGTTCATCATATAGCCGCCATAAGATCCGCCCAGCGCACAGGCATTTGCGGTGTCGATCTGCGTATCAATCTTGGCAACGGCATCCATGCCCAGCTTCAAATCGTCGAGCGGTTTGCCGCCCCAATCCTTGTTGATGCTGTCGGTGAACGCCTGACCATAGCCTGTTGATCCGTGAAAATCGATGGATATGATGGCAAGACCCTGCGCCGCCATTGTCTTTGGGTTCCACCGGAACGACCAGCTATTGCCGAACGAGCCTTGCGGCCCGCCATGCACGATCAACGCGGCGGGCAGTTTTCCCGATACATCCATGGGCTTGGTAATCTGCCCCCAAACCTGATCGCCATTCGCGCCGACAAAATCGAAACGCTGCACATACACCTTGTCAATTTCGGCCAGCGCGGCTGCGTTTACTGCGGTGATTTGGGTAACCTTACCGGCCTTGTCGCGGCGGAATAAATCGGTTGGGGCCTGAATCGAATCCATTCCATAAACCATGCCGCCACCGGGCAGGGGTAACACCACGCTAACATGGCCATCTTTGGTCAGCCGGGTGATATTGCCTTTCAGATCAAGTTTGAACACCGGCGTATCCAATATCTCGCCTGCGGTCACATACACGTTTTTGCTATCGGGTGACCAGGCGATGGATTGCACGGACCGGTCCCATTTTTCGGACAGTGCGCTTATTTTGCTGGTTTTCAGATTCCGCAGCATCAACACCTGCCGGTCCGCTTCATATCCCGGGCGGGCCATGGCGGCATAAGCGAGCCATTCGCCATCGGGTGAAGGCGTGGGCATCGTGTCGGTGGCTTGGTTGGCTGTGGTTGCATTATGCACTGCGCCGGTGGCGGCATCGGCATGATAGATATCGAGATTGGTTGATTGCGCTTCGTCCTTATCGGCTTTGCGCAGAGTGTAGAACAGCGATTTGCTGTCAGCCGCCCAGCCAATTTCTTCCCCGCCGCCAAATGGCTTTGAAGGCGCATCACCGGTCAGATCGCCGTCCATCGCCTTGCCGCCCGCCAATGTCCCGTCGCTGCCAATCTCAAAGGCAAATACGCGGCTGTAATTGCCCGGCGTTTGCCAGCTGTCCCAATGGCGCACCATCAGCTCACTATATTCGCGGCCAGTGCCGGGGCCGGGTTTCGATGCGTCGCCCGAAGGCGCTGCCTTGCCGAGCGCCTGTTTTTCGGCATCGCTATCGCAGTCCATCGAAGAACATAGCCGCGCCAAATCGCCCCACACGGCGATCCGCCTTCCATTGGGTGACAGCTTGAACCCGCCAACGTCGGTCTTGAACTTACTCACTTGTTGCGGCGCATCGCTGCCAACCGGCGTGCGCCAAATCTGGTCAGACCCGCTCTCGTTGCTCAGATAATATAGATGCTTGCCGTCGGGGGAAAACGCCGGATCATGTTCATTATGTTCGGGCTTTGACGCCACCTTTACCGGCGTTGCCGCGGCATCACCAATTTTTAGGACATGGATATCGGTACGGCCTTTGTTGGCCTCCAAATCCGTTTCGCGCAATTGATACGCAACCAACGTGCCATCGGGCGATACTGCAGGAGCCGACAGACGTTTTAATGTGGCAAGGTCGGTTTCGGTCATTGGCCGCGCGATCGCCGGTGCGGCGGACAGGATTGCCGAAACGCCCAATGCGATGCTGAGCGGCGATAGCGAGTATTTCAATTTTATGGTCATGGCCAAAGGCTAACCCGCGCCACCGCACCGCGCAAGAAAATTACGCGGTGATATCAACGGCGAAGCGCATGTGGTTAAAGAAGAATGACCGTTAGTTGCAAAGTGTGCAACTGACGGCGAAAGTTTAGGAATTGAAATAGAACAATTTTCCTTTATGCTGCACTGCACAATATAAGAATAAAAGGATGTCTGGTCCGGCCTGATAAAATGCCGCTTTGCCGCAATTTCGTTGCAATCGGTACAATAGGAAAAGGAACAGTAAAATGAACAAGATCTTCAGCTTCGTTGCCGCACTTTCGCTCAGCAGCCTGCTTTTCTCGGTTACTCTGGTTTAATATCAGCGATGCGCAGCGCACATCAAAACAGGGTGGGTTTTCCTGCCCTTTTTTGTGCCCGCGATGCGCGCGATCTGAATTTCGGTGCGGCAGACATCACTCAACCAGCACCCCCGACTTCATCACGTGCGCCACCGTTTCCAGCACACGAATATCGGCAATCGGGTCGCCGGTAACCGCAATCAAATCAGCAAATCGTCCCGGCGCAATGCTGCCTAAATCACCGGTTTTGCCCATTAATTCGGCGGCGCGGATTGTTGCCGATTGGACCGCCTGCATCGGCGTCATGCCGAATTTGACCATATAGGCAAATTGCCGCGCATTGATGCCGTGCGGGTACACGCCGCTGTCGCTGCCAAAGGCGATCTTCACGCCCATTTTTACACCCTTGGCAAAGCCGACCCGCTGGATATCGGTGGTTTCGCGGTTTTTGCGAAGATATTCCGCCGGCCATCCTTCTTTGGTGCCAACCTCGTCGATATAATCGCCATTGAATATGTCCATGACCAGCCAGACACCGGCGGCCTTTGCCATTTGCAAGCCTTCATCATCAATCAGACTGGCATGCTCAATCGACCGGACCCCGGCGCGAATGGCGGATTTAATGCCCTCTGCGCCGTGAGCATGGGCAGTGGCATAGCTTCCGTGCTTTGCGGCAACCGCAACGACGGCGCGCATTTGCTCTTCGGTTAGTTCAGGTTCACCAGGCTCGGTACCAATCGCCAGAACCGCGCCGGTTGCGATCAACTTGATATGGTCCGCGCCATTTGCAAACAGAAACTCCGCCTTTTCGGCGGCTTCGGCTGCATCCTTGGCAACGCCCAGACGCATGTCAGCGGGCAGCTGTTCATTGGGCAGTACGCCGTTCAATTCGCCGCCACCTTTGGGGATCGTGATATAAGCCCCGGCAACAAACATCCGCGGTCCCGGCACCTGCCCGGCATTAATAGCATTACGCAATGCGACATCGGTAAGCCCGCGATAGGTGCCAACATCGCGCACGCTGGTAAACCCCGCCATCAATGTATCGCGCGCGTTCTTCGCTCCGATCAACGCAGTGGCCGCAGGCGACGTCTTTATCGGCGCAGCCAGATCGGCGCTCTGGCCTGTGTCGGCCAGATGCGTGTGCAGATCAATCAAGCCGGGCAATATCGTGAACGCCGACCAGTTAATCCGGCGCGCACCATCCGGGGTGTCCCTGCAATCGCCGACGCTGGTGATCCGTTCACTGTCAACCGCGATACACTGGCCGGTGACAGCTTTGCCCGCGTTCACATCAACCAGACGGCCGGTTTCAATGTAAAGTTTTTCGGCGCAAGCCGGAATCGCGGCCATGCTGATTGCCAAAAATAGCAGGCCAGCAATGCCGCGCCGCACGATCAATCCTTTTTAGTGATTCGCGCGATTTCGCGTTCGACCATTGCTTCGACGATGCCGGGCAAATGGCTGTCGAGCCAATCCTTTAACATTGGCCGCATCAGTTCGCGGGTCAGACCTTCTAACGAAGTTTCGCCCGAACGCACGATTTGAGGGGCAACGCCGGGTTCGGCCAATGTCTGCAAAGTGGAGAAACTGTGGCGCAGGCTGCGGGCCTTGTTATCATCCAGTAAAACTTCGGATTTAGCGTCATCTATTGCGTCAAATGCGGGTTCGGCGGCTTCGGTCAGTTCCAGAACTTCCTCGGCTGTTTCGCTTTCGACTTGGGCAACAACAGTGGCCTTTACCGGTGCTTTGGCGGCAACCGGTTTGGCCCGATCTTCGTCGGCGATGATCTTTTTGATCGATGACAATATCTCGTCCATCGAAAGCTCGCTTCGGCTGTCTGCCATTTTATTTGCCCCGCTTACCCATTTCCCTGCGGCTCGAAAAATCCGCCAATGGCTCTATTTCTGCCGTTTGCGACGGCGTGTCAATGGTCCGGGTTGCTTTTGTTGTCGGATCGGGGTTGGTTGACCAGTCATTCCAAGCATTTTCGACGCGGGCATAATATTCCGATGGATCATATAAAGGTCCACCTTCAAGTCCCAAATCACGCGCCTCTGCCCGGCCCATTGCGGCGAGCAAAGTGAAGCCAGCGACATAAGAATTGCGCCGCGCCGTGACCAATTGCACTTTGCTGTTCAGCAATTCTTGCTCGGCATTCAATATGTCGAGAATGGTGCGGTTGCCCACGGTATTTTCGGCGCGCACGCCTTCCAATGACAATTCATTGGCAGATACGGCGCGTTCCGACGATGCAATTACTTCGATGCTCGCGCGCCAAGCGGCATAAGAAGCACGCGTCTGCGCGACGACATCGCGTTCAGCGGCAATGATTGCCTCTTGTGCCTGGCTCAACCGCGCCTGTGCCTGACGGATCTGGGCGGCGGGTGCACCGCCTTGAAACAGTGGAATGTTAACCTGCACGCCAACTTGCGCGGTTGTCGATGATTGATCGATGCCAGTGGTGCGACCGTTCAGCGTTGATGAACCCAAAGCGTTGTTGTAATTGCCGCTAGTAAAGCCCGAAACCGTTGGCAGGCGAGATGCATTAGCCCCTTGCCGGTCAAAAATTGCGGCGTTGTATTGCTTGTTCGCTGCGGCAAGATCCGGATTGTTTTCGATCGCAATTTTCACGGCCATTTCTGGTGCATCGGGCAAGTTTGGCAATGGCGGCGGCGCTTCCAAATCTTCCGGCGCTTTTCCAACCAGTTGGATATAACCCTCTTTCGACCGGATCAAGTTGGCCCGCGCCGATTCCATGCTGCTGATCGCGGTGGCCAGGCGCGCTTCGGATTGCGCGACGTCGGTACGCGTCAGGTCGCCAATTTCAAAACGGTCGCGGGTCGCTTGCAGGTTTACTTGCAGCACGCCGACTTGGGCACGGTTCAGCGAAACCACTGCTTCGTCGCGGATCACGTCCATATAGGCGCCGACAACGGCGGAAAATATGCTGCTTTCGGTGCCGCGTAAATTTTCACGTCCGGCTTCGACCCGGGTTTCTGCGGCACGGACCGCGTTCTTAACTGCACCGCCGGAATAAAGCGGAACTTGTATCGTTGGCCCAACCGATACCGAACGTGCCGTGCTGAACCCTTGACCGGACGCCGAATTGAGGATGTTTTCGTTGTACGTCGCGGTTGCCGACGCCCGTGGCCTGCCTTGCGATTTGGCCAGCGGGACATTTTCGTCAATCACTTGTTGGCCCGCGCGTGCGGCGGTTAAATTCGGATTGGACGCATACGCCGCCTCCAATGCATCACGCAGGGTTTCAGCTGCTGCCGGAGCCGCGCATAATGCCAATATTGTTCCTGCAAGTGCGGCGCGCCGCAAATTCGTCATCCGCATTGATATCAAAATACAAACTCCGCTTTACGTGCAAAGCTAGGCAATTGCGCGATATCAGTATCGGCAAATGGCCGCAGCGCCAAGGCATTTCCGGCGTCACCGTTTCTGCGGTAACCAATGGCCAAACGGCTGACATTATTGTCGATCAGCCCGCACACGATCCGCCCGCCGTCCGCCAATTGATCTGACAACACCGCCGGCAATTCCGCAATGGCACCGTCAATGATAATCAGGGAATAGGGCCCTAGATCGGCCCAACCGCCGATCAGCGGACCTTTGACCAACGTCACGTTCGCCAATGATGAAAGCCTGCTCGCGGCTTCGCCAAACAAAGCATCGTCTTCTTCCAACGCGACGACCGACGCCGACGTTGCCGCCAACAGCGTGGTCATATAGCCTGTGCCTGCGCCGATCAATAAAACCCGGTCGCCGCTTTCGGTTTCTGCGGCCTGCAACATCATGGCGGTCGCAACCGGCGGATTTAGCTTCCGGTTTCCGCCGATATCAATGCTGCGGTCCATATAGGCGATTGCGCGCATTGCGGCAGGGACAAAATATTCACGCTCACAAGCGGCCATAGCCGCGATAACCGAAGGTTCGGAAACACCGCTGGTCCGCAATTGGCTGTCGATCATGGCGCGGCGCGCGGAGGTAAAATCTGGGTTTGACATGCCTTACTTTCGATAAGTCTTTTTGAACTCTGCACTTAGACCGGTTTGAAAAGTGAATAAACAAAGAACCCAAAGACACAGGCGTATTGCACTGACAATACAGCCTTTCAACTCACTGTGTAGCTATAGCAGCCAAAAAGGCCAAGCAAGATTCCGACCAAGCATCCATTTTTGACCGCAAGCGACAATCGGGTCACAGTCGGACGAATGATGGTGAAGAAGGTGGAGTTTAATTTGAAGCGTAACTGCTTGAATAGTTATCGCCTCGAAGGTTGTAAGCCGAAAGCATCAAAAACCTTTGCCACAAACGTAAAGCATTCATTTGACTTTTGGTTGGAAATTTGGGCACCCTTCAATTAACGATTTCAACATACACAGAGCCAATCACAGCCAATCTTCGCCGAGCGATTGGATCTAAAAAAAGTTCCTAAATATCTATATGCTAACTCGAGTAAACTCGCGTAAACAGTTACGGATGTTTAGAGAAAATTAACCCTAATAATCAATAGCTCCAACTCGGACCGATAAATGGTTCGAGTTGGAGATAATCAATGGGCATTCACGGTCGCAATCGTTCAGCAGTCAGCATCAGCCGCCAGCAAGGGCGCGCATTTTCCGGACTGATATCAAAAGCCAAATGGCTAGCCGGTGCATCTGCGCTAGCCGCTTGCACTTCTGCGATGGCCGCCCCGCCGCTAATTATCAACAATGTCGGCGCGCCAACGCAGGCTGGTACCGCCGCTGGCAAACGCGCGATTTGGGTAAATGCCGGGACCGTTGGCGGTGTTACCGTCGACATCGTGGGCGTAATGACGTCGGCGACGCTGAACCACAATTGGACGACAACCACCAGCCGTCCATCGATTACTTCGGTTGGTGCAGACGATGTGCAGATGGAATGGCGTATTTACCGCGCGGGAACGCACAATATTACCACGAACACTGGCGGCGTGCCGGTCGTTGCTGATGTCCATGTCCAATTCAACGATGTTGATGGCCCCAATAATGAGCGCGTTTACGTTCCAGTCTGCGCGGGCGACGTAAAATGGATTCGTATCGACGCAGCCGCGACCACAGGCCGCGCATTCGGAACCGTGAATGGTCAGGTAGATACATTCTCGTTGATTGGCGATAAGGCCTACAATAATGAACCAAACTCGGGGATAGAAATTTTCTACCCGGATCGCTCGGTCTTCAAAATGGGCCGCAGAGCGAATAGCGGATTCTTAATCCGCCTCGATAATGCAACATATTCGGAACTTGCGACTCTCGATTTTGAATGCGCCGATTTCGTGCCGCCTGTCGCCGCAAATGACAGCAAAGAAGGCATTTCGGGAACACCGACAATTGTCAATATCCTGAACAATGACTCCAATGCGTTGCAAAACAATAATCCAACAAATAACAATACCTTGGCTGCATCGGAATATGGCCGCGATTCGGTTAGTTTGACAATACCAGCTGGTGCAACCGGCATTGTCACAGATGCGCTCGGCCGCGTTCGCGAGTTTACTGTGCCGGGCGAGGGATTGTGGGTTTATAACGACAATACAGCAGCGTTAACGTTCACTCCGGATCCAAGTTTCGTGGGCTATGCCACAACCATTGATTACACATTCAGAAACGCCTTTGGCATCGTGTCGAACACCGCCACTGTCACCGTTTGGTACCCAGGCATCGGCGTTACAAAAAGTAGCATTTTCAACGACACCAATGCCGACACTTATGGTCAGGTGGGCGAAACCATCGACTATATTTATCAAGTCAAAGCATATGGCGCCGAGCCGTTACAGAATATCTCGATTGCCGAAACCGGCTTTACTGGCGCGGGAATTGCGCCCGTTCCTGCTTACGATTCAGGCGATGCCAACACCGACAATATGCTCGGCCTGACTGAAACCTGGACCTACAAAGCGACTTACACTCTGGTCGCGGCTGACCTTACCAGCGGCGCGGTGACCAACAGCGCCACCGGCAGAGGCCAAACGGCTGCGGGGACTGGCGTCTCTGACACATCGGACTCGTCCAATCCCGGCGACGGCAATGGCATTGGGACTTCAGCTCCTGGCCCCAACAATGGCGACCCGACAAAGACCAGCTTTATCAATGCCCCGATTGTGGCCGGCAATGATGTTCAGTCTGGAACTATTTACAGCGGCGGCATGCCGAACGCCTATAATGTGTTGGACAATGACACGCTAAAAACTGTCGCTGCAACGTTGGCGGCTGTGACTTTGACGGTAGAAACGCCCGCATCTGATGCCGGCGTGACTCTCAATCCGGCCACAGGTCTTGTATCGGTTGCGGCGGGTACGCCCGCTGGCAGCTACAGCATTGTCTATAAAATTTGCGAAACGGCCAATCCAACCAACTGCGTGACTGCGACCGCCGCTATTGTCGTTTCAGCTACGCTGCCGATAATCGCAGCGCTCGACGCGCCAGCTCCAGTTAACGGTGCAACAGGCGGTAATAACATCATCAATGCGCTTACCAATGACCAATTGAATGGCGTTGCTGTCGCGATTGGCGACATCAACTTAACCGTTGAAACGCCTGCCTCCAATCCAGGGGTCTCACTTGACCCGGCAACTGGACTCGTCTCGGTTGCCCCGGGCACGCCAGCGGGCACCTATACGATCGAGTATAAAATCTGCGAAAAGGTCAATCCGACAAATTGCGTGACCAGCACGATTACGGTCGTGGTTGAATCCACTCCATTGACAGCCGCTGACGACAACGTGCCTGCGGTTAATGGTGCAACTGGCAATCCGGCGGCATTTAACGCCTTTGCCAACGACATGCTGAACGGCGCACCGGTGGCCGCTAATGACATTAATACCACTGTGACAGCACCGGCAACGCCAAAAGCGCCTGGCGCGCCGGTTCCGGCGCTTGACCCCGCAACAGGCAATGTAGCGGTTCCTGCCGGAACGCCATCGGGCAGCTATACCATTGTTTATGAAATTTGCGAAAAAGCTGATCCGACCAACTGTAAATCCGCCACAATCACGGTTGTCGTCGCCGCCGCCCCGATTGCGGCCACCAATGACAGCGCAGGCCCCGTTACTTCTGCGGCTGGCGGTAGCAACCTTGTCAACGCGCTGACCAATGATATGTTGAACAGCGCGCCAGTGGTGATCGCCGATATCAATTTGGCAGTAACAACCCCGGCATCGAACCCGGGCGTCACGCTTGATCCGGCAACGGGCCTCGTCTCGGTTGCATCCGGAACGCCAGCTGGCAGCTACACGATTGTCTATGAAATCTGCGAAAAGTTGAACGCCACAAATTGCGCGCTGGCCAATGTTGTTGTTCAGGTAAACCCTAGCGCAATCTCAGCGGGTGCAGACACCCCCGCACCTGTCAGCGGCGCTGGCGGTGATGATATCATCAACGCTTTTGCCAATGATCAGCTAAACGGCGCGCCCGTTGCCGTGGGCGATATCAATGCAACTGTAACGACGCCTGCATCGCCAATAACTCCTGGCGCACCCGTTCCGGTTCTTGATATAGCAACCGGCTTTGTTGATGTTCCCGCCAACACACCCGCTGGCACTTATGTGATCAATTACGAGATTTGTGAGAAAGCCAATCCGCTTAACTGCGCGAATGCAAGCGTTACAGTTGTCGTTACACCTGCGCCGATCACCGCAACGGGCGACAGCGCCACTGGTCTGAACGGAGCAACGGGTGTTCCGTCTGCCTTGAACGTGCTGACGGGTGATAGCATCAACGGCGTTGCGGCGACCTTGGCCAATGCGACCTTGAGCGTTGCCACTGGCAGCACGGTTCCAGCG
>JAYVBJ010000019.1:0-34583 GCA_043750535.1 Sphingomonadales bacterium | reverse complement strand
CCTAATGTCATCACGCTCTAGGGTTCGGACCTGCTGGTAATGGGTCCGAACCCTAGCCCGTCACCCGCGCCACCCCATATTCGACCCAGCCAAATGGTCGCGGCGTTTTGGGCATATAGGCCGCGCCGTGCCGGTCGACCGCAAAGCCCGCATTGGCATAAGCATCGCTGATCGGGCGGGTCAGGTGGCAGTTGCCGCCGATACGCTTCCACACCGGCTCGATCCGCCGCTGCCATTTCGCGACCCCGGCGTCGGGCGCGGCACCATGTTCGAGGAACAGCGCGGTGCCGCCGGGCCTGAGGACGCGGCGGATTTCGGCAAGCACCGCCGCTTGGCTCGCGACCGAGCACAGGGTGAAGGTGGTCACGACCGTGTCAAATCTGGCGTCGCCGAACGGCATCGCTTCGCCGACGCCGCCCTGGATGTCGGCCGTCATGCCGTGCGCCGCTGCTGCCGCGCGGCTCATCACCAGCAATTCGGGCGAGGGATCGAGCCCGGTAAAGCTGGCGATCCGCGCCGGATCATAAAATTCCATGTTGATGCCGCCGCCGCAGCCGAGTTCGAGCACGTCGCCGCTGGCTTGGGGGACGATCTTGCTGCGCAGCTTCATGATCTGGCCTTGCGAACAGGCGCATTTGATCAGCCGCGGCACCCCGTGTTTTTCCCACCAGTTCGCCATTTGCCCGAGTCTCCCCTTGGCGCGCAGCCTGTCCCTTGCTAGCGCGCTTGGCAACACCCATCTACGCGGCCACCCCGCACGCAAAGGACCGACATGCCGACCACCTATACCACCAAAATGCTGATATTGGGCTCCGGCCCCGCAGGCCTGTCGGCGGCGATTTATGGCGCGCGCGCGGGGATGATGCCGATTGTGGTGCAGGGGTTGGAGCCCGGCGGGCAGTTGACGATGACCACCGATGTCGAAAATTACCCCGGCTTTGCCGAGGTGGTACAAGGCCCGTGGCTGATGGAACAGATGACGGCGCAGGCGATGCATGTCGGCACCGGCATGATCTGGGACACCATCGTCGATGTCGATTTGTCAGAGCGGCCGTTCCGCATCACCGGCGACGGCGGCGATGTCTATATCGCCGAAACTTTGGTGATCGCGACGGGCGCGCAGGCCAAATGGCTGGGGGTGCCGGGCGAACAGGAACTGGGCGGCAAGGGCGTGTCGGCGTGTGCCACTTGTGATGGTTTTTTCTATCGCGGCAAAAAAGTGGTGGTGATCGGCGGCGGCAACACGGCGGTCGAGGAGGCGCTTTACCTCACCAACCATAGCGACGATGTGACGCTGATCCACCGCCGCGACCATTTGCGCGCTGAAAAGATTTTGCAGGACCGACTGTTCGCCAATCCCAAGATCAAGGTGATCTGGAACAAGCGCGTCGAGCGTTTTGTCGCGGGCGAGGGGGTTGCGGGGCTGGTCGGGGTCGATCTGGTCGATACGGTAACGCAGGAACCGAGTTTCGAGCCGACCGACGGCGGCTTTGTCGCGATCGGGCACAGCCCGGCGACCGAATTGTTCAAGGGAAAGCTGCCGCTGGATAGCGATGGCTATCTGATGATCGCTGCGGGCACATCGCTGACGTCGATCCCGGGCGTATTCGCGGCGGGCGATGTGTCGGATAAAGTCTATCGACAGGCGGTGACGGCGGCTGGGATGGGCTGCATGGCGGCGCTCGATGCCGAGCGGTTTTTGGCCGAGGCGGCGTATCATGCCAAGGTGATGGCCTAAATTTCGTCATTGCGAGCGAAGCGAAGCAATCCAGGGCGGTTTGCGTAACGCCGGATTGCTTCGCTTCGCTCGCAATGACGGCAGTTTGGAATATAGGATGATCGTGTGACCCTCCCCCTATCGACACTCTGGCAGATCGCCCGGCGTGATCTCAACGCGCGCATTCGCGGCCTGCGCTTACTCGCCATCTGTCTGTTCCTTGGTGTCGCAACATTGGCCGCTATCGGAAGTTTAACGTCAGGGATCGCCGCCGAATTGTCCAATCGCGGCCAGACCATATTGGGCGGCGACATCCAGATCGAAATCGCCCAGCGCACCGCCACCGCCGCCGAAATTGCTGCATTTAAATCGGCCGGTGCGCTATCGGAAACCATCCGCATGCGGGCCATGGCCATCGGCGGCAAAGACGATGACAGCCTGCTCGCCGAGCTAAAAGCCGTCGACGCCGCTTACCCGGTTTACGGGCAATTTACCTTGGAAGGCGGCAGCATTGCAAAGGCGCCGCCGCCCGGTCAAATTCTGATCGCACCGACACTCGCCAATCGGCTGGGCATTGGGATCGGTGATCCAATTCGTTTTGGCAACGCACGGTTCAAAGTTGCCGGGATCATCGGCGAAGAGCCCGACCGATTGGGCGAGGGTTTTACCCTAGGCCCCGTTGCCATCATTGGCATGGACGCCATTGGCAGCACTGGCCTGATCCAACCGGGCAGCCTGTATAATGCCAAATACAGGATCAAATTGCCCGCCAATATGCCGCCGGCTAAAGCCGCAAAGGATATCGAAAAACAGTTTCCCTCGGCAGGACTGGAATTAACCGACCGGTCCAATGGCGCGCCCGGAACAAGGCGTTTTGTTGAACGCATGGGGCAATTCTTAACGCTGGTTGGTCTGGCTGCGTTGGTGATTGCCGGGATTGGCGTTGGCAACGGCGTTGGCAGTTATCTGGACAGCAAACGCGCTAGCATCGCGACCTTAAAAGTCATCGGCGCGGATAGCAGCAGCATTTTTCGCATCTATATGATGCAGATTTTCGCCGTTGCCGTCCTCGCAATCAGCGCCGGGTTGGTTGTGGGTAGTATCCTGCCGCTTGCCATTGGCGTGGTTGCGGGCGACATTTTACCGGTGCCGCCGGGTTTCGCGCTCTACCCTGCGCCGTTGATCGCCAGCGCCGTTTATGGCTTATTGATCGCGTTAGCCTTTGCTTTGCCGCCCTTATCTCGCGCCCGGTTCGTGCCCGCCGCCGGATTGTTCCGTGCCATTGTCGAAAGCGGCAAACGCTTTGACCGGCGCACTTTGTTGTTTGTTGCCGCCGCCATCGCTGCAATAATCGCACTGGCCGTCGGCACCGCCCGCGAACCATTATTTTCCGCAGGTTTCATCGCCGCCGCCTTTGCCCTGCTGTTGATCTTGACCGCCATGGCCAAAGCGATCCGGTGGGCAGCGATGCGCTTGCCCCGGCCAAAGGCGCCATTGCTGCGATTGGCAATTGGCAATCTCTATCGTCCCGGCGCGCAGACGCAGGCGTTGGTGGTGGCATTGGGTCTGGGGCTGACTTTGTTCGTTACGCTGGCCGTCATCCAAACCAGCATCAACAATGAAATCGCACGCAGCGTCCCCGAACGCGCGCCAAGTTTCTTCGTGCTCGACGTTCCGCGTGATGATGCAGTCCGGTTTCAGCAAATGGTTCGCGGTGCCGCGCCCGATGCGGTAATCAATATGATCCCTGCACTTCGTGGCCGCGTGATTGCCTATAAGGGGCAGCGCGTTGACGAGATGGAGACCCTGCCCGAAGGCGCATGGATATTAAACGGAGATCGCGGCCTTACCTACAGCGCCGATTTGCCGAACGGCAGCACGCTGACCGCCGGAAAATGGTGGGCAAAGGATTACAAAGGACCAGCCTTGGTCAGCATGGAGCAGGAGGTCGCCGCATCATTGCGCGTGGGCGTGGGCGATGACATCACCATCAGCCTGTTGGGCGTCGAAGTGTCGGCTAAGATCGCATCTTTACGCACGGTGGAATGGGACAATTTCGGCTTGAATTATGTTCTGGTATTCTCGCCCGGATCGTTGGACGCTGCGCCGCATAATATGGTCGCAACGTTAACTGTGCCTGCCGAAGCGGAGGCAAAGCTGGCCAAATCCTTGCCGCTGGCGTTCCCGTCTGCATCGCTGATCGAGGTTGGTGAAGTGGTCACGCAAGTTACGGCATTGCTCAAACAAATGGCGCAAGCCATTGCTGCCGCCGCTTCCATCGCCATCTTTGCCGGGATCGCAGTGTTGGTTGGCGCAATCGCCGCCAGCCGGGCCAGCCGAATATATGACAGCGTCATATTGAAGCTGCTGGGATCAACGCGGTCCCAGATTTTGGGCGCGCAGGCGATGGAATATGGGTTGCTCGCGATATTGCTGGGGCTGTTGTCGCTCGCGCTGGGCATGGGCGGCGGATATTATGTCATCACCCAAATATTCGATTTCAAATTCGCGCCGGATTATGGCGTGTTGGCGGTGACGTTATTGGGTGGCGCTGGAATTACCTTCGTACTGGGTCTGGCCGGATCGCTGCCGATACTGGCCGCCCGCCCGGCAGAGGCGCTGAGGAGTTTGTGATTTGTACACTACGCCGTCCTGAACGTGTTTCAGGATGAAGGTGAGTGATCGTTAGTCTTCGTCCACCTTGCCAACCGCGCGGCCAACGGCGCGCTCAAAATCAACTGCGCGATATGGTACACAATCGCGGGCAGGATAATCAGCCCCGCCTGATTGCCAAATAACAACGCCGCCATCGGTGCGCCCGTGGCGATGCTCTTATGCGCTCCGGCAAAAATCAGGCTGATCCGGTCTGGCCGTTGCAACCCCATCATTCCGCCCACCAACATCGCGCTGCCGAAAGCGAATACCAACAGCAGCGCCAACGTAAGAACAAGCGCCGTCAACACCATGCCGTCCAAATCAGCCAGCGCCCCCGATGCGACCGTGCCGGCAAACGAGATATACACCGCCAGCAATATCACCGCCCGGTCGAACAATGACAGCAACGCCTTTTGCCCCGCCGCCCAGTTGCCCAGCCAATATTGCGCCAATTGCCCCAACGCGAACGGCAACAGCAGCATCGTTGCGATCTTCATTACCGCATTTGAATCCATCGCCGCGCCGCTGGCCCCGCCAATCAACAAAGCCGCAAGCAACGGCGTCAATATTATCCCGGCCAGATTGGAAAGCGCCGCGCCAACCACCGACGCCGCAACGTTACCGCCGCCTATCGATGCATAGCTGATCGCCGACTGTACCGTTGATGGCAGCACCGCCAGAAATACAATTCCGGCGGCAAGCGCGCCAGGCAAAGCCGGTGCGGCAAGTTTGGCCAATAGCCAACCCGCCAGCGGCATCAGAACGAAACAAACCACCAGCATCGCGCCCTGCACCCGAAAACTGCGCGTCGCTTTTACTATTTCGGCGCGCGGCAGGCGCAATCCATGCAGAAAAAACAGCAGGAATATACAGGCAAAAATTATGCTCTGAGCTGCATCCAATGCCGCCGCGCGAACAGGCAACACCCACGCCAACGCTAACGCGGCCAGCAACATCAAAATAAAGCGATCAGGGATCAAGCGCAGCAGCATATTGGACCAAGTTTTTGAATGAAGCGAAACGGTTCGCGCTCCTCTTTCATCATATCGCCATGCCTTACAACCCCGATCCAAATATGGTATTGTTCAATCATCGAAATTTGGCAAAGGATCGAGTCGATGTTTCTCCGTTTAAAATTAGGTTTGAAGCCGCGCGTTTTGGCATTGACGGCGGGCGCGATGTTTTTGACATTATCACCGGTTTTTGCGGCAGGTGGTGGCGGCGGAGGAGGCGGGGGCGGCGGAGCGCCCAGCCAGTCCACACCGCAATATGATCCCGCGGTCGAATATCAAAAAGGGACGACGGCATTTCGTGCTAACCAATTCGCCGAAGCCGCAAAGGCGTTCAAGCGCGTGGTTGATGCTATACCAAAAAATCCGCAGGCCAATTATCTGCTCGGCGCAAGTCACATGGCGCAAGGCCAATTCAAAAAGGCGAAAAAGCCACTTGAATCAGCGGTAAAATATGACGGCAAAATGATCGAGGCACGGCGCGATTTGGCGATAACCTATGCCAAACTGGGCGATGCAGCCAAGGCAGACGCACAGCTTTCTGCGCTGAAAGCGGCGGCAGCGGCTTGCGCCGCGACCTGCACCGATGCAGCAAAGATCAGCGATGCTGTCGCCAAAGTGGACGCCGCCATGCAAAGCGGCAAAGCCGCGCTGGCTCCGGTTGCTCCGGACATCCGGTTGGCGGCTGCGAAATCTGCTGATGCGGTGTATGTGTCGGCGGTCAGCTTGATCAACGAAAAACGCTATGAAGAGGCAATAACGCAGCTTGATGGTGCATTATGGGCGGCGGGACCGCATCCCGATATTTTGACCTATCTGGGGTTTGCCAACCGCAAGCTGCGCAAATATGACGCGGCTGAAAGCTATTATCAGGCGGCGTTGGCTATCGCCCCCGAACACCTCGGCGCGTTGGAATATTACGGCGAATTGAAACTGGAGCGGGGCAATGTTGCCGGTGCTAAACAGCATCTGGCAAAATTAGAAACCTTGTGCAGCTTTGGTTGTTATGAGGCCGATGAGCTGCGCCGCTGGATTACGGAGAAAGTACCATCCGCAAGCTGATCTGCGCGGCGTTAACTGGCGCAATCGGCGCGGCGGCGGTTTTCGCAGCGCCTGCCCAGTTGATCGAATCCTTGCGCTGGACCGCGCCGGGTCACGAAATTGCCGCGCTGTCCAAACAGCCATCCACCTGCCTGTCCTTTAAACCGGACGCTGAAGCCGAAGTCCGCGCCGGTTTGGCGTTGTTCAATTCGCCTGCGCTGCTCGGCGGACAAGCGGCCAAGGCCGGGCTAAGTTGTAGCAGTTGCCATACCAATGGCCGCGGCAATCCGCATTTCCTGTTGCCTAGCCTATCTGACAAAGCCGGTACGGCGGATGTGACCAACAGCTTCTTTGGTCCAGCGCGCGGCAACGGGGTAAACGACCCAGTGCCGATCCCCGATCTGGCGATGCCCGGCAAAATATCGCGGGAACAGACGGACCCGGCGCTGATACTCTTTACCCGAAACCTCATTGTCGATGAACTTTCAGGTAAACCTCCCAGCGCCGCGATGCTGAACGCGCTTGCCGCTTATATGCGCGCAATCCAAAGCTGTGCAGGCAATCTTGACACGGGTGCAGGCGTGGACCAACGTCGCCGCCTTGATGATCAGTTAGCGATCATCGACGCCGCTTTGGATGGCGCCAATACGATGCACCAGAATGGAGATCATGCAGCCGTCAGCGTGTTGATCAGCGGCGTGCGCCATCAACTGGGCCTAATACACGAGCGTTATGCCGCCGCGCGGTTCAAACCAGAACGCCTGTTGTTGCTCAATGCGTCGAAGCGGCTGCAGGCGATTGCCAATACACCTGACCAACGCAAGCTGCCGAAACTGCTGCAAATTTGGCGGCAAGATTTTGACCGCAAGCTCACCCGCCGCCTGAAAGCGGGCGAAACGCAATCACTTTATGATGGAAAACAAATCGCCGCAGCATTCAGCCATTAGGAAACGCAAGCGTTTGATTGTTGCGCCGCAACACAATTTGGGTTAGAGGCGCGCGAGAATCTGGTGGCAATTGGCTGCCAAAACTGGCTCCCATAAGGCTTATATAGAAATGTCCCTGCGCAATATCGCTATCATCGCCCACGTCGATCATGGCAAAACCACCCTCGTTGACCAGCTTTTCCGTCAATCCGGCACCTTCCGCGATAATCAGCGCGTTGAGGAGCGGGCGATGGATTCGAACGATCTGGAAAAAGAACGCGGCATCACGATTCTGGCGAAATGCACCAGTGTTGAATGGGAAGGCAACCGTATCAACATCGTCGACACCCCGGGACACGCCGATTTCGGCGGCGAAGTGGAACGCATATTGTCGATGGTTGACGGCGTTATCCTGCTCGTCGACGCATCCGAAGGCGCGATGCCGCAGACGAAGTTTGTAACCGGCAAAGCGTTGGCGCTCGGCCTGCGCCCCATCGTTGTGGTCAACAAAGTCGACCGTCAGGATGAACGTATCCAGGAAGTATTGGACGAGGTGTTCGACCTGTTCGTATCCTTGGACGCCACCGATGAACAGCTTGATTTCCCTGTGCTTTATGCCTCGGGACGCAATGGCTATGCGTCGATTGATCCGTCATTGCGTGAGGGCACGCTGACGCCGATGTTCGAAACTATTGTCAGCCACGTCCCCGCGCCAAAGGCCGACGTCGACGGCGAGTTCAAAATGCTCGTCACTCTGTTGGACCGCGATAACTTCCTTGGCCGCATATTAACCGGCCTCGTGCTGTCAGGCACCGTAAAGCTGAACCAGCAAATCCATGCGCTCAGCCCGGAAGGCAAAATCGTCGAAACCGGCCGTGCATCGAAAATCATGTCGTTCCGCGGATTGGAGCGCGTCCCGGTTGAAGAAGCCAAAGCAGGCGACATCATCTCCATTGCCGGCATGACCACCGCGACCGTTGCCGATACCATCGCTGAACCGAGTGTAACCGAACCATTGCACGCGCAGCCCATTGATCCGCCAACGCTTTCAATGCGTTTCTCGGTGAACGATAGCCCGATGGCTGGCCGCGAAGGCACCAAAGTCACCAGCCGCATGATCCGCGACCGTTTGATGCGCGAAGCCGAAAGCAACGTCGCTGTGCGGATCACCGAAAGCGCCGACAAGGACAGCTTTGAAGTCGCAGGCCGGGGCGAATTGCAATTGGGCGTTTTGATTGAAACCATGCGCCGCGAAGGATTTGAGCTCGGCATTTCGCGTCCACGGGTGTTGTTCAACGAAGACGAAAATGGCAAGCCTACCGAGCCTTATGAAACCGTTGTCATCGACGTTGATGATGAATATTCAGGCACCGTGGTTGAGAAGATGGCGATCCGCAAAGGCGAGATGACCGACATGCGGCCATCGGGCGGCGGCAAAACCCGGATTACCTTCAGCGCGCCATCACGCGGCCTGATCGGCTATCATGGCGAATTTCTGTCCGATACACGCGGCACCGGCATCATGAACCGCCTGTTTGAAAAATACGGCCCGCATCGCGGTACAATCGAAGGCCGCAAAAACGGCGTGCTGATTTCGAACGGCAGCGGCGAAGCGGTGGCATACGCCCTTGGCCCATTGGAAGAACGCGGTATATTGATGGTTAGCCCGGGCGAAGCATTGTACGAAGGCATGATTATCGGCGAAAATGCGAAGCCCGACGATCTGGAAGTCAACCCGATGAAGAGCAAACAGCTCACCAACTTCCGTTCCACCGGCAAAGACGACGCCATCCGCCTGACCCCGCCATGGCGGATGACGCTGGAACAGGCGATCGCCTATGTCGACAATGACGAAATGGTCGAGGTAACGCCCAAGAACATCCGCCTGCGCAAACGGTTCCTCGATCCGAACGAGCGGAAAAAGCAGTCGCGGGCGAAGCAAGCGGCTTAAGCGAAGATATCCGTAGACAAAAAAAGAGGCGCCGGATTGTTCCGGCGCCTCTTTCTGCGACCCGAGGCTTGCAGCCTTAATGGCTGAATACAACGGTATACTTTATATTGTTCTGTCCGAAGTCGAACTCGTTAACGAGGATATTTCGGGTACAAAACACAACTGTGCAAAGCTTTGCAGATATGGATTGAGTATTATCAGAGCGCAGCGGCATAAACGAATAAATTACAGCGGCGTCATTGGTTAATAAATTTTATGCGTTAAAAAAATATCGGGCGGCGTTTTGATTTTTGATTTTCCAGAAGGAGCCGCATGGTCCATTTGGCTTGCTCCAGATCGCTCAATCGTTGCACAAAAATCTGCTGGGAACGCATAACAACGTCGCTCGCGACCTCTTCACAAAACTGAAAACTAACGCTTCCATAGATGGGCCCCTCGCCTATGATGAAGAAGTCATTTCGAAATGAAGGGTAGCCATGTTCCGTTCTGCTTATTATGCAATTGTCCTATTGGCTGGGTCCACTGCTTTAGCCATTTGTAGCCCCGCGCTTGCCCAAACCACGGTTCATACCAGCGGCCCTGCACCTACCGCCGCGCCCACCGAAAGCACACCGCCAAAGTTGATCGTAGCAATATCGGTGGATCAGTTTTCCGCCGATTTGTTTGCCGAATATCGCGGCGAGTTTACCGGCGGATTGAAACGGTTGCAGCAAGGAGCGGTTTTTCCTGCGGGATATCAAAGTCATTCGGCCACCGAAACCTGCCCCGGCCATGCCACAATTCTAACCGGCGCCCGCCCGGGCCGCGCCGGAATAATCGCCAATGAATGGATCGATTTGAAAACGGCGCGAGAAGACAAGAAAATCTACTGTGCAGAGGATGAAAGCGTTCCGGGTTCAACTTCGAGCAAATATACGGTTTCAGACAAACACCTAAAAGTGCCGACACTGGGTGAACGGATGAAGGCCGCCAATTCGGCTGTGCGCGTCGTTTCTGTGGCCGGGAAAGACCGGGCGGCGGTTATGATGGGCGGCCATAAAGTCGACGAACTTTGGTGGTGGTCGGGCAAGGCGTTCGAATCCTATGCTGGCCGTGACATGCCCGGTGCAGTCACGCGCGCCAATGCCACTGCGACATCGGAAATCGCGGACGGAGCGGCGGCATTGCCATTGCCCGAATTTTGCGCGGGGCATTCCCGCGCCATCGCCATTGGCGGCGGCAAGAACGTTGGTGATGGCCGGTTTGCACGCAGCAGCGGCGACGCCCGCGGTTGGCGAGCAACACCGCATTTTGACAATGTCGTTATCAATTTGGCCGGTGAATTGGCCATCGACATGGGCCTTGGTAAGGGGCCCGCGACTGACATTCTGGCGATTGGCGCGTCGGCAACCGACTATGTTGGCCATACTTATGGTACATCGGGCAGCGAGATGTGCATCCAGCTGATGATGCTAGACCAATATCTTGGCGGGCTGTTTGCCCGGCTAGACAGCGCGGGGGTTGATTATGCTGCGGTATTGACCGCTGATCATGGCGGCCATGACTTGCCGGAACGCATTCGCGAACTCGCCATTCCTGATGCGCAACGGATAACCAAGTCGGTTTCGGTGAAGGCGATTGGCGCAGACATAGCCAAGAAACTGAAACTGAAAATTCAGCCGCTACACAGCGATGGCCTGGGCGATGTGTGGATCGACGCCAGCTTGACCAAGACGCAAAAGGCGAAAGTGCTGACGGCGGCGTTGGCGGCGTACCGCGCCCATCCGTTGGTCGCGGCGGCCTATTCAAAGGCTCAGATCGCGGCAACGCAGGTACCATCCACTCCGCCCGAAAGCTGGACAATTATTGAACGCGTGCGGGCGTCGTTTGATCCTGCGCTATCGGGGGATTTGTTCGTTGCACTAAAACCGCATGTCACGCCGATCCCTGATGCGGGCAAGGGATATGTCGCCACCCATGGCAGCGTGTGGGATTATGACCGCCGCGTGCCGATCTTGTTTTGGCGCAGAGATATGGCGCGGTTTGAACAGTCTTTGTCGGTGGAGACAGTCGACATCGCACCGACATTGGCGGCGCTGATAGGGCTTTCGGTTCCGGCTGGGGAATTTGACGGCCGCTGTTTGGATTTGGAAGCGGGGGCCGGATCGACGTGTGATTGATGCGGGGTTGAATTGCCAACTACCGCCGGTCCACTATACCGCCTGCCCTGCCGCGTGGCCGCTGGCCCAGGCCCATTGGAAATTATATCCGCCCAGCCATCCGGTGACATCCACCGCCTCACCGATCGCAAAGAGGCCGGGCATTTTCTTCGCCTCCATCGTTTGCTGCGACAAGCCATCGGTGCTGATCCCGCCAGCGGTAACTTCTGCCTTGGCATAACCTTCTGTACCATTTGGGGTAAACTGCCAATCGGCCAAGCGCTGCTCGGCTTCTTCCAACACACGGTCCGTGGTGTCAGCCAAATTGCCCGCGCCGCCAATCCGCTCAGCCAAGGTTTCGGCCAGCCGCGATGATAACGCAGCGGATAAAACCGACTTGATCGTGCTGCGCGGCTGTTCGCGTTTGAGCGTCCGCAGCCAGCCGCTTTTGACATCTGGCAAAAAGTCGATGCCAACCGGCTGGCCGTGCCGCCAATAGCTTGAAATTTGCAATATCGCTGGCCCTGAAAGCCCCTTGTGGGTCAACAAAGCGGCTTCCCTGAATGCAGTTTTGCCGCACCGCGCCACCACATCGGCGGACACACCCGACAGCTCGCGAAACAGCACGTCATCACCGCCCAAGGTGAACGGGACCAACGCTGGACGCGGTTCAACCACCTTTAATCCGAACTGCCGTGCCAGATCATAAGCAAAGCCGGTCGCGCCCATTTTGGGGATACTCGGTCCTCCGGTAGCTATAACCAACGACGCCGCGTTCGCCAATTTCGATCCATAAGCCACGCGAAAGCTTCCGTCAGATTGGCCAATCGCACCAAGCGGTGATCCCAGCGCGACCTGAACATTGCCCTTGGCGCATTCCTCCAACAACATTGCCACAATCTGCTTGGCGCTGCCGTCGCAGAACAATTGCCCCAAGGTTTTTTCATGATAAGCGATGCCATAGCTATCGACCAAAGCAATGAAGTCTTGCGGAGAATATCGGCCCAATGCGGATTTGGCGAAATGGGGATTTGCGGAAATAAAACGATCCGCCACCGTGTTAACATTGGTAAAATTGCAACGACCGCCGCCAGAAATCAGGATTTTCTTACCCGCTTCTTCGGCATGATCGATCAGCAACACCCGCCGCCCGCGCTGTCCCGCCACCGCCGCACACATCAACCCGGCCCCGCCTGCGCCCAGGATGATCACATCATATTGATCTATATTCATCTGCGCGCCTTGCCAGTTAAGATTGCGGCCCGCAATAGTGAGGGATTGCCAGCGCGGCCAGTTTACGGCAAAGGCGCGGTTATGACTGACACCGCAGATACCCCGCCCGACCATTTGTCGATCCACCCACATAGCGACGCTTACAACGCCGAAGCGTTGGAACGCGGCATCGGCATCCGCTTCAAAGGTGAAAAGCGCACAACAGTTGAGGAATATTGCATTTCCGCTGGCTGGATCAAAGTGCAGGCTGGAAAGTCGCTCGACCGCAAGGGGCGGCCAATGTTGTTAACGCTAAAGGGTCCAGTCGAAGCCTGGTTCGAAGACCTTGGCGACGACGCACCTGTTGCCAAAGCCTGACGTTAAAGCTTAATACCTCTGAAAAGGGGTGACGAATGCGTATAATGCTGCTGGGCGCGGGTGGGTTTATTGGCCGCTCCATCATGGCCGATCTATTGGCCGCAGGTCATGAAGTTATCGGCATAGTGCGCAACGTTGGCGAATTGCCATTCGCCTTTCCTGTGGCCCAATTCATTGCCATTGATCTCGCCCAAGTGGCCAATCCGGAAGTTTGGCGGCACCACTTGCCCGGTATCGATATCATCATAAATGCCGCAGGTGTTCTGCGCGGACGCGATATGGATGCTGTCCATGTCGATACCCCAAAGGCATTATACACTGCCGCGCTTGATGCAGGCGTCAAGCGGATCGTGCTAATCTCTGCAATCAGCGCGCGGAGCGATGTTGCAACCGACTATTCAGTTTCAAAATTGGCGGGAGAAGAAGCGCTGCGATCTTCAGGTCTAAACTGGACAATCCTGCGTCCATCGCTGGTTTATGGCGATGGCAGCTATGGCGGGACGTCGTTAATGCGCGGAATGGCAGGCCTTCCCCTGATTACGCCAGTGCCCGGCAATGGAGATTTCGCATTCACACCCATTCATGTGCATGATCTTTCGCAAGCCGTGCGAACGGCTTGCGAAGGTGTCGCCTTTTCCGAACAGACGTTGGAACCGGTTGGGCCAGAAACGCTCAACCTAAAAGATCTGTTGCAGCAATATAGAGCGTGGCTCGGTTTCGGGAAGGCTCGGTTTCTGCCGGTTCCCATGCCGCTGATGCGCTTTCTGGGCCGCGTTGGTGATGTTGCGGGGAACGGACCAATTGCAACGAACAGCCTCGTGCAAATGGTCGCTGGCAATGCGGGCGATAGCGCCGTCTTTGCGAAAGCAATCGGCTTCACGCCGCGCAGCCTCAGTGATGCAATGCGCGACCGGCCAGCGCAGGTGCAGGACCGGTGGCATGCGCGGCTGTTCTTTCTGGCACCGGCGTTGAAAATCGTGCTTGTATTGATGTGGCTAAGTTCCGGCTATCTGGGGCTGTTCCACGGTCAAGCGCAGACCAATGCGCTAGTTGAAAGTATCGACCTATCCGCCGCTTTCGCGACCCCTCTGCAGATTGGCAGTAGCATCTTGGATATCGCGATTGCTGGCTTGATAATTTTCGACCGGAATGCGCGGCTTTCAACACCCGTCCAACTCGCAGTAGTGATCGGCTATACCTTGGTCATCGGTTTTGCCCTGCCGTTGCTTTGGCTCGATCCACTTGGGCCGTTGGTGAAGAACATTCCCATATTGCTGGCCATCGCAGTGCATGGTGCCATTGGAGATCAACGCTGATGGAACTCTACCTCCTCGTCAAATGGGTTCATATTTTGAGCAGCACGATATTGTTCGGCTTTGGCGCGGGAACAGCATATTATTTCTTGTGTGCGCATCTCAGCCGTGATCCGGCCACGGTTGCCAATGTGGGCCGGATGGTGGTGCGCGCAGATTGGATTTTTACGGGAGCCAGCGGCATCATACAACCAGCCAGCGGCCTAATGCTGGCCTACCTCGCGGGCTATTCGCTCGGCGAGTCATGGCTCGTTGTGAGCTATGCATTATATGCGATTGCCTTCGTTTGCTGGGCACCCGTCGTCTGGCTGCAAATAAAAGCGCAGCGCATGGCACAGGCCGCAATGGAAACCGGTGAACCTTTGGGATCAGAATACCGCCGAACAATGCGGCTTTGGTTTGCTTTGGGCTGGCCCGCATTTTTGGGCTTGCTCGCAGTGTTCTGGTTGATGATTGCCAAGCCAACAATTTGGTAGGCGGCCGTTTCAGCCGCGGATTGTTTTAGCCGCGCCTCAGCTTTTCGGGAACATCGCGACGACTTTGGCCAGTTGTTCGTTTACTGGATCCAATTCGGAATCGACCGTTTTTCCCAGCCGCACGACGGTCAACTTATGCTGCGGTGATACCAGAACAAATTGCCCCAGATGGCCAAGCATCGAGAATACATCGCTGGGCCCTTTGCCCGGAAACAAAACCTGATCGCGGCCTTCTGGACGTTTTTTGTTGAGCCACAAATGCCCGCCATACGCCGCGTCTTGCCCGCTCGATGTGCGCATAAACCGCGTCCAGCTGGTCGGTAGCAATTGCGCACTGCGTACCGAACCATTGTTGCGCAAAAACTCGCCCAGCTTTGCCCAGTCACGAGCCGTTGCGTGCATCATGCTGCCGCCCAGCATCGTACCCGACCGGTCAAATTCCGGAGTCATGCTCTTCATCCCCAATGGATCAAACAACCTGCCCTTGGCATATTCCAGCATGGCATTGCGCCGGACCAACGGGTCTTTGCTGTCGGTAAGCGACCGCGTCATGATGTCCGCTAGGATATGGGACGTCGCCGAACTATATTCGAACTTCGTTCCCGGCGATGCCTCCAGCACCCGGGTTTCAGCATAGCGTGCCACGTCGTCGCGGCCATCGAGAAATAGCATACGCGGCGTATCGCCATCGTAGATCGCAACGCCAGCCTCTTCATCCAGCCCTTCGGTATGATCAATACCGGACGCCATATGCAACAAATGCCGGATCGTGATTTTGCGGCGTTCGTCTCCAGGAATTTGCCATTCGGCAATCGGCGCAGGTTCATCGAGCGCAAGGCGGCCATCGGCGATCATCATGCCGACCAATGTTGCCGTCACCGTTTTTGCCATCGACCAACTTATCAACTTGGTGTCGGGACCATATCCCGGCGCATATCGTTCGGCGATGACAATACCGCCGTGCATGATCACCACAGCGCGGGTTTCCGACAACGCCGCGTCTTCAAAAAAAGGCGCAATCATCTGCTTCAATGCCGCCTCGCTTACCGCTGCATCATCGGCGTAATTGGCGATAAACGGCGCATTAGCGGCGGTTGGTTTGGCCGCAGGTTGCGGCGCTGTATTGCTGCACGCGGATAGTGCGAACGCGGCGGCGAGTGAAAAAGCGGTTGCGGCGAAGGGCGTATTGTTCTTAGGCATAGAAATCATCATTAGGAACGTTCATGGCAACTGCAACCCCAAATCCAACACACAAAGCGCCCCATAACAAGTGGCGGATCGCCAAGCTCGCAGTGATTGCGATGCTCGTTTTGATCCTGTTGTTGCTCATGTTCAATTTTGCGACGCTGAAGGGCTATGCCCGTTTGGGAACAAGTTATGCAGCACACGTCACTTGCTCATGCCGCTATATCGAGGGCCGCGATATGGAAAGCTGCGCCAATGACACCGAAGCCGGCATGGAAATAGTCAGCGTCAGCGACGACCCCGAAAACAAACGTGTTACCGCATCGGTCCCGTTGCTAGCAGAAGCAGCAGCCGAGTTGCGCGGTGAATTTGGTTGTCAGCAACTGAACAAGGCCGAAATTGAGGCGCTGGATTAGGATGCTCTAATATCTTTGGCAGTTCACGCCACCAAATCCAGTGCCACCGCCTCGGTTTCGTCGATCCAGCCGCCACCTAGAACGCGGTCGCCGTCGTAGAATACTGCCGCTTGCCCCGGCGCAACGCCAAGTTCTGGTATGTCAAAGCGCAGCCATTCGCCCTCAATCCGCGCTGCAACTGGCCGTGCCATCGACCGCACTTTCACCATGATCGGCAGCATCACCGAGCGCGATTCGGCCTGTGTCAGCCAATTGCAGTCTGTCACCCGCGCAGCAGCGACGGCAAGCGCAGCGCGCGGGCCGACATAAACGCGGCGTGCGGCGGCATCCAGCCGAACCACATAAAGCGGCACCGGCTGACCGCCGATGTCCAGGCCTTTACGCTGCCCCACGGTATAATGGATCAAGCCCTTATGTTCGCCAAGCACATCGCCGTTGATATGCACAATTTCGCCGCCAGTATCGGCGTCGGGGCGTATTTTGCGCACAACGCTGGCGTAATCGCCATCGGGAACGAAGCAAATATCCTGACTGTCGGGCTTGGCGGCAACCACCAATCCCAGATCGGTCGCGATTTCGCGCACCAACGGCTTGGGCATATCACCCAACGGGAACCGCAAATAATCCAGCTGATCCTGCGTCGTCGCGAACAGGAAATAGCTTTGGTCGCGGGCGATATCGGCGGCGCGGTGTAACTCTGCCCCGCCCTGCCCCTCTATCCGGCGGACATAATGACCTGTGGCAAGGCAATCTGCGCCCAGTTCCTTTGCCAGCCGGAACAAATCGGTGAATTTCACGCCCATGTTACAGCGGACGCAAGGGATCGGGGTGCGCCCTGCCATATATTCATCGGCGAAATGATCGATTACCGATTCGCGAAAGCGGCTTTCGTGATCGAACACATAATGGGCAATGCCCAGCCTGTCGGCCACGGCGCGCGCATCGCGGATATCTTGCCCCGCGCAACATGAACCCGCCCGCTTCACCGCGCTGCCATGATCATATAGCTGCAAAGTCACGCCAATTGTTTCGGCACCCGTCCGCGCTGCCAATGCCGCAACCACCGACGAATCAACTCCGCCCGACATTGCTACAACGATGCGCTTTCCGGACAAATCATCGCCCAATTGAAAATTAACTGAAATATTTTTTTCGGTCATATCGGCATGGCCCATAGCGGCGTGAGCGCCGAAACGCTAGTTTTGCGTTACGCGTTCTCAAAATGATACAAAACCGGCCGGCAAATGATAACCGCCATTAATCTCGCCTAACTTAAAATGAACCGTGCCTTTACTCCGCGTTATCAGGTGGCGTGTAGAGGAAGGGCATGGAAATGACATTCCCCTCTTTGCATGACAACATCAACGGCGCACCGCGTCGTGCGGATTTTCGTGCTTTGCTGTCTTCGGCAATTTCGCGTCAAGCGAAGTGCGTAACGTCAATCGCCGTAATTGCTGCACAGCGCAACGTTATTGGCGCCGCGATACGCGACGACAGTGTTGAGGGTCGTTTACACTATTTCGCTGGAAATACCGCCGCAATCGACGCCAAAGCGCCGCCGCACGGCTCGTTTTATCCCAGCAAGGCATCAGAATTTGATGACCAATCCAATTATGACCAAGCCGTTTACCAAGACGGTTCAATCAATCGCAAACCTGTCGCAGTAAAACCAGATTTGTCAGACGAACTGACAGCAAATCCGGGGCAAGAAAAACTGAGGTCAATATGATAGAAAACCAAAAAATACGCCCTGCTACGGTTATCGGCCCATTGGGCGAACCACTTTCGATAGACAGCTTGCCGCCTCCGGGAACGACGCGCTGGGTTGTGCGCCGCAAGGCAGAGGTTGTTTCCGCAGTAAATGGCGGCCTGTTAAGCATCAATGACGTGTGCGAACGCTATGACTTAACCTTGGAAGAATTTGCTTCTTGGCAACGGGCGGTGGATCGTTCCGGCATGGCTGGCCTTCGGGTTACCCGCATCCAGCATTACCGCGACCTATACGAGCGCCAACAAAAATACTGAACAACTAGCGCGAGACCAGCGCTTTTAAAGCCCCGCAGGCTCCAAGTTTAGCACTTGGCCTGCGGGGCTTTTGCGTTGCGATTGCAATATGTCAAACCATGGCGGACAAAACGCAGTTTGAACTTTTGAAAAGTTTGACTATCATCCCGGCAGCCCGGCTAACGGGTGAGGTTGCAAACAGGAGGATAGAATGAACTTCATAATCGCATTGATTGTTGGTGGAATTATCGGCTGGCTGGCAAGTAAAGTAATGAATACAGACGCTGATCAAGGAATTTTCTTGAACATTGTTGTTGGCTGCGTGGGCTCGTTGCTTGGTAAATTTATCGCGGGATTGTTGGGCATGGGCGGCATGGGATTGCGCGATGGCTTGGATATTCCGTCGCTTATCGTCGCTTTTGTCGGCGCAATTGTTTTGCTTGCTGGCGTTAACTTTTTCCGTCGCGGCAAAATCCGTTAAGCAAATCATTCACGAATTGGGGCCAAGGCCCACTCAAAAAAAGGGGACGCGCAATATGCTTCGCGGCCCCTTTTTTGTCTCTTGTTTGAATTCTGCTCAGTTTTTAGCCGCCGAACCTTTTAAACACACGCTTTTGAACGTCGTTTGTCGAAAAAACTGGCCATCAATGCTTGTTGTGGCAAATGCAACTATCCGCTAGGAAAATATCTCTATATTGACGGCAAACCCGTTCGGAAAACTTCTGGACGGTGATGTACTGATGTAATACAGCTAGCGCAATTGGCCTCTCCCCGTACCACAATCAAGCCTGCGCAATCGAATACGGACAAGACATGAACTACGAAACCAGTATTGCCAGCCCGATTGGCGGCCAAAGTGAATATACGTTTGACGACAACGGCAGTTCAAATAAGCGCCGCTGGATCATTATTGCCGCCATCGCGCTGATCTTGTTGGTTGGCGGATCGCTGGGCTATTATTACTACGCTCAAGGTCAAGCCGGCGCGGCGACCAAAGCCGCCGCTGATGATGCCAAAAAGAGCGAGCAGGCGCAGAATGTTACGGTCGTATCGCCAGGCACGGAAACCGTCGCCAAATCAATCAACGCGACTGGCACAATCGCGGCGCGGCGCGATACGCCGGTCGGCGTGGTCGGTGAAGGCGGACAGGTATCACGGGTATTTTTCGATGCGGGGGAATGGGTTTCGCAAGGACAAACTTTGGTCAGCATCGAACGGTCAGTGCAAGTGCAGCAAGCCGCCGCGCTGGACGCACAAATTGGCGTGGCGCGCGCCGATCTGCAACTGGCAGAGAGTGAATTGAGCCGTGCGGCGCAGCTTATTGACAGAGGTTTCATCTCGAAAGCCGATGTTGACCGCAAAACGGCCACACGCAATGCCGCCCGCGCCCGTGTAAACGTGGCGCTAGCGCAACTGAATGAAACCCGCGCCCGCAATGCACGGCTTGATATTCGTGCTCCAGTCAGCGGATATCTGTTGGAACGCAATGTCGAGCCGGGCCAAACCGTGAGCGCAGGCAGCGGCATATTGTTCCGCATCGCCAAGGGCGGCGAGATGGAATTGCAAGCGTTGCTGAGCGAGAATGATCTCGCATCCGTATCCGAAGGTATTTCAGCAACGGTAACGCCGGTTGGCAGTGAAGAGACCTTTACCGGCCAGATTTGGCAAATTTCGCCGACCATTGATGGACAATCGCGGCAAGGTATCGCGCGCATTGCGTTGCCGTTTAACCGGGCGCTGCGTCCCGGCGGATTTGCCAGCGTAGTCATTCGGTCTGGCGCTATGACCGCGCCGATCCTGCCTGAATCCGCAATCCAAAACGACGATAGCGGCTTTTTCGTTTACATCATTGGCAACGACAACAAAGTCGCCCGCCGGGTGATTAAAACCGGTGAAGTCACCGCAAACGGCATCCCCGTCATCGCAGGATTGGACGGCACGGAAAAGGTTGTTCTGTTTGCCGGGGGCTTTTTGAACCCCGGCGAAACGGTAAAAGCGGTGATGCAGAAAAAGCAGCCGCAATAGCCTCATGCCCCGCGCGATCACCCTCCCCGTTATGACCGGATCAGCAGAATGAACTTCAACAACATCTCCGCGTGGTCGATCCGCAATCCGGTTGTCCCGATCGTATTGTTCCTCGGGTTGTTGATGGCCGGAATTTTGAGCTTCAACCGGATGGACGTGAACAACGATCCGGATATTGATTTTCCTGCCGCGCAAGTGATTATCGTCCAGCCGGGTGCAGCACCCAGCGAGTTGGAAACGCAAGTTACCCAGCGGGTAGAAGCTGCGATCCAATCCATCGCCGGGGTCAATCAAATCAGCTCCTCCGTTCGCGAAGGCAGCAGTGAAACTTTTGTTCAGTTCGAACTGGGCACAGACACCAACGCTGCGGTCGCCGAAGTGAAAAATGCAGTGGACCAGATCCGCAGCGAGTTGCCCGATGGGATATTGGAACCGCAAATATTGAAGGTCACCATTAACGGCGACGCCTTGGTTTACTTCGCCGTTTCCGCCGCCGATCTAACGCTGGAACAGCTTAGCTGGTTTGTCGATGATACCATTTCGAAATCGCTGCTCGCGGTTGAAGGTGTTGCCAATGTCGACCGTAATGGCGGCGTCAGCAGGGAGATTAGGGTAATTCTAGATCCCGCAAAGATGCAATCGCTGGGCGTGACGGCCAGTCAAATCAACAATGTTTTGCGTCAGTTAAACGTCAATGCAGCGGGCGGGCGCGCCGAAATTGCTGGATCGCGCCAATCGGTTCGCGTATTGGGAAATGCCGACTCCGCCTTTGCGCTCAGCCAAACGCAAATATCGCTGGGCAATGGCCGGACGGTAAAGCTGAGCGATGTGGCAAGAGTGGCGGACGGTTTTGGCGAGCAAACGTCGATAGGCAAATTGCGCGGCCGGCAAGTGATAACATTCGGCATTACCCGCGCAAAGGGATCGTCCGAAGTTACCGTCTACGACAAGTCCTTCGAAAAATTGCAAGAGCTGGAAAAGAGCAATCCGGGGATTAAATTCACGCGGCTATTCACCACCGTTGATTATACCAAGGGCCAATATGCCAGTTCGATGGCCGCGATGATCGAGGGCGCTTTGCTGGCTATCGTTGTTGTGTTCCTGTTCCTGCGCGACTGGCGGGCGACAATCATCTCTGCAATCGCAATCCCCTTGTCCGCGATACCGACCTTTTGGTTTATGGACCTGCTGGGTTTCAACCTGAACACATTCAGCCTGCTTGCGCTGGGATTGGTTGCAGGTGTGCTGGTCGACGATGCCATTGTGGAAATCGAAAATATCGTGCGCCACATGCGGATGGGCAAATCTGCCTATCAAGCATCCATTGATGCCGCCGACGAAATCGGCCTTGCGGTGGTTGCCACGACCTTTTCGATTATCGCGGTTTTCCTGCCGGTTGGATTGATGCCGGGAATTTCCGGGCAATTTTTCAAAGCTTTCGGGCTTACCGTCGTGATTGCAGTGTTTATCAGCCTTGCGGTCGCACGCATGATCACGCCGATGATTGCGGCGTATTTCATGAAATCGCACGGTGAAGCCTCCCATGCGCAGGGACCGTGGATGGAACGGTACGTTAGCATGCTGACCTGGTCACTGAACCACCGGTGGAAGATGGTCGGGATTGGCGTTCTTGCCTTCGTGGCGACGATTGGCATGTTCGCTGTTGTACCGATCCAGCCTTTCCCCGATGCAAATCAGGATTTTAGCCGTATCCGCATTGAAATGGTGCCGGGAACGACGCTCAAGCAAACCGAAGTTGTCGCCGACAAAGTTGCGGCGTTACTGAACGCACATCCCGATGTCGAAAACGCGCTGGAACGCATTAATGAAGGCAATGCGTTTGTAGTCATAACGCTGAAAAAAGATCGCAAGATGACCAGCATCGAGTTTGAACGGTCATTGACCCCGATCCTGCAGAAAATCCCCGACGCGCGGATGAACTTTCAGGCAGACGGCTATGGCGGCCCAAGTTCAGGCCGCGACGTGACAGTCATGTTAACCGGCTCTGATCCCGTGCTGTTAAATGATACAGCGGCGAAGCTGGTGGAACAGATGAAGTCGATAAAGTCGCTGGATGGACCAAGGGTCTCGGCGGATCTTAAACGGCCCGAAGTCATCATTCGCCCCCGGCTTGATCTTGCCGCACAGCTGGGCGTGACGACAGCGTCGTTGAGTCAAGCGATCCGGATAGCGACGATTGGCGACATCGATCAGAACAGCGCAAAATTCTCGCTATCAAGCCGTCAAATCCCGATCCGCGTTATGCTATCTGAATCAACTCGGTCCGAGATATCAACCATTCAAAACCTGCCAGTCCCGACCGCCAGCGGGGGAACGGTGCCGTTGAGCCGTGTCGCAGAAATTTCATTCGGGTCCGGCCCGACGACAATTCAGCGGGAAAACCAACAGCGCCGGGTGTTTATTGGCGCAGATATTTCGGCCAACGGGATTTATGGCGATGCGATCAAAGAAGTAAACGCGCTGCCGCTGATGAAAAATCTGCCTGTCGGTGTCGCAAATCCGGCCGCCGGTCAGGATGAAATCCTGCTTGAGTTAATCCAAAACTTCATTGTCGCGGTCATTTCCGGCGTGTTCCTGGTCTTTGGTGTCTTGGTGCTACTGTACCGCCGTTTTGTATCGCCGCTCGTTAATATGGCGTCGCTATTGCTGGCCCCATTGGGCGGTCTGATCGCGATTTGGATCACCGGTGATGTTATTTCGATTCCCGTGTTCATCGGCATTCTGATGTTGCTGGGAATTGTTGGCAAGAACTCGATCTTGCTGATCGATTTCGCGCTTGAGGAAATTGAACGCGGTGTTCCCAAGGCCGAGGCTATCATCGAAGCCGGACGCAAACGGGCGCAGCCGATTGTGATGACCACTGTGGCGATGGTTGCGGGTATGGTGCCGACGGCGCTGTCTATTTCGGGCGACGGCGCATTCCGTGCGCCAATGGGCGTGGCAGTGATTGGCGGGTTGATCCTCTCGACGATCCTTACTTTGGCGCTGGTACCCGCTGGATTCAGCTTGGCGAGTGATATCGAGGCGTGGCTTGGCAAAAAAATCGGGCGCGTTTTGCTGGCAGATTATGACAGCTTGGCTGACAATGAAAAAGAGGCTGCCAGACGCAAAGCCAAAAAGAAGGCGCCTATTTTTAGCGAAGGCGGAGGCATTCAGCCTGCTGAATAATCGAGTTGAACCGCGCAGGCCGCTTGGCAGATGCCGCCATATTGCGGTAAGGCAAAAATTGTGAAGCAGGTCAAACATTTGGGGCAATCGGAAAGGGCACGTTATGATGCGCGTGACGCAGAGCTGCGCCAAATGCGTATTGTCGCGACCAGCTTGCTGGCGTTCATGGCGGTGCTGTTCATAATCGGCAGCCGGCTGGAACATAACTACCTAGGCTACTGGGGATTTTTGCGCGCGTTTGCAGAGGCGGGGATGATCGGCGGGTTGGCCGATTGGTTTGCGGTGACCGCTTTGTTTCGCCATCCGATGGGTATTCGCATTCCGCACACCGCGATTATTCCCAACAACAAAACGCGGATTGGCAACACATTGGCAGCGTTCTTGCGCGGTAATTTCCTGACCACAAAAGTGGTGACGCGGCGTATTCGGAACATGGATGTGGCAGGGGCGATGGGCCGGTTCCTGGTGCAACCAGCGGGCGGCGAAGGCCGGATGCGGATGGGGGCATCGCGGCTTTTTGGCGATATGATTGCGTCACTCGACGACGAACGCTTGGGCAATGTCGCCAAAGCGGCGCTGCGCCAACAACTGCAAAAGCTCGATATCGCGCCGCTGCTCGGCCAAATGCTGACCGCGATGATCCGTGAGCGGCGGCACATGGCGGTGCTCGACGGCGTCATTAAATGGAGTGCAAAAACACTCGAAGCCAACGAACATCTCATCCGCGAAATGGTTGAGGAACGTGCCAATACGATTATGCGCTGGACCGGGCTTGATGAAAAACTGGCCGATGCGATTGTCAGCGGCCTTAGCAAGATGCTGGCTGAAATGGCCGCCGACCCGGACCATCCTTTGCGCGCCAAGGGCGAAGAGGGGCTGACCAACCTTGCCCATGATTTGGTCCATGACAAAAAAATGCGCAAGCGCGTCAACGAATGGAAAAGCGAGCTGCTCGATAATCCCGCGATTGGCAGCTGGATTGACGGATTGTGGCAGCAAGGCCGCGAAGGGCTGCTAAAAGCCGCCCGCCATCCCGACGCCTCTTTGGCCGGGCAGTTTGGCAAAATCCTGATCAATTTGGGAAGCCGTCTGCAGCAAGACGAACGGCTGAAACAGCAAATCAACCGCTTCGCGCGCCGCGCAATTGTTGGCACCACCGAAAATTACGGCGAAAATATCGTGTCCTTAGTTTCCGACACGATCAAAGGCTGGGACGCCTCCACCATCACCGACCGCGTCGAAAACGCCGTGGGCAGCGACCTGCAATTCATCCGCATCAATGGCACGTTGGTTGGCGGCTTGGCCGGGCTCGTGATCCACGCGGTGGGATTGTGGATTTAGCGCAGGGGCGAACTCAAACGCAATCGGGATCAATCACCCCGCCGCCGCGATCATTTCCGCGATGCTGGTGAATTTTTCACGCGGCGCGCCTTCCCTGGCGCGCTGCAATTCGGCCTGTTCGATCTTTTTCCAATCGTTAAAGGTCACCACGCCGACAGACCGCTGCGATAGAATTTCATCGAGGCCGCTGCGCCCCGCTTTGCCTGCGCCGCTGCCAATATCTTGCACGATCAAATCCGCAATCGCATAGCCATCGGGACGGTTGGTGCCGATGGTTCCCGATGGTCCGCGCCGCGCCCATCCGACGCAGTATAGGCCCGGCAAAATCCGGCCTTCATCGCTGGCAAAACGGCCGCGGCCATGTTCGAACGGCACGCCTTCGATCGGCGGTGTTTGATACCCGATGCAGCTGATCACTGCAGAGCATTCGAGCGTGTAGATCTCGCCCGTGCCATGGCTGCGCATTTGATCATCTAACGTTGTTCGCTCCACCAGCAAGCGTTCCACCTTGCCATTGCCTTCGATTGCAACCGGTGAGGCGAAGAAATCAAACTCGATCGTGATCGGTTTGTCGGCGTGCACGCTCGCGGGAATATCCGCGAAATCGCGCAGATGCGTTACCGACTTGCGCATGCCGGGCTCGAGCAATGCGTCGGCACCTTCATCGGGCAAATCAGCAGCGGACACGAACGGCGCGGCGCGTTTCAAGTGGCCCAGTTCGCCAAGCTCCTTTGGCGTCATTGCGATCTGATGCGGACCGCGCCGACCAAGGAAAGTGACACGCTCGGTTTTGGCGGTCATCAACCGGCCGAGTGCATGGTTGACGATATCTGATCCCAAAAATTCCTCGCGCGATTTGGACAATATCCGCCCGACGTCGAGCGCGACGTTACCGTTGCCAATCACGACCACATGCTTGCCGCTGAGGTCTGGATCGAGATCCGCAAAATCGGGGTGGCCATTGTACCAGCCGACAAAAGCCGCGCTGCCATAGACCCCTGGCAAATCGGCACCATCAATGTCTAACCCGCGATCATTCGGTGCGCCCGTCGCTAGTACCACCGCGTCATAAAGTTCGTGTAGTTCGCCAATCGTAACGTCCTTGCCCACACTGACGTTGCCGGCAAACCGCACATTGCCGGACAGGGCGACTTTCTCATAGCGGTTCGCAACCGCCTTGATCGATTGGTGATCGGGGGCAACGCCGAAACGGATAAGCCCGAATGGAACAGGCAGGCGGTCAATAACATCGATCCGCACATCTTCGCCAAAGGCCTTTTGCACCGCCTCCGCCGTATAATATCCCGCCGGACCCGACCCGATGATTGCGATGTGCCGCACCAATGCTCTCCCTTACCCCTGTTCTCGATTCGAGATGCTAGCGCGTTACAGGCGAAAGGAAAGCGCTGTTTAAGCGGCCTTACGTTGCGCCTGCGCCGGGGCCAAGAAACCACGTATCGCCTCGATGCTTTCCTGCGTATGGCTCAACATGAACAGGTGGCCGCCATCCTTGATCACATGCAATTCGCTGTTTGGGATCAACATGTTCAGGAATTTGCCATTGGCCAGCGGCACGATCTGATCATCATCGCCCATCATGATCAGCGTTTCCTTTTTCATAAACGGCAGGAACGGCGCACTGGTCCACCCCATCATCGCCATCAACTGATAGAAATATCCTGTTTTGGAAGGCGGCGTTATGCGGGAAATATGAGCGCCCTTTCCATCATCAGCTCCGCCATAGAGTGTCTTGAAATGCTTGTTCATAAATTCGGGGTCGATGTAGCGGCGCGGATCGGCCATTTTCATCAATGCCGCAGGGTTGCCGGGAACCATCAGCATGCCTGCGCTGGTTGCCATCAGGATCAGCTTGTTCACTTGCGCGCCGTTTTGCATGGCAAATTGCTGCGCCATTGCGCCGCCCCAGCTGACGCCGACAACATCGACCACAGGAATGTTGAATTTTTCGAGCAAGAGACCGGCGATGCGGGCCATCATGATGGCGTTATAAGGCACAACCGGGTCAGGTGATCCGCCGACGCCGGGCATGTCGAAAGTGATAAAATCGCGGTCATCGAGCATTTCGGCCATCGGTGCCACAGCCTCGATATTCGCGCCGATCCCGTTGAAGAACAGGATTGGCAATGATGCTGATGCCCCCTTGCCAGCCGCCCGCCACCGAGCAACCCGCAACGTCCTTCCATCCAGAACTTCCATCGTGAATTCTGGTTCACGTTCTGGTTCACGGCCCTTGGTCATATTTCGTTTCCTACTAATTGGGTCGCATTTGTTGCCGACACTATAACTGCAAAATTCAATTGGTATAGCCCCGAAAATCGAAGTGATAAGGGGCGGCTATCTGTGTTCGCAAACGCCAATTTCCAACCCATTCTAAATCATACAATTGAGCAGATCTTCTGCCATATTTTTGTGATGTCTGCATTGGGATTGGCCGCGACTTGACGCAGCCACGTCTCACCATCAATTATAGTTTTCGACGATGTTTGACCAAGCGATCTTAAGACTTCCTCGATATTCCGATTGACCGGACGCCAGTTCAAAACGCCCGTTTCGGGATATTGTTTCAATTCTGTGCGATCATCATGTGTCAAATAGCTGGCAAGAGCCTCCGCGTCTTGAACGCCTTTTTCAATGCGTTTCGCCAGCCCGGTTTCACCCCATGCCAGCAATGTCGCGAGCAGCGGAATGGCCGCCGCGCCGCGTGAGCCCTGTATGCCGATATTGGGCGTTTGCAGATATGCGCCGCCGAAACTGATCGCCGATTGTGCGTCTGGATTTGCAAATAGGATGATCGCAGAATCTTTCGGTTGGAAAAGCCACTTATGCGCTGAAACCGCGACACTGTCGGCGTGCTCTATGCCCGTCAACCGGTCCGCATATTGTGTGAAGCGCAGCGGCCCTGCCCACGCTGCATCGACATGGACCCACGCCGCATCGATCCGCGACAAGCAATCGACCACCCCGCGCCCCGTCGTGCCCGCCGTTAGAACGATGGCCGCATCGGTTAACTCGTCCAACTGCGACCGGTCCAGTTGCCCCTGCGCGTTCACCGCAACCGCCGTAAATGGCATGCCGAGAATATGAGCGGATTTGGCCACCGAAATATGGGCATCGGCAGAAGCAACCACGCGCGACGCACCGGCTTCACGCGCCCGCCAAAGCGCGGTCAAATTTGCCAGCGTCGAACCGCTGCACATATGCCCGACCGTCATACCGAACGCCGGGGCGATCCAGCCGATAACGTGGCGCTCGGCTTCTGTGGCAAAAGGGCTGAGATCGGGATGTAGAAGATTTTGATTAAACCGGGCATTTAGCCCCAACAGACTCGATGCAATTTCAGGCGTTGGCGGGTCCATGTGCGCAAAAGCAAGATCGTCACCAAGCATTGCCGACTTGGCTTCAATCTCTCGCTTGAACCAACTAAAAACCGCCTCTTCGCCATATCCCTCTTTGGGAAAGGCGTCGGGGATATTGTCCATGCCTTACGCCCTCACCGTAAAATCAAACTCGAAAAACCGGCAATTGGCCAGAAATTCCGCCGCATCAGATTGCATTAATCGAAAACATACAGACCCGGCGCGGCGCCCAGTTCCGGATTCTTCTTACTGCCCAAAGTGGCAGGTGCGGCAATTTTTTTGCCCGCCCGCGCGCTCAGCCACTCGATCCAATACGGCCACCAGCTGCCTGCAACCTCTTCTGCGCCTGCCATCCATTCATCGACATCCGCCGGGGTTTTGTCATTCTTATGCTTGAAGAATTTAGCTTTGGGATTGCCCGGCGGATTCAGGATCGCCTGCATGTGACCTGCCTGGCTCAAGACAAATTGAATATTCTTGCCGCCGAACAATTGCGTCGAACGATAACATGCCCTCCACGGCGTGATATGGTCGGTCGTGCCGCCCAATATGAACATATCGCTTTTAATCTTGGTCAGATCGAGCGTGTGATCGGCAATGTCGAATTTACCCGGCTCGGCATACGCATTGGCTTCAAACAGATCGAGGAAATCGGCCAATAGCCCCGATGACAAGTTGGTTGCATCTGAATTCCAGAACAAGATGTCAAATGCCGGCGGATCTTGTCCCAGCAGATAATTGTTGACCACATAATTCCAAATCAGATCGTTTGGCCGCAACCAGGCAAAGCCGCGTGACATATCACTGCCGGGAATAACCTTCTTTTTCGCGGCACGTTGACGGGCCAGGGCGACGCCATGATCGCTCATCATCGAACTGGCTTCGGTATCGCCTTTTTTTGGTTCCAGCACGCACACCATCATGGTCACGCAGCCGACCCGCTTATCCCCCTGCGATGCCAGTTTTGACAACATCACCGACATTGTTTGCCCGCCGGAACACGCGCCGGAGACGTTGACCGTCTTGCTGCCGGTGATTTCTTCGACCACATCCAGTGCACGAATGCAGCCGCCGACATAGTCCGCCATATTCCAATTGGGCATATCATCGGTCGGGTTGCGCCAGCTGATCACGAACGGCTGCATGCCGTTGTCGCACTGCCATTTGACCACGCTCTTTTCGGGCGTCAGATCGTTGATATACATTTTGTTAATTTGCGGCGGGATGGTCAATTGCGGGATTTCATAAACCTGATCGGTGGTGGCCGCATATTGGATCAGCTCCATCATTTCATCGCGGTAAACCACCGAACCTTTTGATGTGGCGACATTTTCGCCCAATTTGAAAGGCTTTTTGTTCACCTGGCTGACCATCATGTCATTTTTGGTCATGTCATCATAGGCATTTTTCAATCCCTTGATCAGCGAAAGCCCGCCGGAATCGACCAGCATTTTTTGTGCGGTGGGATTGCCAATCAATGTGTTGGTTGGCGCCAATGCGTCAATGATCATCTGGCTGACAAAATTTGCGCGGTCTTTTTCCAGCGCATCAAGTTCCAGCTCGCCGACCCAGTCCTTCACACCCTTTTGCACCGCCAGATAATATTGCGCACCGGCCTTGAAAAATGGATTGAACCGCCATGCCGGGTCCATGAAACGCTTGTCTTTGGGATCGGGAGCAAGTTCCGATTTGCCGGTCATTATTTTGACGAAATCTTCACTCATTCCCGTTGCGGTCTTAAAAACCAGATCTGGCTGCGCCGCAGTTTGCCGCAACAGCACCCCAATCGCACCGGCAAAATCTTCCCGGGCCAAGCCTGCCATTGGTCCCAGCGCCATGGTCGCCTCGTTGGCAGCATCAAATGCACCGAACGCAGCCTTCGTGGACTTCTTTTCCGCGCCTTTTTTCTCCGGCCCTTTTTTCCCTGACATGCTGTCTCGTCTCCTCTATTTCTCTGCAGTCAGAGTGCACTTCCCTTGGGCGGGCGTCAATCATGCACGCGCTAATTTCCTCATAAACGACGTTTCTGTACAATTCATTTCGTGTGGCTGCGGTAAATACTTGAAAGATTAGGGACTTAACATTGAATATGCTGCAACAAATCTTGGCACTGAATAACGCCCATATCATTGAAACAGGTCCACTTGATCTGCCCGCTTTGGAGCATATGATTGCCAACGCGTTTTTCAGCAAGACCGATGACATGCATGGATTGCTGATTAGTTTTGACCAAGACGCACCCTATGATGGTGCCAATTTTCTATGGTTTAAGGAACGATTCGATCAATTTGTTTACGTCGACCGGATCATTGTGGCCGCCCATACACGCGGCAAAGGTTTGGCCCGGCATTATTACACGCAGCTGTTTGATTTTGCAAAATCTGCGGGTCACGTCCGTGTGACTTGCGAGATCAATCTTGATCCGCCGAACCCGGGATCGATGGCATTTCATGAAAATATGGGCTTTGCCGAAATTGGCCGGGCCACACTCGAAAACGGCAAAACCGTGAGTTATCAGGAAAAACGATTGTGACCCAATTTAGCTGGCCAGCCGAAACGAACAGCGGAATTATACATCGGTTTGTCGAAGCCAATGGTCAGCGTTTCGAGCTCGCCGAGATCTGTCCGCCGGGCGGGGCCGGTGGCAAGTTGGCGATATGTCTGCACGGATTTCCCGAACTGAATTACAGCTGGCGATACCAAATGCCCATGCTGGCCGAACAAGGCTGGCGGGTTTGGGCACCCAATATGCGCGGCTATGGCGCCAGCAGCCGTCCGGCGCGGCGCAGTGACTATGCGATCAACCATTTGCTCGACGACGTGGCCGCGCTGATCGATGCGGCGCAGGCGGAACATCCTGCATCCGAAATCATGCTTATCGCGCATGATTGGGGCGCAATCGTCGCATGGATGTTCGCCATCAAGAAAATGCGTCCGCTCACCAAGCTGGTGATTATGAACGTGCCGCATCCAAAGGTAGCGCGCCGTGAAATCCGCAAATGGCGGCAGTTTTGGAAAAGCTGGTACATATTCTTTTTCCAATTGCCGGTGATCCCGGAAAAGGGCCTGCTGCGTGGCGGCGCGCAAGCAATCAAAGACGCCTTCTATAAAATGGCCGTTGATAAGAGCCGCTTCCCTCCCGGCGTGCTTCAGGTTTACGCCGATGCGGCTTCACGCCCCGGCGCGATCACCGCGATGGTCAATTACTACCGCGCTTTGCTGCGTGATTATGACATGGACGCCGAATCCGGCGATGGCATGATTGACACGCCAACGCTGATGATCTGGGGCGAAGAAGACGCCGCGCTGAACATCCATTGCACCGAAGGCACAGAACAATGGGTTCCAGGCCTGACACTGCACCGCTTGCCCGGCGTATCGCACTGGGTCCAGCAAGAAGCGCCCGAACAGGTCAGCGCGATGCTGGCCGACTGGCTGGCGAAAGCGTAAGCGGCAAACTAGTGGCTGGCAAAGTAGCTGCCCCCTTCCCTTAACCCGCGCCCGCTGCTAATGGCGCGCAGGACCGCCGGGGATATTGTGCCCCCGCATTATGCATTGAAAACCAGACCACATGACGATTGACCTTTCCCGCATCCGCAACTTCTCCATCATCGCGCATATCGACCATGGCAAATCGACGCTGGCCGACCGCTTGATCCAGACCACCGGCGGCCTTACCGAGCGCGAGATGAGCGCGCAGGTGCTCGATAACATGGACATAGAAAAAGAACGCGGGATCACGATCAAAGCGCAAACCGTGCGGCTCGATTATACCGCCAAAGACGGCATCACTTACGAGCTCAACCTGATGGACACGCCGGGCCACGTCGATTTCGCCTATGAAGTCTCGCGCAGCCTTGCCGCATGCGAAGGTGCGCTGCTCGTGGTCGACGCGGCGCAAGGCGTGGAGGCGCAGACGCTCGCCAACGTGTATCAGTCCATCGAACATGACCATGAAATCGTCCCCGTCATCAACAAAATCGACCTGCCCGCCGCCGAAGTGGACAAGGTCAAGGCCGAGATTGAGGAAATCATCGGGCTTCCCGCTGACAACGCCGTCCTGACCAGCGCAAAATCTGGCATCGGCATCGACGAAGTCCTCGAAGCCATCGTCACCCGCATCCCCCCGCCAAAGGGCGACCGCGCCGCACCGCTCAAGGCCATGCTGGTTGACAGCTGGTACGACCCCTATCTCGGCGTCGTCATCCTGATCCGCGTGATCGACGGCATCATCAAAAAGGGCCAAGAAATCCAGTTCATGGCCGCCGGGACCAAGCATCTGGTCGACCGCGTCGGCTGCATGCGGCCCAAGCTTGAGATCCTCACCGAAATCGCGGCGGGCGAGGTTGGCATCATCACCGCCCAGATCAAGGAAGTCGCGCAAACCCGCGTCGGCGACACGATCACCGACGCCAAACGCCCCGCCGCGCAGGCACTACCCGGTTTCAAAGAAGTGCAACCCGTCGTCTTCTGCGGCCTGTTCCCCACCGACGCCGCAGACTTTGAAAAACTGCGCGAAAGCATCAGCAAATTGCGCCTCAACGATGCATCTTTCAGCTTTGAAACCGAAAGCAGCGCGGCCTTGGGCTTCGGCTTCCGCTGCGGTTTCTTGGGCCTGCTCCATCTGGAAATCATCCAGGAACGCCTCACCCGCGAGTTCGACCTCGACCTGATCACGACTGCTCCGTCGGTAGTCTACAAACTGCAACTCAGCCGCAGCAAAACCGAAGACGCGTGCGAGATGGAGCTACACAACCCCGCCGACATGCCCGACATCAACCGCATCGCTGAAATTCAGGAGCCGTGGATCGAGGCGACCATCTATTGCCCCGACGAATATCTGGGCAGCATCCTAAAGCTGTGCCAGGACCGGCGCGGCGTGCAGAAACAACTGACTTACGTCGGCGGCCGCGCGCAGATCGTCTATGACCTGCCGCTCAACGAAGTGGTGTTCGATTTTTACGACCGGCTGAAAAGCATATCGCGCGGCTATGCCAGCTTCGATTACCACCAGATCGGCCACCGCGAAGGCGACCTTGTGAAGATGAGCATCCTGGTCAACGCCGACCCCGTCGACGCGCTGAGCATGATCGTCCACCGCGGCACAGCCGAAGCTCGCGGCCGCGGCATGTGCGAACGCCTAAAAGACCTGATCCCCCGCCATTTGTTCAAGATCCCCATTCAGGCAGCGATCGGCGGCAAAGTAATCGCCCGCGAAACCATCGCCGCGATGCGCAAGGACGTGACCGCAAAATGCTACGGCGGCGACATATCGCGAAAACGTAAACTGCTCGAAAAGCAAAAGGAGGGCAAAAAGCGAATGAAAGCATTCGGCAGTGTCAACATTCCGCAAGAAGCGTTTATCGAAGTTTTAAAAGCCTGACATGAAATTGCGCTGGTTTCTTTCCGGAAAAGTTCGCGAGGCAACCGACATGTGCAGTCACGTCCGAAAAATGCTGAACGTCCAGCGCGATTTGCTTTCCCCCGAGGCCGTTACTGCGGTGGACACGGCTTACCTGGAGACGCAAAAAGCCATCGACGAACTTGCGGCGGATGAAGTGCTGACTGAGCGCAAACATCAATTGGAGGCGGCTGCCAACGAATGGTTGCGACCCTATCCCCATTCCGAGTGGCGGGAAAATGTCGAGGTGTTCCTGGTCGCGATCGCCGTGGCGATGGCGGTTCGAACTTTTTTTTTGCAGCCTTTCAAAATTCCCACCGGCTCCATGCAGCCAACTCTTTACGGTGTCGAATATGAACCGGTGGATCAGATCCCAAACGGGCTGGGACGATTGTGGGATGCGTGTATCCGCGGAAGTTTTTACCATCGCCTGACCGCCGAAGCGGATGGCCAATTTGTCGGAGTTGGCGATCAGGCGAGCGTCATGCGCGTCATCAATAAACAACAGATTCTGATGGAATATCAAATCGATGGCCAGACCGTCAAAAAATCCCACACGCTTTGGTTTACACCGGATGAGGATCATAAATATCTTTCCAAGTCGGGCCTTCGGATTGGCCAGACTTTCAAGAAAGGCGAAGACATAATCAAAGTTAAAGAGGTTGTCGGCGATCACTTGTTCGTAGATCGACTCACCTACAATTTCCGACCGCCCAGTCGTGGCGAAATTATCGTGTTCAAAACAAAAGGAATCATGCATCGAGGCATGAAGGAGGACCAGTTTTACATCAAAATGCTGGTTGCGCTCGGCGGTGAAAATGTGAGCAT
>JAYVBJ010000018.1:0-12633 GCA_043750535.1 Sphingomonadales bacterium | reverse complement strand
CACAGAAAGCTATAAGGATCGACATCGACGCCCACGCGGACCGCTTTCGGCCATTCCAGCGCGCCCAGCCAATCGCGCATGATATTCTGCAATTCGGTTTGCCGGGCCGCATGCACCAACAATCGCTGCCGGTATCGTCCGCGCAGCATGGCGAGCGGAGCCGGGGCGGGGCCATAGACGTGCATGCCTTCCACTTGAGGGGCGGCACCGCCGATGGCTCTGGCGGTTTCAATGGCCTCACGTTCGTCTTCTGACGAGACAATGATGGCGGCGAAACGGCCAAAGGGCGGCGCGCCCGCAGACCTTCGCATTTCGGTTTCGGCATCATAAAAGCCATCGCGGTTGCCGGCCACCAACGCCTCGATCACCGCATGGCCGGGATTGCGGGTTTGGATAAAGACCTCGCCGGGTTTTTCGGCGCGCCCCGCCCGTCCTGCCGCTTGTGCGATTTGCTGAAACGTCCGTTCAGCAGCGCGCAGGTCGCCGCCTTCCAATCCCAAATCGGCATCGATCACGCCGACCAAAGTCAGGTTGGGGAAATGATAGCCTTTGGTCACAAGCTGGGTGCCGATGATGATATCGACCGCGCCAGCCTCCACCCGGGCGACAAACTCTGCGGCCTTTGCAGGCGACCAAAGCGTGTCCGATGTGGCGATGATCGTGCGGGCATCGGGGAACATGCGGTTCACTTCATCGCTGATCCGTTCGACGCCGGGGCCACATGCGACCAAGCTGTCTTTCTCATGGCATTCCGGGCATTCATCGGGCGGCGGCATAACATGGCCGCAATGATGACAGGCGAGGCGGCGAACCAGCCGGTGTTCGACCATCCAGCTGGTGCAATTGGGGCATTGAAACCGGTGACCACAGGTGCGGCATAAGGTCAGCGGCGCAAATCCCCGGCGGTTAAGGAACAACAGGCTTTGTTCGCCGCGATCAATACGTTCGGCCAGCGCCTTTAACAATGTCGGCGCGATCCAATGCTGCCGTTCCGGCGCGTCGAGGGTCAGGTCAATCGCTTTGATGTCCGGCATCTTGGCGGCACCAAAACGCGACGGGATTTCAAGGCCCCGATATTTGCCAATCGCGACCATGTGACGGCTTTCCAGCGCCGGTGTGGCCGATGCCAGCACCACCGGAAAACCTTCAAACATGCCGCGCATCACCGCAACGTCGCGGGCATGATAGCGCACGCCGTCTTCTTGCTTGAAACTAATCTCGTGTGCTTCATCGACGACAATCAAACCGGTATTGGCAAACGGCAGGAACAAAGCAGAGCGTGCGCCGACCACAACTTGCGCTGTGCCATTGGCCGCCGCCCGCCAAACGCGCCGCCGTTCTGCGGCACGCATGCCCGAATGCCAGGTGGCGGGGGTAACGCCAAAGCGCGCCTCGAACCGTGACAGAAACGGCTGGGTCAACGCGATTTCGGGAAGCAGCACGAGGACCTGTTTGCCGCGCCGAATTGCGGCGGCAACGGCTTCAAAATAAGTTTCGGTTTTGCCCGATCCGGTAACGCCGTCCAGAACAAAGGGTTCAAACTTCTCGGCATCGACTGCGGTTACCATTTCGGCTGCTGCTTTTGTTTGCGCCTCATTCAGCACCGGCTGGGCAAAATCTGGGTTGGGGACGGGCAGGGGCTTGTCGATGCTGATGATTATGGGCTCGAATGCTCCGGCTTTAATCAGCCCGCGGATCACCGCATCGCTAACCCCTGCCTCTGCGGCCAACTCTCTTGCAAGCCCTTGCGCCCCGTCCAATTGATCGAGAGCAGCCGCACGCAGCGGCGTCATTCGCGCCGGAACCAATCCGGTCGCGCGATATTCTGTGGCGGTTCCCGCCGCCGACAGGATCGCAGCCGACGAAGACAGCACCATCCGCAACACCGACGCATGGTTGCTAAGATAATAATCCGCCACCCAATCAATCATCCGCCTCAGTTCGGGTTTAAGCGGCGGGGTATCGACAACTTCATAAACCGCGCGCAGCCGCTTTGCATCAATGGGATCAGATGGAAATACATCATCGTCCCAGACCACCCCCAACATTCGGCGCGGGCCGAGCGGAACGATCACTATGCTGCCGGGGCCAGCCTGCATATCATCGGGCAGTTTATAGTCGAGCGGGCCGACGGCTTGGGTAAGCAATATGACGCGAACGCGATTCATCGGCGGGATATAGGGGCATTGCGCCGTGCCGTCACCAATCGCTTCCGTTTTTGCAAATTTATGATAGTTTTGCCTGTAAAGTAAGTTGGAGAGACATTATGGATATGCAAATTGATCGCCGCAAATTGTTGCTTGCCGGGTTGGCCGGGGCAACATTGACCTTGCCGGGCTGTGCCAGCATGCCGGGATTTAGCCTGACCGATGCGATCCGGCGGATACTGACTTTGTCGTCGCAAAATGCCTTTGCCATGCTGTTGCAGCCAAACGGCTTTTACGACAGCAATGTCGCGCGGATTGACTTGCCCGACCGGTTTGGCGGGCGCAGCGGCGGCGGGATTTTATCGGCTGTCCTGCAAAGCGATAGCTTTCGTGACAGGTTGCAACGCCAATTGAACCGCGCCGCCGAAAAGGGCGCCGAACGCGCCGCGCCGCTGGTGGCGGACGCCGTGCGTAACGTCAGTATCGAGGACGCCGCCGCAATCGTTCGCGGCAATCCGCAAGCCGCGACCGGATTTCTGCGCGGCAAGATGGGGCCCGCGCTGGTTGATGCGATGCTGCCCGGAATCTCCGATGGCCTTCGCTTATTTGACGACCAAACAATCAGCCGCGCCGTGCAATCGGTAACCGGCTTTGACGTCGGCGCGCTGGCATCCGACATCAACCGCAAGGCTGAAAACGCGATCTGGTCTGCAATCGGCGCAGAGGAAGCTGCAATCCGCGCCGATCCGCGCAAAACCAATGATCCGTTGCTTATTGGCGTGTTTGGACTGGGCGGCAGGATTTAGACGCCGGGGTGGTTTGAATCGCCCTCTCCTCTCCGTTCGACCCGCCGTACGGTTAATCTGCATCACCCCTTTTCGTCATCCTGAACTTGTTTCAGGATAACAGGCGACGGTGGTGCGTTATCCTGAAACAAGTTCAGGATGACGATGATTCAGGTTTTTGGCATTACGCTTTAACGCTTGTAATGTAGGATTTGTTCTGGGAACACAGGGCATGGCCGCTTGTGCAGGGTCTAGCTCTTTGACAATGTTGGCGGTCAAGTTTCACCTTTCGCAGTAGGATTTGCGAAAACGTAAAATTACAAAATAACCGCGATGTAGGAAATTATCTATACCCGGACTGGCAATTAGTTTCAAAATAGGTGTCAATCTTGTCAACTAGGTGTCAACTTGGCTTTTTTGGCGCTTACTCCCGAACGGGTGCCTCGCGCATACTCGAATCGCCAAATTCGCTGCCGCCATCGACGTTGATGATCGCCCCGGTCACATACCGGGCGGCACCGCTGGCCAGCCACAGGCAGGCATCGGCAACGTCGTCCTTCGTGCCCCAATCCCGCAGCGGGATGCGCGCCTTGCTTGATTTCGCATAATCTTCGCCGGGGGCCAGCCGCGCCATCCCCTCGGTATCGCCAATCGGCCCCGGGGATACGGCATTGACCCGAATGCCTTCATGTCCCCATTCCATCGCCAAGCATTTGACCACCTGGTTCACGCCTGCTTTGGCGGCGCATGCATGGATTTGCAGCATCATCGGTTTGACCGCTTGCCCCGCTGTGATCGCCACCAATGACGCGCCGGGGGTGCGAAGGTGCGGGTGGCTGGCGTGAAAGACATTGAACGTACCCAGCAGGTCGATGTCGACCACTGTCTTGAACGCATTGGCGCTCATCCCCAATGCCGGTGCCAGAAAGTTACCGGCTGCGCCCGATAGCACGATATCAATCTCGCCATATTTGTCGCGGCAATGGGTGAAGGCTTCGGTCAACTTGCCATAGTCGCGCACGTCGCATGCCATGGCGGTCACATCCAACCCGTCATCGGTCATGGTTTTGGCGGCGGCGGCGATTTTTTCTGCGCTGCGGCTGATGATCATCACCTTTGCGCCTGCCTGTGCATAGCGGCGTGCGACCTGTAGATTGATGCCGCTTGATGCGCCTGCAACAAACGCTGTTTTCCCGGCCAGCAGGGCTGGATTAAAGGTGTCGGTCAATTTCTCTCTCCAAATGAATCACTTCGCCGCAGAGTATAACTGGTATGCGGCAAAATGAACTGTCAAAATCGCGCGGCATTTGCCATTAGGGTCCGGATAGTGATTCCCTTTTTCCGATACGCTCCAGAAGGTGCAAGAAACCGATGAAATTCTTTGTAGATACTGCCGACACCAACGACATTGCCGAAATGGCCGCAACCGGTTTGCTTGACGGGGTAACCACCAACCCGTCGCTGATTGCCAAGTCTGGCCGCGATTTTATCGAGGTAACGCGCGAGATTTGCGGGCTAACAAGTGGTCCGGTATCCGCCGAGGTTGTGGCGCTCGATCATCTCACGATGATGAAAGAGGCCGAAATTCTGCGCAAAATCGCGGACAATGTGTGTATTAAAGTGCCCCTGACAATGGACGGCCTGAAAACCTGCAAGGCACTGACCGGTGAAGGTACGATGGTCAATGTGACGCTTTGCTTTTCGGCGGCGCAGGCGTTGCTGGCGGCAAAGGCGGGCGCAACGTTTGTCTCACCGTTTGTGGGCCGCCACGACGACAATGGCTTTGACGGGATGAGCTTGATTGAGGATATCCGCTTGATCTATGACAATTACGCATTTGAAACTGAGATATTGGTCGCCAGCGTGCGGCATGGTATTCATGTCCTAGAAGCGGCACGGATTGGCGCAGACGTGATGACCGCGCCGCCCAGCGTGATCAAGGGATTGTTTAAACATATATTGACCGACAAAGGCATCGAAGGCTTTATGGCGGATTGGGCCAAAACAGGACAGGCGATAGGATAACGAAAATGGCAGATATTGATTCAGACATTTCGGCAATGACCGACAACTTTGATGAAAAGGGAAAACTGGTTGTGCCCGGCCATGTCCAGGATGCGATCCGCACATTGCTATTGTGGTCGGGTGAAGATCCCAATCGTGAAGGCCTGATGGACACACCGGCGCGTGTTGGCCGGGCATGGCGCGAATATTGCGAGGGCTATGCTTATGATCCTGGTGCATATCTGGCGCGGACGTTCGAAGAAGTCGGCGGATATGAAGGGCTGGTGTTGCTAAAAGACATCCCGTTCCAGTCGCACTGCGAACATCACATGGCACCGATAATCGGCAAGGCTTCGATCGCCTATATGCCCAAGGACCGCGTTGTCGGCATATCGAAACTGGCGCGTGTTCTGCACGGTTTTGCCCGGCGTTTGCAGGTTCAGGAACGCTTAACCGCCGAAGTTGCGGGCTGCATCTGGGACAATCTGAAACCGCACGGCGTGGCGGTGGTGATCGACGCGCAGCACGGCTGCATGACCGGACGCGGCGTCCGCACGCCGGGCGTCGGCATGGTCACCAGCAGCCTACACGGCTGTTTCCTCGAAGACCAACGCAGCCGCAAGGAAGTTATGGGATTGATGGGGTATTGAGGCACAGAGCTTTGCATTGATCCGCTCCCTCTCCGTTCGTCCTGAGCCTGTCGAAGGACGAGAGGGCACTCGGCTGCGTCCTTCGACAGGCTCAGGACGAACGGAGGGGGTGGTCAGATAGCGATAGACGCTAACCCCAAAAAAAAGGGCCGCCCAGTCACATGACAAGGCGGCCCGTTTTTATTCAAGCAGCAACGATCAATCGTCGGCATCGTCCGTTGCAGCAACCCCAAGGCCTTCGGCTTCGGCTGCTGCTTTCGCGGCGGCTTGGGCTTCACGGCGGGCGGTGTTGGCGGCAAACTCTTTCTCATCGGCGGCATCCGCAGCAACTTCGGCTTCAACCTGCGCTTCGATGGCTTCAGCAGCAATCTCGGCCTGTTCGGCTTCGAACATTTGATCAAGCACGTTAATGCCGTCTTTTTGCAGTTCGGCTTCGTCATCGCTGCGCGCAACGTTGACTTGAACCTTGACCACAACTTCGGCGTGTAACACGGCCTTGACGTCATAAACGCCAAGCGTTTTGATCGGACGTTCCAGAACGATCATCGCCTTGGTGACGTTTGCGCCGGTGGCGTTCAGGCCCTCGGCAATGTCGCGTACCGTGACTGAACCATAAAGCTGGCCAGAGTTGGACGCGGCACGGATCAAGATGATCTGCTTGCCTTCGACATCAGCCGATGCGGCCTGCGCTTCGCCGCGGCGGTCCGCATTGTCGCTTTCGATCTTCGCACGGTTGGCTTCAAATACCTTGCGGTTTGAGGCATTGGCACGAAGCGCTTTTTTGTTCGGCAACAGGAAGTTACGGGCATAGCCGTCCTTCACCGTTACAACATCACCAATCGCGCCGAGTTTCTCTACGCGCTCTAGAAGTATGATTTCCATTGTGGTTCTCCTTACTTCACGATGTACGGCAACAGGCCGATATGACGGGCGCGTTTGATCGCTTTGGTCAGCTCGCGCTGTTTAATTGCGGAAACGGCGGTGATACGCGACGGTACAATCTTGCCGCGCTCTGAAATGTAACCTTGAAGCAGGCGTACATCTTTATAATCGATCTGCGGCGCATCCTTACCTTGAAACGGGCAAGATTTACGGCGACGGAAAAATGGACGTGACATTATGCAGCCTCCTCTTCGCGTGGACGGCGCGGGCCGCGATCCTGGCGGTCGCCGCGATCTGGACGATCACCTCTATCACGATCACCACGTTCGCCGCGCTCTGGACGGTCGCTCTTACGCATCATCACCGACGGACCGGTTTCATGGGTTTCAACGCGAACGGTCATGTAACGGATGACATCTTCGTTCAGGCGTGTTTGCCGTTCCAGTTCAGCGATAGCATCGCCGCCGGATTCAATGTCGAGCATCACGAAATGTGCTTTGCGGTTTTTTTGAATTTTGTAGGTCAGCGTGCGCAAACCCCAGGTTTCAGTCTTGACGACCTTACCCTTCAGTTCTTCAACGATTTTTGTAGCGCCTTCGGCAAGTGCGTCAACCTGGGCCTGCGAGAGGTCCTGACGTGCCAAAAACACATGCTCATACAGAGCCATGGGCGTTTTCCTTATCCTGCCGATCGCTGACGCCGCCCCATGCGGTCGCCCCTCCGGCTTTCTGTGTTCCGCATGGGTTGCCCCGATTGGAGATGCGCCGTTAGGGGAGGATGGCGCGGAATGCAAGCGATTCGGATAGGCGCGGGAAGTGCGCCTCCCTTCTCCCCTTGAGGGAGAAGGATACGAAGCCTTGCCGCAGCAAGCGACTAGGTAAAGTTGGATGAGGGGTGGCGAGCCAAAGGCTCGCGCGGTCGTGACGACAGCTACGCCTCACCCAGCTCCGACTAATTCGCTACGCTCAAAAGTCTGCACAACCCTCTCCCTCAACGGGAGAGGGGGTTCATTTACTCTACTAAAGCATATTTTGAATCCCAACCATTTCTATTGCTTAATCGCTTTTTTTGAGAGCACAAAACTGATCATATGCGTTAAAAATGACATCCCATTGCTCATCATTTCTATTGAGAAACTGCAGCAGTGATGAAGCAACATTATTCAATACAGGCTGGAGTATTTCATTTCTCTCCCATTCCTGTTGCGGTAACCTTAAAGCATTGGATAAAATGTCGCCTTCATACATATCGCCACAAGCTAGAGGTTCCTGCAGTAAAATATTTATGGCCAGCGGCAATATCCAGCGAACACCAATTTTTTGGCTTAGACAAAGCCTAATTTCTTCGCGTGTGAGTGAACTTAGCTGTTTACGGTGTAATGTGTGGCAGTTTTTTACGAGATAAGTGTCGCTTACGTCCGCATCACCCCACACACCATCAAGCTCATCAAGGCTTTTATGCCATTCAATCTCGATCTTAGCTGTTGACAGCGCCATCAACCAAACACCCGTTCCTCAACCCGTCGCAGTCCAATTCCTGCATGGCGCGGCCCGATGTTGATGATGACATCATGGCCCAGCGCCACTAGGCATTCTTCCAGCTTCGCCTGACTAAGTCCGTCAAATTTGCCACGCGTTAACAGTGATAGCTTAGGCTGTGAAATGCCCATTTGCCGTGCGGCATCGCGTTGGTTCAGGCCCATTTCTTGAACCGTTTTTTGGATACGGATGGCAAGTTTTGCTTTGACGACAAACCCGCGATCAAGGTTCAAATCGTCCAGAACGCTAGTGGCTGCCGCCGTTATATGGCCGATAGTCATATCAATTACCTTTGCTTTTGCGTTTTGCTGCTTCGATTGCCATTACTTCTTTTAACCGCAGTTCAATCGTTTCTTTGTCCCGTTTGGGCAATTCGCTTTGCTTCGCTGATTTCTTTTTGAAACAATGAAGGACATAGACGGCATCGTCAAAACGTGCCGTATACACTGCACGGTAAGTGTCCGAATTATGATCCTCTAATACTTCAACAACGGCGCTTTTGAACTGGGTGAGCGTCTTTGCATCGGGATAGCTTAACCCGTTTTGTGCCAAACCCAATGCGTATCCAAACGTGTCGATGACTATATCCGGCATGGCGAGTAAATCCTTATAACTGCTGCCCATCCACTCAATACGTTTGGCATCCATCAGAAAAATTTGCCCCGTTCAGTTTTAGCTTGATACCTAAACAGTAATCAAAATGCAAGCCTAGTTTTAACGCCTAAACCGACGCCTTCACCAACCGTCCCAGCACATCCGCCGCGAACGCGCTCAACGTGTCATCCCTTGCGCCCATAATCACAATCCGGTCGCCGGCTTGTGCCAGTTCGACGATGCGGTCGCCGCAGGCTTCGCGGGTGGGGATATGTTCGGCTTTGCGTCCTGCGGCCAGGACGGCGTCGGTGATCGACTGGCTGCCCAAGCTGCGATCTACAGTGCCGCCGAAATAGACGGGATCGCATAGGATCAGGTGATCATCGCGGCCCAGTTTAGCTGCGAATACGGCGGCGAGTTCTTGGCCCATGACGCGGATCGGGCCGTAGCCGTGGGGTTGGAAGAATGCGATTACGCGGCCCGGAAAGGCCTTTAGGGTGGCCAGTGTAGCCGCCGTCTTGTCGGGGTTGTGGCCGAAATCGTCGATTACGGTGATGCCGCCCGCGATGCCGACAATGTCAAACCGCCTTGCAAGGCCTGTGAAGCGTTCCATCGCGTGAATGGCTTGCGGCACATGCACGCCCACCGCCATCGCGGCGGCAATTGCGGCGAGGGCGTTGGCGATATTGTGGCGTCCGGGGACTTGCAAGGTGACGGGCCATGCTTCGCCATTTGCATTCAGCGTGAAGCGGCTGCCCAGTGGCAGGTCGATGACGTCTGTGGCGCGGATGTCTGCGCGGTCGGTGAAGCCGAAGGAGATGCGGCGCGGGGCAATGTCCCCATCCCGCGTGCGGGAGGGGTTAGGGGTGGGCGAAGTTTCGTTATCGCGCGCCGCATATTCTTTCCCAGCTTCTCCCTCAGGCCCACCCCCGGCCCCTCCCGCAAGCGGGAGGGGAGTTGGTAGCGCAGCCATCAACGCCACGCTCTCGATATCATCGGCGTTCCAAATCGCAGTCTTTGCGCCCTTGGCAAAATCGCCAAATAGCGTCCGTAATTCTTCCAAACTTTTGTGATCGAGACTAACGTTATTCAGTACCGCAACCTCCGGCGTGAACAGCGCAATGCTGCCATCGCTTTCGTCGACTTCGCTAACAAACACATTGCCTTTACCGACCCGCGCGCTGGCAAAGGGCGCGTCGTCGGCGACAAAATTCTTCATCACGCCGCCGTTCATGATTGTCGGGTCCATTCCGGCGTCGGTTAATATCCAGCCGATCATGCCGGTGACGGTCGATTTGCCGCTGGTCCCGCCCACCGCGATGCTGCGCGGTGCGGCGTTGAACAATTCGGCGAGCAATTCGGCGCGGGTCATGCGGGCGCAGCCAAGTTCGATGCCCTTTGCAATGTCGGGTACGCTATCCTCAATCGCGGCGGACGCGATCAGGATTTGCTTGCCGCTGGTCAGCCCGCTGCCGTCCTGTTTATGCAAACTGATGCCCAGACTTTCCAACCATTCGAACTTTGCGCCCAGACGGCCTTGATCCAGTGCGCGGTCTGAACCACCCACGGTGGCTCCGGAATCGCGGACGATATTGGCAAGGGGCAGCATGCCGGACCCGCCGATACCGCAGAAGAAATAGGATTTGTTTTTGCTCATCAATCCCCGCTATTGAACGGGGCGGGTTTTGGCAAGGTAGGTGCAGCTAAAAAACAACGCTGCTCCAGCGCAGGCTGGAGCCTATCGCGTCTGTCAGTCTGGAACTATGGGCGTGATGGACTCCAGCCTTCGCTGGGGAGGCGTTCGGTAAAATTATGGAGGGGAGCGTAGGCCATGAAAATCGGAATTTGCGCGCCCTCTGCTGCGTTCTTACGCAATGATGCTGACCGCGTGACCGCATTGGCGGCGGCGGAATATCCGGATGCTGAAATCTGCTTTCACGATCAATGCTTTTTGGAGGCCGGCCATTTTGCCGGAGCCGATGGGCGGCGGCTGGCGGCGTTTGTGGAACTGGCCAATGATCCCAGCATCGACGCAATCTGGTTTGCGCGCGGCGGATATGGTGCAGGTCGGATCGCGGCGGACGCCGTTCGTGGGCTAGGCGATACAGCGCGAGACAAGATATATTTGGGCTATAGCGACGGCGGATTTCTGCTGGGCGCGCTTTACCGTGCTGGCATCGGGCGGCCTGTGCATGGCCCAGTTGTGGCCGACATACGGCGCACTGGCGGCGAAGATGCGGTACGGCGGGCGCTGGATTATTTGGTGCACAATGATGCGGCAACACTTGAACCCCATTTGGAGGCTGGTCGGAAATACGCCGCATTCAATTTAATGACATTGGCGATGATGACCGGAACGCCGTTAATGCCCGATCTATCCGGCCATGTCCTGATGATCGAGGAGGTCAGCGAATTTCTCTATGCGTTTGACCGCGCGATGGGCAATGTCACCAGCTATTTCGCCGACAAGGGCCTCGCCGGAATCATGTTGGGCCGCGTCAGTGATATCCCCGAAAACGACCGGCCCTTTGGCGAGGATGCCGAAGCCATAATGCGGCGTTATTGCGCGAGCGCGGGTATCGCCTATCTGGGTCGCGCTGACATTGGCCATGATGCCGAAAACAAGATCGTGCCGTTTGGGCTTGCGCTGCGCTAAGCCGCGCCATAATCACGCCGCAAATTGAAAGGGACAGTATATGCGCGCATTTGTATTTCCGGGACAGGGCAGTCAGGCCGTTGGCATGGGGCGGGATTTGGCCGCCTCCAGCCCCGCCGCGCGCGATGTATTTCAAGAAGTGGACGACGCACTAGGGCAAAATCTATTCCGGTTGATGTGCGAAGGCCCCGAAGACCAGCTGACTCTGACCGAAAATGCGCAACCTGCGATTATGGCCAATGCGATTGCCACGTTGCGTGTGTTGGAAGTGGAGGGCGGCATTTCGTTGGCGGACAAAGCCGCGTTTGTTGCTGGGCATAGTCTGGGCGAATATACCGCGCTGTGCGCGGCGGGCGCGTTCGATGTGGCGACCACGGCGCGGCTGCTGAAACTGCGCGGGCAAGCGATGCAGGCGGCGGTACCGGTCGGCTTGGGCGGAATGGCGGCATTGCTAGGCGCGGATATTGCCAAGGCAGAGGCGCTGGCAAAGGCGGCAGCGATCAGCGAGACTGGTCTTGAGGTTTGCACCGTTGCCAATGACAATGATCCTGGTCAAGTCGTCATATCAGGCCATATCGGCGCGATTGAACGCGCGATTGAAATGGTCAAAGAGCACGGCATTAAACGCGGTATATTGCTGCCTGTGTCTGCGCCGTTTCATTGTCCGTTGATGCAGCCTGCGGCAGACGCGATGGCGGCGGCGCTTTCCGAAACCGTGATTGCCGCGCCGCGTGTGCGACTGTTTGCCAACGTAACTGCCGCGCCCGTTTCCGAACCAGTTCTGATCGCCAAGCAGTTGGTGCAGCAAGTTACAGGTCGCGTGCGCTGGCGCGAATCGGCGATTGCCATGGCGGCGGCGGGTGTCACTGATTTCGCGGAAATCGGCGGCAAGGTGCTAAGCCCGATGATTAAACGCAGCGCGGGCGATGATGTAACCACGACCAGCGTGATTAGCATGGATGATATTGAGGCGTTGTTGAAGGCGCTTTGACTTTAATTTTCGTCATTGCGAGCGCAGCGAAGCAATCCAGGATTGGATAAGCTGCTCTGGATTGCTTCGCTGCGCTCGCAATGACGAATGAGAGTCTGGAATCTTGCCTTGCGCAAGACAGGGCTGCATAGCGCGCAGCTATGCATGACATCAGATTCATTCGAGAACGCAGCCACGAGTTTCGAGAAGCTCTCGAGAGAAGAGGAGTGCTAGATGCCGGAGGTCCTCTCATTCGCTTGGATGCGAAAGTGAGAGCCTTAAAGGAAGAGCTTGATTCAAAGCTCGCTGAGCGCAACAGCTTACAGAAAATGCATCAGGACGCGATGCGCTTCATAAATTCAAACATTTCGAAGAAGGCCGAGATTGACAGGCTTCGGAACGAATCT
>JAYVBJ010000017.1:0-36689 GCA_043750535.1 Sphingomonadales bacterium | reverse complement strand
CATGGCTGAGCAACAACGACAGCGATTCGGGCGTGGTCAGCAGGATATGCGGCGGCTTCACCCGCTGCCGCGCTTTCTTTTCGGATGGCGTATCGCCGGTGCGGGTCTCGATACGAATGGGCAAGCCCATTTCGTCAACGGGTGTCAGCAAATTACGCTGGACATCAACGGCAAGAGCTTTCAGCGGGGAGATGTAGAGGGTGTGGAGGGTGTTGAAATCAGGTTCGGCAATTAACTCAGAAAGCGTAGGCAAAAACCCAGCCAACGTCTTCCCTGCACCGGTCGCCGCCACCAACAACGCATGCCGCCCGTCCAACGCCGCAGCCACCATCTCCAACTGATGCCGCCGAGGCGCCCAACCGCGAGTCGCGAACCAGTCGGTGATGATAGGAGGAATAACGGGTGAACTCACATCCAAGGATATAGGCGCATAATCGCTAAACGGAACCGTCAAACCTTGCGCGCAAACCAGATAATATGGCGCGGCCCTTTGCCGTTGGTGCGTGCACGCACCGAAACTTCGTCTACGGCAAAGCCAGCCTCTTCCAGTCTTTGGCTAAACTTCTTGTCCGGCGCAGCGGACCAGATCGCCAAAATCCCGCCGGGCCGCAATGCGCGCATCGCCGCCGCCAATCCAGCGGCGGAATACAGGCCGTCATTGCCCTTACGGGTCAACCCGTCTGGCCCATTGTCCACATCCAGCAATATGCCGTCATAGGCCGCTGCATTGGACCGGATTACTTGGCCCACATCGCCCATGTGCAGATCCACTCTGGGGTCGTCCAAGCACCCGTCCGCCACCGCCGCCATCGGTCCTTTTGCCCAAGCAATGATTTCCGGCACAAGCTCGGCAACTGTCGCCTGCCCCTTTGGCCCCATCATCGCCAGCGCCGCGCGCAGCGTAAAGCCCATGCCATAGCCGCCAATCAACAGATGCGGCGCAGCATTATCCGACAACCGTTGCAGCGTCATTTCCGCCAGCGCGATTTCAGAGCCAGTCATCCGCGTGCTCATCAATTCATTGCGATCAAGCACGATCATGAAATCATCGCCGCGACTGTAAAGTTCCAGCGTATCGCCGCCAGGGACAAGAGCCGTTCCAAGATGTGTGCGTGGGATCATAGGGAGCAGGCGGTGGAGCAAGTGCGGTGCGTTGGCAAATGGAAAGCGTGGTAAGAAAAGGACCGATTATTGAAGCGCCAACAATTCACCCACAGTCACCACCTGATATCCACGCTCCTTTAACCCATCGAGCACAAGCGGCAACGCATCGCGCGCAGTTTGGTTGTGGCGATACATCGGGTGCATCAGGATGATTGAGCCGGGTTTAACACGGTCGAGAATATCGGCGGCATAGGCTTTTGGGTCGGGATATTTCTCTGCATTATCCTCAACATTCCACATGACCATACGATAACCTGCCCGCTCAACGGCCATTGGCAAACCAATCAGCCGTTTACCAAATGGCGGCCTGAAAAGCGTTGGCTTTGTAGCGCCTTCTGCTTTCAGCAAACGGTCAGTGCGCGCAATCTCGTTGTCATAATCCGAAGGCCATTTGCCGATCATGCGTGTGTGCGAATAGCTGTGATTGCCGAGTTCGTGTCCGGCAGCAACCAAACGCTTCGCCTGACCGGGCCATTTTTCCATGCGGCCACCGATCAGGAAAAAAGTCGCTTTGATTTTTCGCGGTTCCAAAGTTGCCAGAGCAGCATCGACGCCCTCAGACGTTGGACCATCATCAAAGCTCAGAGCGACGATTTTTTCGCTCGTTTCGACACGACAGATCAGATCGCCGACCAACTGATAGCAGCGCGATTTGCTTATCCGCCACGCACCAATGCTTGCGATTAGGGCAACGACCACCAGCCCTATAACTATGTTTCGGCGGCTTAACATCAATGCCCCGCTTGCTCCCCGCGCTCGAGCCCGCTCGCCGCCAGTTGCGAGTCAATCTGCTCCATCAGCCGCTCTAGTCCAGCGTCGCTCGAAGCCTCCGCCCGCGCCACCAGAACGTCTTGCGTGTTCGATGCTCGCAATAGCCACCAGCCGTCGGGCGTGTTCACCCGCGCGCCGTCGGTGGCGTTTACATCTGCACCGCTCGCCGACAACCGCGCCAGCACTTCGTCGATCACAGCAAACTTGCGCGTCTCATCGACTTGGAATCGCATTTCCGGCGTGTTTATCATGTCGGGCATCGCCGAACGCAACTCGGTGACGCTTTTGCCGAGTTTCGCCGAGGCAGCCATCAACCGCACCGCCGCATAGATCGCGTCGTCAAAACCATAATATTCATGCTTGAAAAAGATATGTCCGCTCATCTCCCCCGCCAGCGGAGACCCAGTTTCCTTCATTTTGGACTTAATCAGGCTGTGTCCGGTTTTCCACATGAGCGGCACACCGCCCAGTTCTTTGACACGATCAAACAAGGCCTGGCTAGCCTTTACATCGGCGATAATCGTAGCACCCGGCACTTCGGCGAGCACGTCTTCGGCGAATATCTGCAACAGTTGATCGCCCCAGATAATCCGGCCTTCACCGTCAATCGCGCCAATCCGGTCACCGTCGCCGTCGAAAGCCAGTCCGAAATCGAGTTTCTTGTCCGCGACAAGCCGCTGTAAATCAATCAGGTTTGCCGGGTCGGTGGGATCGGGATGATGATTGGGAAACTGGCCATCCACATCCACAAACAAAAGATGATGCTCACCGGGTATCATCTTAACCAGTCTCTCAATGACCGGTCCCGCCGCACCGTTCCCCGCATCCCAGCCAATCCGGAACGTTTTTTCGGGGGCGGCGCTTGACAAGGAGTCCAAATATTGATTCAGAATATCATAATGTTCAAACGAGCCTTCGCCTTGATCCCAATCGCCCGCAGCAGCCATGGTGCCGAGCCGCAGGATATCCGCGCCAAAAAACGGCGCGCCCTGATGTACCAGCTTGAAGCCGTTGTAATTGGCGGGGTTGTGGCTGCCTGTTATTTCTATGCCGCCGTCAACATTGTCCAATACTGCCTCCGCATAATATAGCATCGGCGTTGGACCCATGCCGATGCGCAGCGCGTTGCAGCCGCTTTCGTTCAATCCGCGCACCAATGCCGCCTCCAGCATCGGCGAGCTTAACCGCCCGTCATAGCCAACCGCGACGCATTTGCCGCCACCGCGAACAACGATACTGCCAAAGCCGCGTCCGATTGCGTAAGCATCTTCAGCGCCCAGAGTTGCGCCGATAATTCCGCGAATGTCATATTCACGCAGCGTCGTTGGATGAAAATCATGGGTCATGGCTTGCTCCGAAAAAGGTTAAGATCGGCGTTCTGCGATATCAGCCAATAACAGATCGCGCGCTTCGTTCAACGCACTAGCACGTTCATCTGATCCCCCGATATCAGGATGATTTTGCTGGATTAGCAGACGATGGCGATTTCGTATCTTTTCTTCATCGTCATTTCGGTTCGCACCCAAAAGCACGCGGGCATTGTCGATCTGGTACTGACGGCTTTGTTTGCCGCTAGTTCCGAACAGGCGCCATGTCAGCCCCCGGTACCAAGCGGCAGCCACGCCAATAAGCGCCACGCCGGGAATAAATGCTCCCCGCGCCAATGCAAAAACCCCGGCCAATCCCAATACAACCGGCGGCACTTGCTGCAACCGCAACTTTCCGGACCAAACAGCCCAGCCCAATGCCACCGCGATAATGATCAATATAAACGGCATTAAACGAGACGGCTGCCACGTAAATCGGGTAGCGCCAGCCCCGAAATAAGTTCGCGCAATTCCTGGCGTGCGACGATATGCGCCGTTGCCAGCTGGCCCAAATGCCCCTTGTCGATCAGGGTCAGCCCGGACGGGAACAATTCGCGGTAGATGACACGTTCATTAAGGCCAGAAAGCGCCCGGAAACCAACGCGCTTTGATAGGTCGGCAAGCGCAAGCGTCATCCGCTGCTGATTTCGCGCCTCCATATTGTGTAACCGGTTGCGCACCACCACCCAATCAATCGTGACGCCGTCTGATTTGGCGCGGGCCTTTCGCGCTTCCCAAATCAGCTCTGCATAAAAACTCAGCCGCTGTACCTTGAATGTTTCTGCATCAACCTGCCCGATCAAGTCAAAATCGACGAAGCTGTCGTTCATCGGGGTGACCAAAGTATTCGCCCGCGTTGCCACAAACCGTGCATATTTATCGTCGCGTCCCGGCGTATCAAAGATCAAGAAATCATGGTCATGTTCAAAACCATCGGTGATGCGTTCCAGCTTGGCCAGCGATTCACCTTCGAACACTTCGGAATCAGGGATTGGCAAATCAATACCGCGCCGCTTAATCGTCGCAGCGCGGTTCTCAATATACCGGAACATAGTGCGCTGCCGGGTATCCAGATCGATACAGGCCACCTTTGCACCGCGCGCCGCCAGCGCAATCGCGACATGCACAGCTGTGGTCGATTTTCCTGTGCCGCCTTTTTCATTGGCGAATACAATATGGTGCGCGCCTGCCATTTACCCGATTTGCCCCGTCTGATATTTTTGCCTTGAATTGCCAAGGCTGTGTCCCGCATAGACCCGTCTCAACCGCCATAATCAAGGCAAAACCGCCATGCAAACCATCAATTGTCTGAATGTATTGAGAGACCAAGTTCGCAGGCTGCGCAAATCCAGCGAAATCATTGCGCTGGTTCCGACTATGGGTGCGTTGCATGCCGGGCACATGAAACTGGTGGAGCAAGCGAAGGCGCTTGGCGGCACGGTTGTCGTTTCGATATTTGTGAACCCGGCACAGTTCGGACCGAATGAAGATCTTGATGCCTATCCCCGGCCGATGGAGCGCGATACTGAATTGCTGATCGCGGCAGGAGTTGACGCCTTATGGGCGCCCGCACCATCGGCAGTTTACCCGACAGGTTTTGCCACCAGCCTGCATGTTAAAGGGCCGAGCGATGGATATTGCGGGGCGGCGCGCCCGGGGCATTTCGACGGTGTGGCGTTGATTGTGGCAAAGCTGTTCAATCAAGTCACGCCGTCGCATGCCTTTTTTGGCGAAAAAGACTTTCAACAATTGGCGGTCATCCGGCAAATGGCGCGCGACCTTGATTTTAATCTGCAGATTGTCGGCGTACCCATCGTGCGCGATTTGGATGGCCTCGCGCTCTCTTCGCGCAATGTGTATTTGACCGCTGACGAACGAAAGTTAGCACTTGCGCTGCCCCGCGCTCTGCAATCGGCGGCGAGGAAAATCAAAGACGGCCAAAAGGTTATTGACGTTTTGGCCGCCGCAATTGGCGGGTTAAAGGCCGCAGGTTTTCACACAGTAGATTATTTTACATTGGCCGACGCAGAGACTTTGGAGCCGATTGAACAATTTGATGATCGGCCTGCACGCTTACTAACAGCAGCAAAAATTGGCAAAACGCGGCTGATCGACAACCTGCCTGTTTGAATCCAAACAAGCGAAGACCCAAAAAATCTGACCCCGCATTAACCATTTGTTAGGCATGTTCGGGTGAATTGGCCTTTCTGAATTTGAAATGGGGGCACAGGGTTATGGGCAACAGTATGAAGAGCGCGGGTTTTTTAATCGAGAGCAGATTGGCCGATGCGGCACGCGGCGATGTAAATGCCTTATTTGATCTGGGCATTGCGTATTCAACTGGATCGGGCGATGTCGACGTTGATTTGATCGAAGCGCACAAGTGGTTCAATCTGGCTGCGTTAAACGGCAGCGAAGAAGCGATGATGTGCCGCGCCGACGTAAGCGACGACATGACAGCACGTGAAATCGCCGAAGCCCAGCGCCAAGCACGCGCATGGTTGCAAGCGACCGAACGCCGCGCTGCTTAATTTTCGCAAGATAAATGGTGGAGCCTAGGGGATTCGAACCCCTGACCTCTACACTGCCAGTGTAGCGCTCTACCAACTGAGCTAAGGCCCCAACCTGCCGCTGCACCAAACGGCAATTTATAGTGCGGTCATTCGTTCTTGCAGCAAGGCCCCCTACTCTGGGCAACGGCGCATTTGCAAGTTAGAATTCATCAAATATCTTCGACTTTATCGTCGTCGCTTGCGGCAACGCCCAAATCATCATCACCGCCAAGATCAACGTCATTGTCCGGCGAATCGTCGCTGTCGACGGCATCGACATCAATGTCGAGTTCATCATCGGCAAGATCGCTGTCGTCTTTCTTCTTTTCGGCTTCTTCAAACGGCATCGGCTGTTTCGATTTCAGCACAGGTTCGGGTGCCCACTGGTTGCTGCATTCGATGCATTCAACCGGATCTTCTTTACCCAAATCGTAAAAGCGGGTGCCGCATTTCGGGCAAGCACGCTTTGTTCCCCATTCAGCCTTAATCATTTTGGCTATCGTCCTTCTAAATTTCTATGAGATGCGGTCTCAAACGAGACTCAACTGCAATCCGCGCCGCCATTGCCACAGCAAAGCCGTGCTGTCAAAACCTGTATGTGTGTTATCACCGACTAACGCGACTAACAGTCGCCAATTCGCTTTAACTCGCGGCGATAGTTGATTTCAAACGACGCCATTTCGCCGTCCTCTGCGGTTGCGTTGGCGCTGCCGCTCAATTCGATCGAGACGGCATCGGCCGCTTCGATAGCGGTTATATCCATCGTCATTTCGCTTTCTATGCCGCCAGTGCTGGGTAATTTGCACGTTGCCGACACCGCCCGGTTAGCGCCGTTTATCCGCATCGCACCAAGGTCGCATTTTTTCAAGAAATCGGCATCCACAGCTTCACGTAATTCTTCGCCATTCCGCAATTTGGGCTCGCCGCAGGTATTCTTCGTACTTGTTTTGGGATAATCAGGCGGCAAATCATCCTCTGACATTGCCGCACCATCGGATGATACGGATATAAGAGTGATCGTATCCGACCAGTTTCCCGCCAAGGGAACATTATCCGGCAGATCAGGAGCGGCGCCGCATGAGGCCAGAAGCAGCGCAATTGTGACTGCTGCAAAGTTTGACCTGCGCATAATATCCGTTCCTATTTGCCTAAAATACTATGCTTAAAGACGATAGGATAAAAATTGCTTTACACAAAAGCCGGATAGGCGGCAAAGCGCAGCCATGCATAGCGATACTCCCCAGCCCAGAACATTCAGCGCCAGCGGCCCATTGCGCGGGACCGTGCGTGTGCCTGGTGACAAATCCATCTCCCACCGCGCTTTGATGTTTGCATCGCTGGCTATTGGCAAAAGCACCATCACTGGATTGCTGGAGGGCGAGGATGTGCTTGCCACTGCCGCGGCGATGCGGGCAATGGGCGCGGATATTACCCGCGATGATGAGGGAGTCTGGACTGTCCACGGCGTTGGTGTTGGCGGATTGATGCAACCCGCAACCGCGCTGGATATGGGCAACAGCGGCACGTCAACGCGGCTATTGATGGGCCTTGTCGCCAGCCATGATATTACCGCGACGTTCATCGGTGATGCCAGCCTGTCCAAACGCCCAATGGGCCGCGTGTCGGATCCATTATCGCTAACCGGCGCAGAATTTAACGCCAGCCCCGGCGGCACACTGCCGATGATGCTGCGCGGTATCTGCCCCGCCGTGCCGATCAGCTACACTCTTCCGGTGGCCAGCGCCCAAGTTAAAAGCGCGGTGTTGCTTGCCGGATTAAACTCGCCGGGTATTACCACCGTCATCGAACCGATCCCCACCCGCGACCATAGCGAGCGCATGCTGCGCGGATTTGGCGCTGACTTGACCGTGGAAGTGGATGCCGACGGCGTGCGTACGATCCGCTTGGTCGGAGAGGCTGAACTCAAACCTCAGAATATCGAAGTGCCCGGCGATCCATCCTCCGCCGCCTTCGCAATCGTCGCTGCGCTGATTACGCCGGGCAGTGAAGTGACCGTCACCCATGTCGGCATGAATCCAACGCGCAGCGGTATATATAAGATGCTCGAAGCGATGGGCGCGGACTTGACTTACGCCAACGAACGCGAAGTTGGCGGCGAGCCAGTGGCCGACATCACTGCGCGCTATTCGGCATTGATGGGTATCACCGTGCCAGCCGATGTCGCGCCCAGTATGATTGACGAATTTCCAATATTCTTTGTAGCAGCCAGCATGGCGACGGGCCGCACTATGACCAGTGGGCTAGAAGAGCTGCGCGTCAAGGAGAGCGACCGGCTGGCATTGATGGCGGCTGGGTTGAAAGCTATCGGTGCGCAGGTCGAGGAAAGCGATGACGGCCTAATCATAGACGGCAGCGGCGGCGAACCGTTGGAAGGCGGCGTGACCATCGCCAGCGCCCTCGACCACCGCATCGCCATGAGTTTCGCGGTGGCGGGGCAGCATTGCTATCACGGCGTTACAGTCGATGACGTAACCCCGATTGCGACCAGCTTTCCGACATTTGAGGCGATGATGGCTAATTTGGCGCAGAAGACGGGGACCACATGATCTGGAATTATATCGGCGGCGGACTTGCTGCTTTGTCACTGTTGGCTGGAGCTTTTACCTTTATTTCGTTCTTCAGGACGTTGTTGCTCAAGGACGCAGGCCTGCGCTTGGCATCAAAGCGTGCTGCTCTTTTGGCCGTTGTTTGCGCGGGTTTCGCGTTTCTAATTATGAATACGCTCGCAGTGCAAACTGTGACGGAGGCGGACATTGAAGCGGCTTCTGATTTTGTTGAAAAGCTTGAAAAACAGAAATGATCATCGCCGTTGACGGACCAACTGCCTCCGGTAAAGGCACTATCGCCAAGGCGCTTGCTGCGCATTTTGGTTTGCCTATGCTGGACACAGGATTGCTGTACCGCGCCGTTGGGCGGCAGGTGCAGTTGAACGGCGGCGATGCGGATGATGCGGCCGATGCGCTTGCGGGATGCGGCTTCGCTGATAGCTTGCTTGATGATCCGGTATTGCGGAGTGAAGCCGTGGGCGGATTGGCCAGTCAGGTGTCGGTGCATTCAGGGGTACGTGCGGCGCTGAACCAGCGGCAGGTGGATTTTGCCAACCAGCCCGGCGGCGCTTTGCTGGACGGGCGCGACATCGGCACGGTGATTGCGCCGCATGCTGATGCCAAATTATATGTGACGGCCAGCAGTGAAGTTCGCGCCCAGCGCCGATTTGGCGAAATGCTGACGCACGGTATCGATGCCCAATATGATGCCATATTGGCCGATGTAAAAACACGCGATGCACGTGACATGGGCCGCGCGGATTCGCCGTTGATGCCCGCCGCCGATGCCGTGATTATAGACACCAGCGAACTGGACATATCCGCCGCCATAGTAGCCGCGATTGCCGCAGTCGATTCCCGCTGCGCATAGTATTCAATTGTAACCGAACCGTCATTGCCGCGACGTCAGCGCGTAAAATCTTCGCGTTAATGCTCGCCCAAGAAACGGGGGCTTTATGACAGCTTTAACATCAGCAACACCATCCGCAAGATTGGTTACGCAAGGCCGAGAGCCTCAGAAAAAATACAGCCGCTGTGCCGCTTGGCATGAATTAGCCCTTGGCAAGAAGCCGCTTTGGTGGCGGGTAATGCTATGGAGCCAGCGCCGCAACGCGGCATGATCTGACGGTTATCTGCATATTAGCACTAGACTGAACGATCACCGTAGCCCTGAGCCTGTCGAAGGGCGCTTCACTTAGAAACATACTTCGACAAGCTCAGCACTACGGTACTTTCTCAATGGTTCAACCTTATGTCATCACAGCCTGCAGCTGAGTAGCAACCGCGTTAGAAACCCTGTCATAAACAGCATCCTTGCTTGCTTCGTCCATTTTGACTAAGGAGACGCCGTTCAAGCTGCGATTGCGCTGGTGGAGGCTCGCCTTCATAGCGTTTGAGTGGCCGGGGTGTTTGGATAGAACACACCGTCACCCTGGACTTGTTTCAGGGTCCATGTTGCCTCTCTGACCAATGGTCTAAGCTGATGGATGGATGCTGAAACGAGTTCAGCATGACGTGGTTTTTAATTCCTTATGATTTGTATTTGAACACCTTTATCGGCATTCGGTCCTAAAGGTATCTCTGGTCAAAGACCATCGGAACCAACCGATTGGCCGGAAAAAAAGTAACAAAGGAACTCTAACCCATGGCAACTTCGCCAAACCCGACCCGCGACGATTTCGCGGCACTGCTCGACGAATCACTCGGCGGCGCAGATGGCGGCTTTGAAGGCCGCGTAGTAAAAGGCACCGTAACTGCAATCGACAATGATCACGCGATGATCGACGTCGGACTGAAATCCGAAGGCCGCGTTGCTCTTCGTGAATTCGCAGCTCCCGGTCAAAAATCAGATTTGAAAGTCGGCGATGAAGTAGAAGTATTCGTTGACCGCGTTGAAAACATGAACGGCGAAGCGATGCTGTCGCGCGACCGCGCACGCCGCGAAGCCGCTTGGGATGTCCTAGAAGGCGAGTTTGAAGCTGAAAACCGCGTCGATGGCGTTATCTTTGGCCGCGTTAAAGGCGGCTTCACCGTTGATCTTGGCGGCGCAGTGGCATTCTTGCCCGGCAGCCAAGTTGATGTCCGCCCCGTGCGTGATGTTGGCCCGTTGATGGACATTGCCCAGCCTTTCGTCATCCTGAAAATGGACCGTAAGCGCGGCAATATCGTTGTATCACGCCGTGCAATTTTGGAAGAAACCCGCGCAGAACAGCGTACCGGTCTGATCCAGAACCTCGAAGAAAATCAAATCATCGAAGGCATCGTCAAGAATATCACCGATTATGGCGCATTTGTTGACTTGGGCGGTATCGATGGCCTGCTGCATGTCACCGATATCAGCTACAAACGCATCAACCACCCATCGGAAATCATCAACATTGGTGATACCGTCAAGGTACAGATCGTCCGCATCAACCGCGAAACACAGCGGATCAGCCTGGGCATGAAGCAATTGGAAAGCGATCCTTGGGATGCAGCGGTTGCCAAATATCCGGTTGGCACGAAACTGCGCGGTTCCGTCACCAACATCACCGAATATGGCGCGTTCATTGAACTGGAAGCTGGCATCGAAGGCCTGGTCCACGTTTCGGAAATGTCATGGACCAAGAAGAACGTCCATCCCGGCAAGATCGTTTCGACATCACAAGAAGTCGACGTTGTTGTCCTTGACATCGACATGGAAAAACGCCGTATCTCGCTCGGCCTGAAACAAGCGCATGACAATCCATGGGCAAGCTTTGCCGATAAATTCCCGGTCGGTTCGATCGTTGAAGGCGAAGTTAAGAACGCAACCGAATTTGGTTTGTTCATCGGCCTTGATGGCGACGTTGATGGCATGGTCCACATGTCCGACATCGCATGGGGCATCACCGGCGAAGACGCATTGCATCTTCACCGCAAGGGCGAAATGGTCAAGGCAGTCGTGCTCGACATCGATGCCGAGAAAGAACGCATTTCGCTTGGCATCAAGCAGCTTGAAAAGGGTGCCCCATCGGCGGCTGGTTCGGCTTCGGCAAGCGGCCTGAAAAAGGGCGCAACTGTTACCGTTACTGTTCTTGAAGTTCGCGATGGCGGCCTTGAAGTGCAAGCGGGTGATGACGGTGCAACCGGATTTATCAAACGTGCCGACCTTGGCCGTGACCGCGATGAGCAACGCCCCGACCGTTTCCAAGTTGGCCAAAAGTTCGACGTGCAGGTTGCCGGTTTCGACCGCTCGAAAAAGCCGAATTTCTCGATCAAGGCATTGCAACTTTCCGAAGAGAAGCAAGCCGTTGAACAATATGGCTCATCGGACTCCGGTGCGAGCCTTGGCGACATTCTTGGTGAAGCACTGAAGAAGCGCGACAAGTAAATAAGTAGTTGAAATATATATTGAAAGGCTCGTTCCATTTCGTGGGGCGAGCCTTTTAGTATAAATTCGACATTTTTTGTTAACAATTAGAACGCAGGGGATTGTAAAATCCTAAAATTCCTGCCACATTGTTATAGTATAAGAACAAGTAACATAAGATCGTGCATGGGGGTGCACGTCGTATTGGGTCGCACCAATATGTTCGTCAAAACTGAAGGGTAAAAATCAATGATCCGGTCTGAACTGGTCAAAAAGCTGGAAAGCGAAAATCCTGAGTTAAAAACCGAAGAAATCGAGCGAGTGGTCGATTTGTTTTTTAACAAGATCATCCAACGCCTCGCCGATGGTGGCCGCGTTGAATTGCGGGGATTTGGAGCATTTTCCACGCGTGAGCGAAACCCACGCAAAGGCCGCAATCCACGTACCGGCGCATCTGTCGACGTACCTTCAAAGCGGGTTCCGTATTTCAAACCCGGTAAAGAAGTCCGTGAACGCTTAAACAAATAGCGGCAAACGACAAAAGTAGCGCCAATATGCTTGACCCAGGCAGCGGAATACTGTTTTCGCGGTTGTGCACGTTGCGGACGTGGCGAAATGGTAGACGCTACAGACTTAAAATCTGTTATCAGTAATGGTGTGCGGGTTCGAGTCCCGCCGTCCGCACCAGTATCTCCGGAAGATTTCCGATTTCACTTGTCGGCGCGCGGCCCACCGCGCTAGCACAATGTATGCGGTCATTCTGCCTATTGCTGATGCTATTGATGATCACGTCATGTGGCAGCGACGCACGTCGCCAAAATAGGGGCGAAGGTCGCCCAAATAGCACGCCCGATGAATTGATCCGGTTGAGCGATGCCGAGGCCCGGGGTTTAGATCCGCAACTTGTTTCCGATCTGGCATCGATTCGGATAGCTGCAGACCAGTTTGAGGGGCTTGCCAGGTTCAATGAACGCGGCGATGCCATAGCCGGATTGGCGAAAAACTGGGTGGTTTCAAAAGATGGTCTGGCTTGGACATTCATGCTGCGGCCAAATTTGCTGTTCTCCGATGGCGCAACAATCGATGCCAATGTCTTTCGCCGGGCACTGGATCGTATACGAAACAAAAGTCTTGGTTCGCCGCACGAATCGCTTTTCGCGGTGATAAAAACCATAGATGCTCCGGGCGGAAAGCACGTCGTTGTTCGATTGCACAATCCCTTCCCGCAATTGCCTGCGCTTTTGGCGCATCCCGCGATGGCCGCTTTGCCATTTCATCTCATTGACACGCAGGGTGAGGCATGGACGGCGGCCCGCCCACTTATCACCAGCGGCCCTTATCGTTTGACGGATTGGAGTTTGAACCAGTCGGTCCAATTGGCCAGTAACCCCAATTGGCACGCAGGAAAGCCTGCAACATCAAAAGTCAAATGGCAACCGATGGACAATAAGCAATCCGGGATGCGGTTGATGTTGTCCGGTGCCGCAGATATCAGTTCCGATTTTCCGGACAACCGGCTTGACTGGTTGAAATCAAATCATCCCGGTCTGGTGCGCAGCAACGCATTCTTGGCCACATATTACTTTGCATTCAACACCCGCAAGCCGCCGTTCGATGATGTTCGGGTCCGCCGCGCGCTGGCAATGACCGCCGACCGGCAGTGGATGGCAAGTAAGATGATCGCGACAGGCAATGAACCTGCATGGAGCCTGTTGCCGCCGGGAATAGCAGCGGGCCGCGCCAATGCCCCTGAATGGAAAAACTGGACCAAGCAGCAACGAAACCGCGAAGCGCGGCGGCTGCTGTCAGCGGCGGGATACGGACCAAATAAACCCCTGACATTCGAGATAAGGTTTAACAGTTCAGCCGAACATCGCCGCGCCGCGGTGGTGCTGGCAACGACGTGGCGAGAGCTGGGCGTGCAGGCCCAGTTACTCAACAGCGAAGCCAGCTTGCATTTTGACAGCCTGAAACGCGGCGATTTTGCATTGGCACGTTCGGGGTGGGTTGCCGATTTGCCGGCGCCTGAAAATTTCCTTTCGGTCCATCGTTCAGATGCCGGTCCGCAAAATTACTCTGGTTATGCCAACGCCGCGTTTGATAACGCCTTGAATGCAGCGATGGCTGAACCCGATGCCGAATTGCGCGTCATCAAAATGCGCCAAGCAGAAAGCATCCTGTTAAACGACATGCCCATCCTACCGCTCTATTTCTATGTCGCCAAGGCCATGGTGCAGCCCAATGTTTCGGGTTGGCAGGATAACATTGCCAATGTCCATCCAAGCTATACTCTGGCAAAGACAGAACAATGAAAATTCCGGTCGCCCTATTATTTGTTCTGGCCCTTTTGCTCGGGGCATGTTCGGAGCGGATAAACAACGAGCAACTGCGTGTGGATTTGATCGACGATACACCGCTTGCATTCGCCATTGGCCGCCTGCCTTTGCCCGAGTCATCGGCCTATTTACGCGCCGCAACCGCACAAGGCCTGGTTACATTCGATAACCAAGGCCGGATCATTCCGGCACTGGCATCGCGCTGGATTGTGACCGACGACGGTATGAGTTATATCTTTCGCTTGGAAAAAACGAAATGGAATAACGGCATCGATGTTAGTTCGGATGACGTTGCCCGCATATTGAATGTGCGGTTCAAAGAATTGCGCGAAAGCAGGTTCGCGGGCGAACTGGCGATCATCGACAAATCCGTGGCAATGACCGGCAAAGTCGTTGAAATCCGTTTGAAGGCACCAATGCCCAATTTGCTTGAGATCATCGCGCAACCTGAATTCGGCCTTGTCCGTAACGGCGTCGGAACCGGCCCGATGCAAGCCAACAAACGCGGAGCCGCGTTGCGCCTGCAAATGCGCGGAATTGATATAAAGAGCAATTTGATTTTGGAGAACGAATGGATTGATTTGCGCAGCAATGCCGCATCAACGGCGCTCGCCCGGTTCAAGAATTTGGAAACCGACTTGGTCAGTGGCGGCCGGTTCCAACATTTGCCATTGTTAGAAGCCGCGAATCTTCCCGGGCGCACGCCGCAATTTGATGCTGTCCCTGGATTGTTCGGCCTTGCTTTTGTCAAAGCCGGTCCATTTCTGTCGGAGCGCAGCAACCGCGATGCGATTGCGATGGCGATTGACCGCCCGAAAATGCTGTCCTCATTTGGCATATTGGCGTGGCAGGAAGCACTTACCATTGTGCCTGAGGCCATGCAAAACCGTGACCCCATTCCGCGTCCCGATTGGGCCGCCAAGCCTGTTGACCAGCGCAAAGTCGAGGCACGGCAAGCAATTGCGCGCTGGAAAAATGCCAATGGCAATATTCGCCCACTGCGCATCGGATTGCAGCGCGGTAGCGGCAGCCGGATATTGTTTGCCCGCCTGCAGAGCGATCTTGCCGCGATTGGTTTGCGTGCAGAACGGGTGACCGCTTCACAGCAGCCCGATCTGTTGTTAATCGACAAGGTCGCCGATATGTCCAGCCCTGGCTGGTATTTGTCGCAATTGTCGTGCCGCAATATCGCGGTTTGCAGCGAAGACAGCGACCGGTTGCTGGCCGAAGCGCAGCTAACGCGAAATGCCGGCGACCGGCAACGATTGTTGGGTGAGGCCGAGGCCAAGTTGCAGACCACACGCAACTTCATCCCATTGGCCAATCCGGTGCGCTGGTCAGTAACCCGCGACGGGCTTATCGGATATGCGCCGAACCCGCGCGGTTGGCATTTCTTGCAATATCTGGGCGGCGACACCAAATAGGGTGGTAAGGAGTTTTCATATGCCTATTTCGCAAGACCAGTTTGAACAAATCGCCGCGCAAATTCCCGGCATGAGCAGCGACCCCCAAGCCGTTCGCAAACGATTGGAAGCGTTGGAAATGCTGCTGGAACGGTCGTTTCATATTCCCGGGACGCGGATACCTTTTGGCCTCGACTCAATCGTTGGTCTGGTTCCGGTATTGGGCGATATCGTTACCGCTGCGATGGGCGCATATATGATTTGGGAAGCGCGCAATCTGGGCATGTCAAAATGGCAATTGACCCGCATGGCGGCCAATTTGGGTATTGATACCGCGATTGGTGCTATCCCCTTGCTCGGCGATGCATTCGATTTCATGTGGCGGTCCAACAGCAAGAATTTGCGCATAATCAAGAAACATTTGGACAAGCATCATCCCGGGACGCGGGTGATTGACGTTTAGCTGCCTCTCCAGATTTTGACCTCCGCCGTATCGCGCGCGCCCTTTACGAAGGCCGGACAGCGGCGCGGGCGGAAATCTTTGCCCAGACAGATCCGCACTTCTTTTAGCCAGCCGCGCTGATTTGTTTGCACGCGGACCGCGTCGGCGCGCAGGCCTTCGTTACTTGCGGCAAAGGCATCGGCCAGCCCGCGCACGGTTAGCGGCGTGCCTTTCTTATACTTGCTGTCCTTATATTGCCGCGACAATCGGTCCATATCGGGAAAATCAATCGCTCCGAACATCAGCCGCGCTGTCTTAAAATAGGTTTCGGGCGTACGCGCCATGCAGGTGCCATGCTTTGCCCATTCGTGCTGCAACAGCTGAACATCGGGCGTCATGCAGATATTCTGCGCCACCACGCCGCGCGGCAACACGGCGGCCTTGCGGCAATATTGCGGATAATCCGGCCCCCTCGCTTCTGGCCAAAGACCGTGCAGGATGAAGCCGAAATCGCCGATGCTGCCATCGCATTGCATGCCCCCACCGCGCCCCGATTTGCCCTGCTTGCTTTTGCAAAACTCGCGGCTCCAGCTGAGCGCGAGGACATAGCCGTCGATGGATGTCCGGCGCACTTCGCTGGGCTTGGCCAGAACGATGCTAGGCCGTGACAGGTTTGCAGGCGGACGGCATTGCCATGCCTGCGCCTTGGCGGCGGTGGCAGTTAGGATTAACATACCAGACAGTATCAAAATTCCTGCCCGAAACGGGACGGTGGATTGCCTCAGGCAAGACGGAAGGGCAGGATGCAGCCGGGCGCCGCCCCTCCACCCCGCCTTGCAGGCGCGGTACCCCTCCCCGTTTCGGGGAGGAATTAACCCGTCAAACCACATCGAAATCCAGCCCGATATCCGCCGCTGGTGCGCTTTGCGTTAACCGGCCGACGCTGACATAAGTGACCCCGGTTGCGGCCTTGGCATGGATCGTTTCCAGCGTTACGCCTCCCGATGCCTCGGTGGGTACGCGCCCGGCCACCAGCACGACAGCTTCCTTCAAGGTTGCCACATCCATATTATCGAGCAGCAAGTGCGTCGCTCCCGCCGCCAGCCCCGGCTCAATCTGTTCGATGCGGTCGACCTCCAATATGATCCGCTCAACCCCGGCATCCACCGCACGGCGCACCGCCTCTGCCACGCCGCCTGCGACCGCGACATGATTGTCCTTAATCATCGCGCCGTCCCATAATCCCATGCGGTGGTTCTGTGCCCCGCCCATCCGCGTCGCATATTTTTCCAGCACGCGCAGCCCCGGTATCGTCTTGCGTGTATCGAGCAATATTGCCCCCGTCCCCGCCATCGCGTCAACATAGCTGCGGGTCATTGTGGCAATCCCCGACAGATGCTGCGCGGTGTTCAACGCGCTGCGCTCCGCCGTCAACATCGCCCGCGCATTGCCTCGCAGCCGCATCAGGTCGCTACCCGCCGCCATGCTTTGCCCTTCTTCGGCGAGTATTTCGATCTGCATATCAGGATCAAGATGCCGGAAAAACGCGGCGGCCAATGGTAGCCCCGCCACAACAATCGCATCGCGGCTGTCCATGACGCCAGCAAACTGCATGTCGGCGGGGATCACGCTTTCGGAAGTAACATCGCGGCCGGTGGGGCCGAGGTCTTCGGCCAATGTGGTGCGGACAAATGCGTTCAGGTCGAAATTCGGCAATAGAAAGGTCATGCCGTTAGCTAGGCGAAAACCGGCGGCGTAGGGAAGCGGAAAATGCGTTGATAGTGTACTCCGCGCTTCCGCGTCTCCGCGTGGGGAAATTTACTCGCGCGGAGACGCGGAAGCGCGGAGATTTTAGAGCAACGTCCCTCTCCTTTTGACATTGCAGGCGGTCAAATTTCCCGATTTTGTAAGCATATTAGCAAGGTAATATAATTATAGCGTAACGGTGATGTTGGAAATAATATAAAGCCAAGCTACGCATAAATGTCAAAATAGGTGTCAATTCTTTCAACTAGGTGTCAACTTGGCTATTTTGGGATTTAGCCGATATTGTCCTACATTTGCACCTTTGCCTAATGACCCCCTGCCCGTTCAAGGAGCACCTCACGGCATCACCGCACCGGCGGATAATAGTTCGGCGATTTCGGTTTCTGCGATTCCGGCATCGCTTAGTATCTGCGAATATGCTGCGCCCTTTTTGGCGATGGCAAAACTATTTGGCGCCGACTGGCTGGCGAGGCGCGGCGCAATTTGCGGGTGGATCCAATCAGGCGTGCTAATATGGGTTTGCCTGGCGCTGTTGGCGGGGTGCTGCGCGGCCTCCAGATATCCCAGCACCGGCGTGACGCAAGCATCGGTACCGGCAAAAATCTCTTCCCATCGATCGCGCGTTTTGGCGGCAAATACGGCCTCTAGCATCGCGTGTTGCCCGGCCCAAAGCGACCGGTCATGTTGCGCCCCATAAGCGTTTTTATCTACCGTCAAGCGCTCCATCATCGCGGCAAAAAACTGCGGTTCAATACAGCCAACAGCGACGAATTTTCCGTCCGCAGTGGTATAGCAGCGATAAAAAGGCGCGGCCCCGTCGAGCAAGTTATTCTCTCGCTTGTCATTCCACGCGCCCAATCCGTGCATGCCGTAAACAAAACTCATCAGCGAATTGACGCCGTCGACGATGGCCGCGTCAACGATATCGCCCTGTCCGGTTTTCTCTGCGCGCAGCAATGCCGCAATTATGCCAGTGACCAGGAACATTGAACCACCGCCGAAATCGCCAACCAGATTGAGCGGCGGCATCGGCGGCTCGCCGTTCTTGCCCATCGCGTTCAGCGCGCCCGTCATCGAGATATAGTTGATGTCGTGGCCCGCCATCTGGCTCCATGGCCCCGCCTGTCCCCAACCCGTCATCCGGCCATATACCAGCTTTGGATTGACCGCGTGGCACGCCTGCGGCCCAACGCCGAGCCGTTCGGTCACTCCGGGCCGTAACCCTTCGATCAAGACATCGGCCCGGGCGATAATTTTCAGCAATGCGGCGATGGCCATGGGTTGTTTTAGATCGAGTATTATCGACCGTTTGCCGCGGCCATCAACGGCCTTCGCTCCGGGGCCGGGGCGGTCAACAACGATGACGTCAGCGCCAAGATCGGCGAGCAATTGACCGGCGTAAGGACCCGGGCCGATGCCCGCCAGTTCAACAACGGTATAGCCGCTGAGCGGTCCATTTGCGCCCGAATGTACTTTCGTCATATCCACATCCTTCATTGTGTAGCGTTAATTTGGCTGCACAATGAATTGATGGCTGCGGCAAAAAAGGCAAGGCCAAAAGGGGGATGTCAAAAATTTAGATTATGGTCCGGCCGTTGGGCTGCGTCCTAATCCGTGTCGTCAACATTGGCCGCTTCACCGGTCACCCGCTGCGCCAATGCTGCTGCGATAAAATTGTCGATGGCACCGTCCAGCACGTCGCCGGGTGCGGTGGAAATCTCGCCTGTCCGCAAATCTTTTACCTGCTGATATGGCTGCAACACATAGGACCGGATTTGATGCCCCCACCCGATTTCGGTCTTTGCATCATATTCATTGCCAGCGATTTCTTCACGCTTGCGAAGCTCGGCCTCATACATCCGCGCCTTTAACATACCCATGGCAGTCGCGCGGTTCTTATGCTGTGACCTGTCGTTCTGGCTGGCGACAACAATGCCGGTTGGCTTGTGCGTTATGCGTACTGCGGAATCGGTGGTGTTGACGTGCTGGCCGCCTGCGCCCGACGCGCGGTAAGTGTCGATTTTCAGATCGCCTTCGTTGATTTCAATTTCGATGTTGTCGTCGATGACGGGATAGACCCAAATGCTGGAAAAGCTGGTATGCCGCTTTGCCGCGCTATCATAGGGCGAAATGCGGACAAGCCGGTGAACCCCGCTTTCCGTCTTTGCGTAACCATAGGCATTCTCGCCTTTGATTTGCATTGTGGCCGATTTTATTCCGGCCTGATCGCCTGCTTGATACTCGACCATTTCCACTTTGTAGCCGCGCTGTTCGGCCCAGCGATAATACATGCGTTGCAGCATTTCCGCCCAGTCCTGGCTCTCGGTTCCGCCTGCACCGGCGTGCACCTCGATGAAGCAATCGTTGCTGTCGGCTTCGCCTGACAACAGCGCCTGTACTTTGTCGCGGTCGGCGCGGTCGGCCAGCTGTGATAGCGCAGCTGCGCCTTCGTCAGCCAACGCGGCATCGCCTTCCATTTCGGCAAGCTCGATCAACTCGACTGTTCCGCGCTTGTCCGCGTCAATCTCTCGCACTGTTCCAATGGCACTGTCCAGCCGCCGGCGTTCCCGCATGACTTCTTCTGCGGCCTTTGGATCATTCCACAGCTTGGGATCTTCGACCTTGGCATTGAGTTCATCCAGCCGGCGAAGCGCACGATCCCAGTCAAGGGACAGCCTTACCAACGCCAGCGCGGCGTCAATCCGTTCGACAAATCCTTCTGCGTCCGCGCGCATTGCATCACTCCGCTGATGTAAATAGAGCCGCGCCTTAGCGCAATTGGTGCTGATGTAAAGCCGACTGGCCCGGTTCAAACCAGATCAGTAAATTCCGCCCTGGTCCTGAACAAAATCCTGATCTCTTTTTGTCCCTTCGCCGCCTTGAACTTGCGCCGACGTTTCAGTCTTGGCATTCTGGCGCGGCTTGCTTTCGGTTGGTTTGGAATTCTTCTTACGCCGCGCCTTTGCAGCGGCCAGCTTCGCGAGCACCTCTTCTTGGCGAACAGAGCGCTTCGGTTCTGTTTCCGCCTTGAACGCTTCCCAGATCACACCGCTTTTCGGATCGTCGCCCGGCCACGCACCAAATACGCGCTTGCCCGATGAACGGTCAATCCGCACCATCCGCACACCATATGGCGCAACGAAGGGTGCCTTAGGATAATTTACCATGGCCTTGCGGGCGAACTGTTTGAAAATTGGCGCGGCAAGTGCGCCGCCCTGAGCGTAGCCGCCCATGTTTTGCGGTTGATCATAACCCAGGTATACGCCCGACACCAAGTTCGGTGATCCGCCGACAAACCAGACATTGGTTGGTCCGGTCGTCGTTCCCGTCTTTCCAAACAGAGGCCGGTCCAAATCGCGCAATGTCGTTGCCGTGCCCCGCTGGACAACGCCTTCCAGCATGTGGACGACTTGATACGCTGTTATCGGGTCCATTACCTGTTTTCCTGCCGCAGTGAATCGCGGCATCGCGCGGCCGTTCCAGTCCTTATTGTTACAGCCTTTGCATGGCTTCCACTTCAGCGGCAATATGACGCGGCCTTTGCGGTCTTGCACAAAATCGATGAATGTAGGCTTTAACTCTTTGCCGTGATTGACCAGCATCGAATATGCATTGGTCATCTTTAGCACCGTTGTATCCCCGGCACCCAGCGCGAATGCGAGATAGGGCGGATAGTCGCCGATGCTCATCGCGCGGAATGTGTCTGAGACATTTTTCATGCCCGAATCTGCTGCCGCGCGAACCGTCATCAGGTTGCGTGATTGTTCCAGACCCCAGCGCATCGTTTGCGGACCTGCGCCCCCGCTGCCGCCAAAATTCTTAAAGCATTTCCGGCCAAGCGACGCTGACTGCCAAACACAATAGGGGCCATCAACGATGATCGATGCGGGTGTCATCCCATTGTCTAATGCCGTTGCATATACGAATGGCTTAATCGTAGACCCCGGTTGGCGCTGCGCCTGCGTTGCCCGGTTGAAGCTCGAAATTCGCGAATCGAAACCACCTTGCACCGCCAATATGCGGCCAGTCAGCGGATTTTCCACAACCATCCCGCCGCCCACTTCAGGAATGATCCGCAGCGAGTAACTTTTGCCGCCATTGGGCGCGACTGCAAAGACATCGCCCACTTTCAAACTGGCTGGCGCGCCGGCTAAGATGCCGGTGGTGCCATCGGCAAATCCAATCTCAAATCCGCCGCCCTTGCGTGAAATAGCTACAGAAATCAGCCAATTGGAATAATCGATACCGATATTGGAGCTGATCAAACGCGATTGCCATTTGCCATCTGCCATCGGCAGGGAGGCGATTGGTCCTTTCCAGCCCTTGCCAGCATGGTATCTTAACAAACCGTCGCGAAGCGCCTGCGTCGTGTGTTCCTGAAGCTCCGGATTCATCGAAGTTCTGACCCACAATCCGCCTGCATATACGCTGTATGGACGGCCACCTTCGGCTGTTTCGCCGAACCGTTCGATCAATTGGCGGCGTACCTCTTCGGCAAAATACCCGCCAACGCTCTTATAGCCCAAATTTTGCTGGCCAATAAGCCCCAGCGGCTGGGCCTGCGCCTGCGCCATTTGGCTCTCAGTAATTTTCCCGTTTTCGCGCATTTCGCCCAGCACCCAGTTGCGACGCTCGACTGCTTCATCTGCAAATTTGGCACGGCTATATTTTTCCGGCGCTTTGGGGAGAATCGCCAAAAAAGCCATTTCTTGCAATTGTAATTGATCGACACTCTTGCCGAAATAGGCCTGAGCCGCGGCTTCAACGCCGAATGCCTGCCGTCCAAGTGCAATTTCATTCAAGTAAAGCGATAGAATTTGCCGCTTTGTAAGCACGGCCTCAATCCGTTTGGCCAAGATCGCCTCTTTGACTTTGCGGGTATAGCTATATTCATTGGTCAACAGCAGATTCTTCGCAACTTGCTGTGTTATCGTCGACGCTCCGCGTGACCGGCCACTGCTGAACACATTGCTAAATATCGCGCTGGCGATGCCCGGATAATCGATGCCGCCATGGCTAAAAAAAGTCTTATCTTCGGCTGAAAGATACGCATCAATCAATGATTTTGGAAAATCCGCATACTCCAGCTGCACGCGGTGTTCACGCGCATAACTATGAAATGGCATCCCGTCGATATCGCGAACGACGGTTGGCAACGGCGATTCATATTCCGACAATGCTTCTGCGTCGGGCAAATTCCGAATAACGAAAACCCAAAGCAGCAGAAAAAACAAAAGCGCGGCACATGCCACGTAAGAAAGTAGCCGGAACCACTTCTTTTGCCACATCTTTTGGAGCCTCTCCCAAAGGCCACCGACCTCGCGAGTTAGCTTATAGCTGACATTTGTTGATGCTGTTTCGTCCATTTCGCCATGTATCTAGACGATTCAACGGCAAGGTCCAGATTGTTGTTGAAATTTATGGGGCATCTCATCGTAATTTGCAGCTTCTTACAATTAACGTTGCGCAAGACGCCTTGCGAAATGCACCTGAATCGCACTGGCGACGCTGCGGCCGATTTTCTGCTGACCGGCGATTGATGACAGAAAAGCCGCGTCGGTGGTGTTGCTGATATATCCTGTTTCAAACAGTATGGATGGCGTGTCAGGCGCTTTCAACACAACAAATGACGCAAATTTGTGGCTATTGGATCTCAGCTTCATATTGGGCCCGGCTTCACGCAATAACAATTTCGCGAAATCAGCCGACACATTCATTGTTTCCCTTTGTGTCAGATCAATCAGGATCGACGAAACATTTGCGTCGGTGCCGCCAAGATTGATGCCATTAATGATATCGGCCTTATTCTCACGCGATGCCAATTTTTGCGCCTCGCGATCCGATGCAACTTCTGACAATGTATACACCGTAGCGCCGCTGGCTTCTGCATTCCCTGCACTGTCTGCATGAATCGAAATGAACAGATCAGCGTCCAGTTTTCGCGCCGCTTCGAATCGGTTTTGCAAAACCAGATACCGGTCGGTATCGCGGGTCAATGCAACCCGCACCCTGCCGGACTTTACCAATTCGCTGCGAATTGATTTGGCAATGGCAAGGGTGACATCCTTTTCCAGCTTGCCGCTAACCGGGTTAATGGCGCCCGGGTCATGGCCGCCATGCCCTGCGTCGATGACGACCAACGGCAAGGATGGATCATTGGGTCCAGAAACCTTTGGCAAGTTACCCGACAACGGCCCCCGGCCAATTGGCGCGCTGACTTCATATTGCTTTTTGGGCGGCGCGGACCGGAACGATGCAGGCGGAAGAATTTCCTTTTTCCCGCCCCCAAGGCTGCCCATAAACGCCATACCGCCAGTTTCTTGCATCTCAAGGCGCAAGGTTCGGCCATCGGCTGAAAATCTTCCACCCGTAACGACCGCAGGTTTTTCCAGGTCAAACACGATCCGGGCTGTGTCCGCATCAAACTGCCCCTGCCGAACCAGCGAAATTGGCCCGCCAACAGAGGCAGCATGTCCGGCAGTGGCACCCGAAATATCGACGGCAATCCGATTGGGTCCAGACAACGTAAACACCGATGCCTTATTGACGACATCGTCAAAATATATTGTGACAGCATTCTCGCTTGCGGAAACCTGACTAATGGTCCCAGCCTGAACTGGCGTGACCAGCAAGGTCGCAGACGAGAAAAAGGCAGCGCTCAACATAGCACTAGTATGTAGTTTGCCATCCGCGTTGGTCCAGATATTTTTCATAGCCGCAAAATTGCTTTCATTTAATGATGAAGCATAAATTAGGCATGCCGAGATAAAGTGGCGTATCCAGAGACGGTTAATGTTAAATTAGCCATGAAACGCGGCAACCGCGCCATTATGCCGCGCCCGAGTCTAAGTCTTTGATCAAGCAGATTGCTAAATAGAAGGAGCGATTGTCGCCACTTGCCGTTTGTATGCAGCAGTGCTAGGTCTCTACTTGGACAAGGCTCGCGTGATGAGCAAATGTTCCGCAACAGGGCCGGATATTAAAATTCTAACACCGGGCATATTACAGGTTGAAGCCAAATGAGGTATGATATTTCCACCGTCGCCGCCCTTAAGGGGATTGGCGTATGGCTTGGAAGTAACGCACGCGCGATTCGCGCCTGCTATGCCGCTTTAGCTAAAGCAAATTCTAAATTTCACTCATTCCAATCAATCCGTCATTTGACTTCGGGCGCAATTCGCTCGGTCATTGGCGGTACCAACAAAAGCGATGGCGGCCACAGGCTAATAACTTGGGCAACGGCCATCCGGAGACAATATAATGACCACACGTATGTTAATCGATGCGCGGCACCGGGAGGAAACCCGGGTCGCCGTCGTCACAGGGAACAAAATTGAAGAATTCGATTTTGAATCGGCAGAACACAAACAGCTTAAAGGCAATATCTATTTAGCCAAAGTCACCCGAGTCGAACCGTCGCTGCAAGCGGCATTCATAGACTATGGCGGCAATCGTCATGGATTTCTGGCATTTGCAGAAATTCATCCCGATTATTACCAGATTCCAAAAGAAGATCGCGAACGTCTGCTCGCCGAAGAAGCAGAGGCTGCTGCCGAAGAAGCTATTCTGCGTGAGCAAGAAGAAGAAGAGGATGATCAACCTTCACGGATCATGCGTTCCGCAGAATCCGAAGAGGAGGAAAGCGACCTTATAGAGGTCGAAAGCGACGACAGCGTTGATACCATCGACGTTAGCGAGGGCGTTGAACCCGAACTGGGCGATGAAAATTACGACTCCGACGACACCGAAGAGAATGGTGACGAAAGCGCCGAGGGCAATGGCGAGAATGACCGCAATAACGGACGCCGCAATCGGCGCGTCCGCGGCAAAGGCGGGCGCGGTAACGGCGCACGCGCCGGAAAAGCAAAAGCCAGCGATGAAGCCCGCGCCAAACGCATGAACTTGCGCCGCCGGTACAAAATTCAAGACGTCATCCATCGCCGCCAAGTTTTGCTGGTCCAGGTAGTCAAAGAAGAGCGCGGCAACAAAGGCGCGGCATTGACGACATATCTATCGCTTGCCGGACGCTATTGTGTGTTGATGCCTAACACATCGCACGGCGGCGGCATCAGCCGTAAAATTCACAGTGCTGCTGATCGGAAACGGCTGAAATCCATCATATCCGACTTAACGCTTCCCTCGACCATGGGTTGCATTATCCGCACAGCCGGGCTTGCGCGGACGAAGCCGGAAATCAAGCGCGACTTTGATTATTTGGCAAGGCTTTGGGATGGCATCCGCGAAAAGACGCTTAAGGCGGCGGCCCCGAATTTGATTCACACTGACAGTGATCTTATCAAAAGAGCGATCCGCGATATCTACAATAAGGATATTGAAGACGTGCTGGTCGAAGGCGTGGATGGCTACAAGGCGGCAAAGGACTTCATGAAGTTGCTGATGCCTAGCCATGCAAAGCGCGTACAGCAATATGTCGATCCGGTACCTTTGTTCCAACGACACAATGTTGAGGATCAACTTAACGCGATGTATCACCCGATAGTGCAGCTGAAGTCGGGCGGCTATATCGTGATAAATCCGACCGAAGCTTTGGTTTCGATTGACATCAACTCGGGCCGATCAACCAAAGAACATGGTATTGAAGCCACCGCGCTTTCGACCAACCTTGAAGCCGCCCGGGAAATCGCGCGTCAATTGCGCCTGCGTGATATGGCTGGCTTGGTCGTAATCGACTTCATCGATATGGAACATCATTCCAACAGCCGTAAGGTTGAACGGGCGATGAAAGAGGCGCTAAAACATGACCGCGCGCGCATCCAAGTGGGCAGGATTTCAAGTTTTGGTTTGATGGAGATGAGCCGTCAGCGCCTTCGCACTGGTGTATTGGAAGCATCAACACGGGAATGCCCACATTGCGAAGGTACCGGACTGGTTCGCACGGCGTCATCCTCTGCGCTTTCTGCATTGCGTTTGATCGAAGATGAAGCGGCGCGCGGCAATGGCAATCAGATAACGTTGCAAGCGAGCCAAGAAGCGACAATCTATGTGTTGAACAATAAGCGTGCCGAACTGGCGGAAATCGAGGCGCGTTATCACGTCGCCATTTCTGTCATTCCAAATGGTGAAGTTGAGGGAGCCAAGCTGGCGGTGGCGAGCTCAGGTCCAAGGCCAGAGCGTCCCGCCGAGTTGCCGCAGCTGGCATTGATCGAAGATGACGACGACGACATACTCTTCGATGAAGCCGAAGATGAAGTCGACGCCGAAGAAGAAAAAGCCGAAGTAACCGAGCGTCAGCCCCGCACCGAAGCCGAAACCGCCGAAAATGGTGAAGGCCGCCGCCGCAAACGCAGGCGTGGCCGCCGGGGTGGCCGGGGCCGCGAACGTGAATTGCAGGCGGGCAGCGACGAAGAGGCGGTCAATTCTGAACCAGCTGAAACGGAAAATGCTACTGGCGAAGGCGATGCCGAAACAGCAGTGTCAACCGAAGCAGGCGAAGAACGACCCAAAGCCCGGCGTGGCCGCCGGGGCGGAAAAGGTCGCGGACGACCGGGCAGCGCGGAAACGACAGCCGATCAAGAAGCTGCATCTGATGCCGCAATTGAGGCAGCAGTCGCAGTTGAAGCAGAGGTCGCCATTGACGCGCCTGTTACCGAAGCACCGCCCACCGAAAAGCCAAAGCGCAGAAGCCGGTCAAAAGCAGCCGAATTAGACGCTGTGGCCGAAGCGCCGGAGGCTGCCGAGACAGCTGAAGCGGTTATTGCCGAAAAGCCAAAGCGCGCGAGCCGTGCAAAAGCAGCACCTAAGGCGGCCGCTGCCGCACCGGTTAAAACCGCCGAAAGTGAAACCCCGGCTGCTAAAACCCGCACGCCGCGCAAGAAACCTGCGGCGAAAAACCTGAAGGAAGAAGCGTTGGTTGAGCCAAGTTCGCCGACTGAAGCCGCTTCGAGCGAAGCCGCTTCGAGCGAAGCCGCTCAGGGCGACAAGCCCGATGGCGCGGGACGTTCAGGTTGGTGGCAACGCACGTTTGGCTAAACAATTCGGCTAAACCGTTTGATTTTGTGTAATTTGGAACCCCGCTTTCTTTGGTGAAGGCGGGGTTCTTTTTTGTACATTATTTCTTCATTGCGCGTTCAGCTTGGTTGGCGCATTCCAATACCATGATTAAGTCCAAACCGCGCCGGTTGAGCGCAATTCTCTCGGTCATGCTTGTGTCGGTACTTTGCTGCCAACCTGCGATGGCACAATCAATTTTGCGCGATGCAGAAACCGAGGCGTTCTTTGACGAGATTTCAGAGCCGCTAATTATAGCGGCCGGCTTAGATCCCAAAAACGTCGACATCGTTCTGATCAACGACAAATCGATCAACGCATTTGTGGCAGGCGGTCAGGCCGTTTATATCCACACCGGCCTGATCGAAGCCGCAGACACCGCGAACGAAGTGCAAGGCGTCATATCGCACGAGCTCGGTCATGTCGTTGGCGGACATGCCGTTCGCTTTAACGAAGGACTCGCCCCGGCCACCGGCATCAGCATCATCAGCCTGATCCTTGCCGGAGCGGCAATAGCAGCCGGCGCAGGCGAAGCCGGTGCTGCGATATTATCAGCCGGGCAGACCGCCGCTTATGGCAAGCTACTGGCATACACCCGCGGTCAAGAAGGCGTCGCCGATGCATCTGGCGCGAAATATCTGGCCAGTGCCGGTATCACTGGAAAAGGTTCGATCGCATTCTTCAAAAAATTGCAAAATTTTGAATTCCGGCTCGGCATCCCGCAAGAAGACAGCTATAATCGCACCCACCCGCTTTCCGGCGAACGTATTGCCGTTTTGCAAGATACCTATAGCGTCGATCCGGCTTGGGACACACCCACCAACAGCAAATGGCAATCCGATTTTATGCGGGTCAAAGCCAAGCTGCGCGGCTTCATTGCCGAACCCGCGATCACGTTACGCAATTACCCCGAAAGCGACAAAAGCGTCTCGGCACGATATGCCCGGGCGTATGCGTGGCATAAATCTGCCTATCCGGCCAAGGCGTTGAGCGAATCCCAAAGCTTATTGGCTGACGCCCCCAATGACCCGTATTTCCTCGAACTTTATGGACAGATATTGCTCGAATCCGGACGTCCCCAAGATGCGGTTACGCCGCTGCGTCAGGCGACGCTGCTGACCAATAACCAGCCGTTGATCGCCGGAATATTGGGACACGCGCTGATTGAAAGCGAAGATGCAGGAAATTTGGAAGAGGCCGAGCGCGTGTTGAAGGCGGCAGTGAATAAAGATAACCAAAACCCGTTTGCATGGTATCAACTTGGCGTCGTTTATGAACGCCGCGGTGATCCGGCGCGGGCTGCATTGGCCAGCGCCGAACGTTATTTGATGGAGGGAGCACCGCAATTTGCGTTACCTAATGCGCAAACCGCGATGGCTGGATTGCCTGAATATTCGCCCGACTGGATCCGCGCGCAGGATGTAAATTTGGTCGCCCAGGCCCAAGTTGAAAAACTGAAAAAGAACCGAAAGCGGCAATTGCGCAGTTCGCCCTCTTTCTATAATCGGGTTGAATGACGCAAACCGAACGTAGCAGCCGCTTACCCTTATACCTTCTCCTTTTCGGCGGATTTCTGCTCGGAATAGCCGGCACCTATATTTTTATGTCGCAAGGTTCGGCTGGTGAGGTTGAAAATACAACCGCATCGCAGCAGGCCGATGCCGCGATCGCAACAGCAGGCATGAACAACGACGACCGCAAGGCAACCGAAGCAATTGTCCGTGCGTATATTTTGGAAAACCCCGAGATCATCACCGAAGCCGTTGCCATTTTGCAGGGCCGCGAATTGGGCGGCCGCGTGGCCAGCGTGGGACCGGCGTTGATCACAGCGTTTGCAGGCGACGTTGCCGGAAACCCGAACGGCGATGTCACCGTGGTTGAATTCACCGATTACAATTGCGGCTATTGCCGTTCGTCGGTTGCCGACGTGGAAAAACTGATACAGTCCGACAAGAATATCAAACTGATTTACCGCGAGGTTCCGATATTGGGACAATCCAGCCGCGTTGCTGCCTTATGGGCGTTGGCTGCCGCCAAACAAGGCAAGCATGACGGCTTTCACAAGGCCATGTTCAGCGGCGAAAAGCCCAGCGAGAACAGCATCAGAACAGCGGCCCAAATTGCAGGGATGGACATCGCAGCTGCACAAAACTTCGCCGCATCACCCGAAGCCCAAGCAGAGCTTGATGCCAACGTGGCGATGATCCAGAAATTAGGCGTTAGCGGTACGCCGACTTTTGTAATCGGCGACCAGATTTTGGAGGGCGCGCAAGGATATGACCGGCTAAAGCAAGCAGTGGCAGCGGCGCGCAAGGCATCCTGAATTTACGTCGTTTCGGCCATCTTCATTGCTGGCCAAACACTCATCAATCCACGGCCTACACGGGGTTACTTGCGGCCCATCGCCACAACATACCATTCAACCGAACCCTTGCGGCTAGCGGGAGGTTTGGCGTGTTTGACCGTCGTAAAATTCGCCTTCAATATCTGCAGCAACTCGCCGTCGGTCCCGCCTGCGAAGGCTTTTGAAACAAACGTTCCGCCTTGCGCCAGATGTTCAACCGCGAAATGGGCGGCGGCCTCGACCAGAGCCATTGTGCGCAAATGGTCGGTTTGTTTGTGCCCCACGGTGTTTGCCGCCATGTCCGAGATGATCAGATCAGGCTGCGAACCGAGTGCATCAATCAACGCCGCCGGAGCCGCGTCCTCCATAAAGTCCATCTCGAACAAGGTTACCCCGCCGATCGGTTCAACCGGCAGCAAGTCGATGCCGACGACGGCGGCCTTTGGCATGACGCGGCGCACGACTTGTGCCCAGCCGCCGGGCGCAACGCCCAAGTCGACGACGGCCTTGCAACCGCGAAGGAAATGGAATTTCTCGTCAAGCTCAATCAGTTTGAACGCGGCGCGGCTGCGATATCCCTCTGCCTGCGCCAGTTTTACATAGGGATCGTTGAGTTGGCGTTCCAACCAGCGCGTCGATTGCGGCGTCCGCCGTTTCGCAGTTTTTACGCGCTGCTTGCCCGCTAGTGACCGGTTCGATGTCTTGCCGCCGAATGGAGTTTTTGCCATTTTCTTACCGCCGTTTCTTGGTTTTGGCATCGCTGGCCATCAAGGCCCGCAATATTCCTTCGCGGATGCCGCGATCCGCAATGCCCAGTCGTTCGCCCGGCCAAATGTCGAGAATAGCTTCCAATATCGCACATCCAGCCACCACCAGATCAGCGCGTTCATTGCCGATCGTGGGAAACTCGGCGCGTCCGGCTGGCGCCAAATTGGCCAAATTCTGGCTGATTGCCCGCATTGCGCTCGATGGCAAATGCAGTCCGTCAACCTGCCGCCGGTCATAATGTTTCAGCCCCAGATGAACGCTCGCCAATGTCGTAACCGTTCCCGATGTGCCAAGCAACCGCCGGTCGCCTGGATTGTCCGGTAAGCGCGCGGCAAAGGCGGAAAAGCTGGCATGCACTTTCTGCCGCATTTGGGCATATCCCGCTTGCCGCGCAGTTGCGTCTTCCTGATCGAATTGCTCGCTTTCGGTCAGCGAGACAACGCCCCAAGGTACGCTGATCCAATCGAGTATTTCTGGAACCAAACCGTCAGTTGATACCAACACCAATTCGGTTGAACCGCCGCCGATATCAAATATCAATGCCGGACCTTCGCCGGTTTCCAATAAAGCGTGGCATCCCATGACCGCCAACCGGGCCTCTTCCTTTGGGCTGATGATGTCGAGCATGATTCCGGTTTCCAGCCGCACCCGTTCGATAAATTCGGCGCCATTGGCCGCTTGCCGGCATGCCTCGGTCGCGACCGAACGGGCCAGTGTGACGTTGCGCCGCTTTAGCTTATCGGCGCAGACCGCCAATGCGTCAACCGCGCGGTCCATCGCTTCGTCGCTCATCCGTCCGGTGCTGTTCAGACCCTCGCCCAGCCGAACGACGCGGGAAAATGCATCGACCACAGTGAATCCATCGCCGCCCGCGCGCGCGATCAACAACCGGCAATTGTTGGTGCCAAGATCGAGCGCAGCATAAGCCGTCCTGCCGATCCAATTGCCGCGCACGCTTGCGTTGCTGCTGCCATTGCCGTTACCGCGGCCTTGCGGGGCTTTACCCCCGCGCCCTTGCGGCGCATTATTAATGCCCCGGCCATTGGTCGTTTCAGGAAAGCCGTCGCCAGTTTTAGCCAATTGTGGTGCCGTTCCGCCATCCGGAATAGCGGCAGCGACAGCATTCACCGCTGCGCCTTGCCGGGGCTGTCCATGCCGGGGCTGTCCGGGCCGGGGCTGTCCGGCGTTACTTGCCGCATCGTTACGGCGGGGCCGGCTTCGCCGTTTTCCGCCGCGACTATTTTGCGGCGATGGTGCGACAGGTTCGCCCATGACCGTGCTCATTTCTTATATTTTATCCGGAACGAAAAAATTCCGCCGGTACTTGTCGCCGACATTACCCGCAGATGGTTTAGATTTCAACTTTATTGCAAAGCCGCAATTTCGGCATTTCGCGCGATGATTGACACAGGCTGCGGCCAGGATTACTGCGCCCCGTATATTCCCCGATCGTCTAACGGTAAGACTACAGACTCTGACTCTGTCTATTGAGGTTCGAATCCTTATCGGGGAACCATTTCATAACGCAATTTCCGGGCCATAACTCCGACCAAAATCGGGCCTAAAAGTAGGGCCAAAACGAGGGCCAAAACTGCCCCCGCCGAAACCCCAAATCGCCCAAGTTGACACCTAGTTGACAAGATTGACACCTATTTTGACATTTATCAGCAGTCCGGCGTAATATAATTTCCAACATCGCGGTGACGTCGGCCTATTTTTTGCCGTCCAAAATGTGCGTACAAACACGGCCACAAATGCCGATGCGATCATGCTGCAAAGGCGGCTAACAATTTCAAAGGGCCAGCCCGATAAAAGCGGCCAAGCCCTCGATCCCAAAACAAATCCTACATTGCAAGCGATTTGGCGTTGGTGATATTATATAGAACGAAAGAAAAATAGAACGGCGTCATCCTGAACTTGTTTCAGGATCCATCCATCCGCACGACCGGTTGTAACGGTAACGGAATAACACCCGAAATTTAAGCTAGCCCCATCACCGCGCCCCTGCTTTGAGCCGAAATATTGTGCCATTTATTTCACACGAAGACACAAAGAAAAAGAAGGAAAGAAGCGGCTGGACGCGGCGGCATCTTATTTTCTTCGCGTGAAACCAATTGGCGCGACGGTGTGGGGTGGGGCAACGATAGTTAAGTGCACTGTCAACGTAGCTCCACCGCAACTCCCGGTAGCGCAAGAGTAGTTTCATAAAAGCCACAAAGTCAAAAAGGTAAAAGGCTTCGGGATACGGGCCGCGCAGGCGCTATGTTGCTCTAGTGCTTCACCCTTTTTCCCTTAGCGGCCTTTATGAACCGAGGCGTGGTTCGGCCTTGCAATACCTAACGGCTGCCAAAGCAAAGGATTAAATGCCCTGTCCCCGTAATTTCTGTCACCTTAACGCCTTTCACCCTTTTTTCCTTCTACCCTTTTATGAAAATCTCACCACGGCGCAGCAACGAGATAGAGTGCAGATTCAGCGCACGCTTAACAGCGCGCAAGGCGCAAAGGGAAAGAAGGATAAAAGAGGGTAGGCGCGGGGACACCGTAACTCAACGATAGTTTAATGCACTGTCAGCTTAAACCTAATTAGTGGATTTAGTAAACTGGCACCGTAATCTCGGCACCGTAATCTCGCTCTGGTCTCCGATGGAGACTAATTCAAAACCTCAAAAGCAGTAGCCTCTGGCTCAAGCCCATCAATCGCTACCTCGGCAGAGCGCCCGAGATGAACCTCATCTCCAACCTTCATATTCACAATTATGGCTGAAATTTTCCCAGGTGCATCCGGCGCTTCTTTCAAGCCTACGTTAGCATTCTGATTTGATAGAACAATCAGCTCTGAAATAGGAGTTCCAGGCGGATTGAGGATGGCTGCCGGAACGTAGAGATCGAAATCCGACACGGCACGAAGTCGCTGTCCAGCGAGCAAGCGAAACGGGATTCTGTTCTCGATTTCACCGATATTCATCGCGATTTTCCTCGAACGTCGGTCTAGGAATGGCGTCATAGAATGTAAAAAATCCGAGACAAACATTCACTGCAAACTTTCTGATGCTTTCATCGTCGGACTGGAGCAAATTCTCGAGAGCAGCTTGATAGGCAAGCGCCTCGTCTTTTAGGGTGATTTCCGAATATATCCGGATGGCCGGCAATACGCTGCCTCCGTAACCCGGCTCGGAGAGGAGCCGAGCCTTCGATATGGCTTTCACAAAATCGTTCGTGGTTCTCATCGCTTACTTGGAATCCTATAGAGCACGCTCGCGTCGCTAGGCGCTATATCACTTGTGACGTGCCACTGGCGCACTCCGTTTGTCATATTTGTGACTCCTGACGGAACCGCCCCATTCACATTGTCTATCACTCTCAGCGTCGCCCCGCCGTCAAACTTACCTTGAGTGGTGGACCACAGATTCTTCCTGTAGAGAACTGAGTCGAGGTCCGGCGCATTGGTGATACCCTTGATGTCGCCATACTTCGTCAGCCACACCTTCCCGTCGCTGAAGTAGCGGCTTTGAATGCCTCCAGCATTGATCGAACCGTCGAATGCAATGGGATCGAAGCGCACAAATGCGTCGTCAGCAATCGATACCCCCCTCTCTGCGGCAACAAATTTACATAGGCATTCTCATAATCAGCCCTTTCACTGCTATTTCGCCAGATGGATGATCCCGCAAAACAGCTTGCGCAGAGCGGTTGCCCAACGCGCCAATCGGCTGTTTCATCCATGCAATCGCATCATGTCCCATTCGCGCATTGAGAACAATCGCGATTTCTTCATTTCCAATTTCTCTAGCAAATCTAGGTTGATCGCTGACCTGCTTCCACGCTTCGCGGAAGACATCGACAAATTGCAACCACTGATTATTGCCCGGAAATTCGTCAATCAGGATATCAATCGCGCTCATCGGTTGCCTCCCGGAAAAATAACGAGATTTGTTCCGCCACGATTCCGCGCAGATGGGGCAAGAATGCCATCGTAGCCATTCGCCCGTGCCCAATTTCCAATTGGTTGAGTGGTTTTGTAGCTATCACCAGTTAGCTGGCGAAGCGTTACGCCGAGCTCACGGCGAGTCGCTCGGTTTGTCAGGTCAAGGACATTCCCAAGTTGAACGTCCTTGCTGACAGATACTCGTCCTGCGGAAAGCCCATAATGCTGGACTTCGGCGAGTGCAGTTGCGGGGCTGGTACCCCCATAAACAGCCCCCTGGCCGGGACCGGAATACCGGTGGTTTGAAGCAATGTTACCTGCATGAACATCAAACGTAGTATTTACGCGTGCGGGGTTTTCAAGTCTAAAGACGGTCCCCTCAAACTGAACGCCTGTTGGCAGAGTTCTCTCTGCGGCCAATGTCCCTCCACGCCTTGACACTCCACTAATGCCGCCAGCTGCAAAAGAGATTACTCCTGCATCTTGCCTGTCTCTTGGGGTTGGGCTAAACCCATTTCCACGAACAAGCGATACCGGTATTTCAAACCCGCCCCATTGCACAGCCTGCAGCGTCCGCAGCCCAATACTGCCGATAAATTCCGCTCCCCCTTTCACATGCGAGCCCGAAGCCCAATCGTAGTAAGCAGAATCACGCAATTCGTAACCCGATTTGGTTGAGGTGAAAAACGAAGTGCTGATCTCACGCGAAATGTCTGGTGTAATGGCAATGATAGATCCGGAGGCCATTGCATTGACCGCATCCGCTCGCATAGCTTTTGACTCAGCAGAAATAAATCTCGCTTCCATATCCATGCTATTGGAACGGACATAGTAATCCGTCAACCTCATACTCTGGCCAACTTCATTCTCTATGCGATATTCAGAAAAGCCCGATGGTAAACCAAATTCAGTAACCGTTAGAGCTTCGGTGCCTTGATTACCCACAATTTCAATGGTCCCACTGGGACCGCCATTCGTTGATCGGACATTAAATGACCCGGTCCCAGAGTCATTTAATAATACGTTAAATTTACCAAGGTTTTGTGAGGCACCTTTGCTGTCGATATTTTGTACGACTCCACCCGCAGTCACCACCGCTACGGCTGCGCTTTCGGTGTCGGTTGCGCTGCTGCGTGCTACCGGATTGCTGCCGACCGCCGCTGCGGGTTGCTGAATGGTTACGCCTGAGCCAGCGCCGCCGCTGCCGCCTAGAACCGTGGTGTCACCATAAACGCTGGGGTCAACGCTAAGCTGCGGTCCGCGGCCGTTCTCACTCCCCACTGGCTTACCGGGGCGCTGGAGGTTTTCAACGACACTCAGTGCGGCGCTGTGCAGCGCGTTTGCCACCACATCGGGGATTGCGGCGACAAGGTTCTTGCCGAAGCTTTCGCCATTGATCGCGCTGCGCGTGGCCGCGTTGGCGACGGCGTTGGCGGTTATGATGGCGATTCGATTGATAAGTTCGCTGCCGCCAACCTGTCCGCCCACATAAAAGCCCGCCGCCGCGCCCACGCCCGCTGCTGCAACACCAGCCCAGCTGAACTTGTCCTGCAAGCCGATTTCCGTGTTGATCCCCTGACTGACCGCACTGGTCGCCATTGCCCCGAGAACCGAGTTTCCGAATAGCTGGCCTACGCCCGCCGTCACCGCCGCCGCGCCAACCGCTTTCCAGCTGAACTTTGTCTGGATCTTGGTAGCAACGCCGAACGCCTGGCTTACCGCACTGCCCGCTGCCTGACCCAGTATCGGACCGATCACAGGAATGGGGACGATGGTTTGTACAATGACATTTACCGCAAGCGCGATCACCGCCACCAATATCTGCCCGAACACCCCGCACTTCGGTTTCTTCGGCGGTTTGGCGGCGTCGGGGAACAGGTCGCCGACCGCTTCGGACGGGTCATATGCTTTCAGGCTGTCGGCGTTGTAGGTGTTGCGCGATAC
>JAYVBJ010000016.1:0-38546 GCA_043750535.1 Sphingomonadales bacterium | reverse complement strand
CCGCGACCATCGCGCCGACTATCCCTGCGAGATAGAGCCCGAACAATACCGTGCCTTGCAGGCCGACGCCGGGGCCGATGGTCCTGGCCGGAATGAACGCACCGATGATCACCGTGTACACCGGCAACCGCGCCGAGCAGGTCATCAGCGGCGCGATGAGAATCGTCGTCAGCCGGTCCTTCTGGTCCATGATCGTCCGCGTCGCCATGATACCGGGAATGGCGCAGGCAAATGACGACAGCAGCGGAATGAAGCTGTGCCCTGACAATCCGACCGCCGCCATCATCCGGTCCATAACAAATGCGGCGCGGGTCATATAGCCGGTTGATTCGAGCAACAGGATAAACAGGAACAAGATCATTATCTGCGGCAAGAAGACGACAACCGCGCCAACGCCGGAAATGACGCCGTCGTTGATGAGTGACCGTACCCAATTGTCAGGCGTGATCGCGCTGACCTGGTTCGATAACAGCGCAAAGGCGCTTTCAATCCAGCCGATGGGTGCCTCAGACCAAGCAAACACCGCCTGAAACATCACGAACAATATGGCGAACAGGAAAAATACACCCGCCACCGGATGCAGCAACACCCCGTCCAACATCCGCGTCCATTGCCGCGTAGCGGTTTCATTGACGATGACCTCACGGGCAATTTTATGCGCCTGCCGGGTCAATGCCTTGCGGTCGCTTTCCAGCGGCGCTTCCAGCGTCGTGGCCAATATCTTCGGCTGCACCAACAATTCCGCCAATTGTTGTGACAGATCATCCAGCCCGCGTTTGCGCACCGCTACGGTGGCGACAACCGGCACACCCAATTCGCGCGCAAGCAGATCGGGATCGAGCGTTAGACCGTCACGTTCCGCCAGATCGAACATGTTGAGCGCCACGACAACGGGCAATCCCAAGCCGATCAGCTCCAGTGTAAATCGCAGATGATTGTCCAGATTTGCCGCGTCAACGACGACGACCAAAGCGTCTGGCCGCCTTTGCCCCGCTTGCATACCCAGCACGACATTGCGGGTCACCTGTTCATCCAAGCTGTCAGGAGTTAGGCTGTATGCCCCCGGCAAATCGACCAGTTCAATCGCGCTGCCATCGGCGATTACCAGCTTGCCGACTTTACGTTCGACCGTGACACCGGGATAATTGCCAATTTTCTGCCGCGCACCGGTTAGCGCATTGAACAGCGCACTTTTGCCCGAATTGGGATTGCCGACCAAGGCGACAAGCGGCGGAAATTGCGTCATTGATCTAATACCACGCAGGTAATAGCGGCGGCCACTTTGCTGCGCAGGGCGATGGTCATGCGGCCAACGCGGATCGCCAGTGGGTCACGAAAAAACAGGATCCCGCGGTGCAATGTTTCCACCATCACGCCCTCTTCCAAGCCCAGCGAACGCAGCCGGTGGGCTTCACTATCGGGAATGGCAGGCCAATTGACCGCAGCCACGCGCGCGAATTGACCAAGAGGAAGTTGATCCAGTTGCATTATGTCTATCTGCAACCGATTCGCATTAACATCAAGCGCGGAATGGGCCGGAACTTGAAACTAAGCCGATGCGTTAACGGCGGCTAACGCTGCGGGTAGCGCAATCGTCCAACAAACCGCGACAGGCTGGGGATATATTCTTGCCGGGATTTGGCCTGTGCCTTGGCCTTTTCAAACTGCATGACATTCTCGATCCGCCGGTCCAGAAACGCCCGGCTATCGGCAAAATCATCGCTTTCATCGTTCACAAACACCGCAAGCGTGCTGGCATATACCGCCGACAACGTCATCCGTTTGGTATAATGGTTGAAATCGGTGGCGGTATCACCGGCCAGTCGCCACATCTGGTCCGCCGAATGCCAACCGATCCTGGTGGTGCGGAATATATTACCGGGCATCGCCATAATCGCCATTGCCCGGCGCAACGCTTCTTTGTTGGGGGCCATAATTTCCAGCCGCGTGGCCACCAACGCCGTTATTTTTGCGCGGATTTTCATCGCTCCCAATTTTTCAGGCGGCAGGCGGCGGGCCATTTCAGCATCGACGCTATGGATCCAATGTTCGACCAAGTCGATCGCCCCGCCCTTAAACGCCAATGCGGCAATATCGCCGTCAACGCCCAAATCGGATGCTGCGGCGCGCACGGCTTTCTCGCTCCAGCCATCAAAGGCGGCATGCATGGCAATCGCGGGCGACAATGCGGCGCGGACTTCATCTAAGGTCGGGTCAGCTGGGAGGGCGTTTTTCATGATGATGATATAGGACGCATCGCGGCGCAATAAAAGCTCTATCGCACCGGTTCCGATAGCCGCACCAACACCAATGCCGCCATCACCAAAACGCCGCCGATCAAATCGAACGGCGTCAATGCCTCACCAAATGCGATCCATCCTGCGGTCGCCGAAAGCGCGGGTTGCAACAACAGCGCCAAGCCAATGATCAACGGGCTGAAATGCGGCAAGGCGTAAGTCAGACATCCTTGGCCGATGACCTGCGATGTCAGTGCCAGGATCAACACTGGCCCCCAATTGCCCGGGATAATCTGTTCACCGGCCATAATCGCGGCGGATAACAAGACAACCGAACCGACACAGCTGGCCATCGCCAACGCGCCCCAGCTTTCCGTCGTCGCGCGGACCCGGATCATGAACACTAGATAGACGGTGTACAGCACGCCTGCGAACAGAGACAGCAAATCGCCAACAAAATTGCGCGGCGACAATTCAAAACTCTGCCCCATCAATAATGCGCTGCCCGCAAATGCCAGCATGATCGCGGTCGCCTGCATCTTGCCGGGCAGCTTGCGGGCCAGATAGATGCCGTAAAAGACCAGCAATATGCTGGCGCAATTGGCGAACAAAGTGGCGTTGGCCATTTTGGTTTGGAAAATGCCGATGTGCCATGCAACAATATCAAGGCCAAAGGCGGTTCCGGCAAAAATCACCAACCACAATATTCCCGGCGGCACGTTGCCAAAGCGAAATCCCGAACGGTAGCTTAAGAAAGCCAGCAATGGCAGCGCCAGCGCCAACCGCCAGAACCCGGTGGCAATCGGTCCGGTGTCGGCATAGCGCACCAATAACGGTCCAAACGCAATCGCGACATTTCCCAGAATCAGCGCCGCAAAAGCCAGTCGTTTGCGCGAATGAATGGGCACAGCAGAGGGGGTCTCGGCAAAAATTTCCTGTTCTGTCATAAACCCCCGTTGCAATATGCAATCTTTATTGCCATTTTGGTCATAGCCGCAGTCAAATGCCGTGTCGTTAGAAATACCGCAAAAGAAAAAGGAATAAAATTTGTCCGACGCAATTTCCCTGCTCGATCCGATCCAACTTGGTGCGATCAGCGCGCCCAACCGCATATTGATGGCACCGCTGACCCGCGGACGTAGTGAAGCAGGCCATGTCCCTGTCACCGCCCTAAAGGCTGAATATTATGCCCAACGTGCGGGCGCGGGCCTGATTATCGCCGAAGCCACGGGCATTTCGCAGGAAGGTCTGGGTTGGCCGTCCGCCCCCGGTGTCTGGTCCGAAGCCCAAGTGGCGGCGTGGAAACCAGTGACCGAAGCAGTGCATCATGCAAGCGGCAAGATCATATTGCAGCTTTGGCACATGGGCCGCTTGGTCCATCCTGATTTTCTTGGCGGGGCCCAGCCGGTATCGTCATCGGCAACAACCGCGCCCGGCTATGCCCACACCGCAGAGGGCAAAAAGGATTATACCGAAGCACGCGCATTGGAACTTTCCGAAATTCCAAGAGTGATCGCAGATTATGTCCATGCCGCCAAAAACGCGATTGCCGCAGGATTTGACGGCGTGCAGATTCACAGCGCCAATGGATATCTGATCGACCAGTTTTTGCGCGACAACACAAATTTCCGAACCGATGAATATGGCGGGCCGATTGAAAACCGCATCCGGCTGCTGCGACAGGTAACGCAGGCCGTTGCCGATGCTGTCGGCGCGGACCGAACGTCGGTGCGATTGTCCCCCAATGGCGAAACCCAAGGCTGCGATGATAGCAACCCGGTTGCCTTGTTCACGGCCGCCGCGGCCGCGTTGCAAGAGATCGGCATTGCGTTCCTCGAACTGCGCGAAGTTACCAGCTACGGCAATTTTGGCCAAACCGACGTCCCGCGCGTTTCACCCGAGATTCGCAAGATATTCAAAGGGCCGCTGGTACTTAATCAGGAATATACCGTCGAGCGCGCCGATGAAGATCTGCGGTCCGGCTTGGCCGATGCGATCAGTTTTGGCCGGCCTTATATCGGCAACCCCGATTTGGCCGAACGGATCAAGACGGGCGCGCAATGGGCACCGGACAACTTCAAGACCTGGTATTCACCGGGGCCTGAAGGCTATACCGATTATCCGGCTTTGGAATCGGTCCCGGCGTAACCGGTTACATTAAAGCCTGATGACATTAGATTGAGCCATTCATTATAAGCCGTAGTGCTGAGCTTGTCGAAGTACGTCTCTAAGTGAAGCGCCCCTTCGACAGGCTCAGGGCTACGGTATTGGGCGGGCTTAATGTTATCACGTTCTAACGAAGGAGGCGCGGCGTTATGGGGCAATGGGGTATCGCAATTCCCGCCGCGCTGTTCCTGTTATTGGCGGCATGGGAGCATCTGGCGCCAAGACGGCAATTGGCGCTGGGGCGCAATCCCAGATGGATGACCCACGCCATTTTCGCGGCATGCAATCTGCTCACCGGGCGCGCGATGATCTTGCTGGTTTCGGTCGGCGGCGCGGCAAGTTGGGCGCAGGCATCGGGTTTCGGCCTGTTCGTATTGACGTCATGGCCCGGTTGGGTGGAAGTACTGCTGGCATTCATTGTGCTCGATTTTGCGGTTTGGCTGCAACATTTGTTGATGCACAAAATTCCGCTGCTGTGGCGGATGCACAAGGTCCATCATAGCGACCGCGATCTGGATGTGAGCAGCGCGCTAAGGTTTCATCCGTTCGAGATTGCGGTTTCGGTGTTGTATAAATCGGCGTGGGTGGCGTTATTGGGCGTGCCGGTTTGGACCGCGTTGGCATTTGAACTTTGGCTCAATGCGAATGCGCTTTTCAACCATAGCAATATCGCGCTGCCAAGGCGGCTGGACCGGCTTTTGCGTCCCATATTGGTGACGCCGGACTATCATTTCGTCCACCACAGCGTGCGCGTGGGTGAACAGCACCGGAATTTCGGCTTTGCGATCAGCTGCTGGGACCGGTGGTCGGGCCACTATCAAGCCGAATCTGTCGATGGCCGCGATGGCCAAATTGTCGGGCTGGAAGACGCGCAAGATCGCAAACCAGCGCAAACGATTTGGAGCATGTTGTTGCCGCTGCGATAGCGGCTTTCCGGGCGTCTGGCCTATTCTGTGGTAACCCATTCGTCCGTTGCCAACGTCAATTCCGGATCGGAAAATGCCATCAGGCGGCGCATCGCGGCGCGCGCCAGCCGCTGCGTTTCGGTTTTTCGCCGCGCCGGTGCAACCGGTACATAGGCAGCAGGCCGGATCATTTCGGCATCATAAGCATCGGCGACAATCAAGCCTGCCCGGTCGGGCAGAAACGCGGGCTTATCAAACGGCGTCAAATCAAATCCGGCGGGCACGGCCCAGAAATAGCGGTCACAATACTCCAGATACTCGGTCCATTTCTGGTCACCGAGCAAATCGGCCCTGGAACATTTAATCTCGACGATGATGATTTCGCCCTTGGCATTGATGCCCATCAAATCGGCACGGCGATTGTTGCGCAGCGATACCTCTGGCTGAACAATGATTTGGTGGCGAACAAACAATCGCCCTACCCCGCGGGCAACGGCGGCCGCTGCGGTGGCAAAATTATCTCCCGTCGCCGAAGATATAGTGCTTGGATCATCACTCATGTCGCGTCTCTAGAACATAATGTGAACAAAATAAAGGCCCCAAAAAGGAGCCTCTATCGTTTGGAGATTTCAAATTGCGATCAACGGTAAAACACATGCTGATCGACAGAACCGATACGTTGCAATTTCCAGCCGGGCGAAACATAGCGGGCGTGGAAGTATAAAGCGCCTTCAACCGGGCTTTTCCAAGCGTTGTTCAGCGCGATTTTGCTGATGGCGACGGCATTTTTCCAATGCGTGCCACCCTTGTCAATATTGGGCATTTGGCCGCCGCGAACGAAGGAGAATTGGCTCTTTTGGAAAACTACGCCGCACAAAGTCGGGGCAAATCGTCCGGACTTGGCCCGCGCCATCACCACTTTGGCGACCGCCAATTGGCCCGCGAGCGATTCGCCTTTGGATTCAAAATAGACTGCGCCGGCAAGGCAATGTGCTTGCTTGTCCAGCGATCCACCGGTTTTTTGCAACCGGACGAGCTCAGATAGTGAACCGGCGGTGCGAACATCTTCATCGGCGTTGTTATCGGCATCGCGGTCATCCGCCTCGACAGTTTCTTGCACCATTTCGGCGTCTAAATCTGCGGGAATGGCCATTGGCTGCGTACTGCCAATGCCGGGGGTGAACATAACGTCACCGTTTTTTTCGATTGTCATGGCGACCGTTGGTTCGGCGGCCAGTTCTTGCTCTCTGAGATCCGACGCCAAAACGGCGGGATCAATCATGACTGTTTCAGCCGAGAGGGCCATAGTGCTTTCGGGGTTACCAAAAGCAAATATTGGGTCGGCATAAATCGCCGCCGCAGAGATACTGGTAATAATGGCCGCAAAAGTAGCAGCTTTCGTAATTTTCAACATTTGATTTTCATTTAGTGCGGTTGCACCAGCATGGAGGCCAGTAAAAACTGAAACCTAACGGCCCCCAATTTGTTACATCCGGCTCGCGTGTTTTCCTTGGGCACCCCTTTTTGTGACCCGCTGGCAACCTTCGCTGTCCGATGGCGCTCTAATTATTGTGCAGCGCAGCAATGTCAATCCCCTGCGCCCAAAAGTCGGTCCAACCGTTCATGGTCTGCGGCGTCCAGTTCAATTATCCACAAATCAGGATCGCGCTGGCCCCGCTTTTCGATGAATTCTGCCATCATTTCAGGCGTCATCTTTTCGGCGCTGGCGCTCATCTGCCAAGCGGATAATCCGTCAAGTGTTTGAAAACGTTCGTAAAACACCGAATTTTGTCCCCGGATCAAGCCGATCAGCAATATCGCGCCCGACGTCGCATCGCCTTTTCGCACGACCGTAGCAAAGTCTCCGGCCGCATTGGCCAGCCGGATAAACGCGCTAACTTGCATGTGCGTGGCGAGTCGCGGCTCGATGGTCATAACCGAATCATTCGAGTGGGATGGCGTTTGAGCATCACAAAAACCGTTCGTGCTGAGGTGCTGAACTTGTCGACGGGCGAAGTATAGGTTGCTTGCCTCATCCTTCTACAGGCTCAGGACGAACGGTGAGGGAGTTCTGTTGCACTCAAATGTCATCCCACTCTATGTGAAACTGCATTCCAGATTTGGCTATGACCGACCCAAAAACCCACATATTGAGCGATAGCCCGGACAATATTAGGCCGCATCGCGTTCTTCGGTTAGCGCCAGCAAAGCGTAAAGCGCCGACGCGTCTGCTGCTCCGCGCAATTGGCGGCAGCTTTTTTCGTCTCTAAACATCCGGGAAATCTCGGCCAAGGCGCGCAAATGCGCGGCGCCGTCGCTGGCAGGAGAGATTAATCCGAACACAAGATCGACCGATTTGTCGTCGACGGCATCGTAATGAACCGGTTTAACCAATCGCAGGAAAACACCGACAGGCGCATTCAGCCCCGCCATTTTGCAGTGCGGAATTGCGGTGCCGCCGCCAAAGCCCGTCGGACCCAGGCGTTCGCGTTCATCCAGTCCATCCAATATGGCAGCAGCATCGAGCCCATAGTTTTTCGCAGCAAGTTCGGCCAGTTTTTCCAAAATGGCCGTCTTGTTTGCGCAATGAACGTCGGTAGCCACTGCCCCGTCGGCAAGCGTTGACGTGATTCGAATCATAGCCCAATTTCTATTTGAACGGGCTTTTACACCCGTTAGAACAACCCCAATTTACTGATACACTTCTTAAAACCATCACAACCGGTGGCGCTTTCAGGCTGCAGATCTTGGTTCCACCCAGCCGATCGTGCCATCTTCGCGGCGGTAAACCATATTATGTCGGCCAGTGCCAGTGTTTTTGAAAAGCAAAGCGGGCGTGTTGCGCAGATCCATCAACATAACCGCATCGGAAACCGTTGATTCGGGGATGTCTACCGCCATTTCGGCAACGATCACCGGCGCATCGACCACCTCTTTGTCGTCTTCATAATCCTGGCCGTCAAAAACGGTGTAAGCGGCTTCTTCTTGCTTCAATGCGTAAGCCGATTGCGTATGATGATCCTGCAGCCGCCGCATATACCGGCGCAGCTGTTTTTCGATGCGGTCGGCGGCAGTATCAAATGCGATATGCGCGTCCTTTGCCTCGGCGCGCCCTTTCAGAACCAGCCCCTGCATAACGTGGCAGACAATGTCGCTGGTGAAACTGTCGTGCGGAGCCCGGCCGAACGTGGCGTGCGCCGACATCGCCTTTGGAAAATACTTTCCTGCAACTGCGGAGAGGCGCGTTTCAACGTGCGTTTGTAAAGCTGCACCCGTTTCAACCTGATGACCCGAAACCCGTATTTCCATCGCTTTTCTCCTTAGTGTCAACTGCTGGTGAAATAAATCCGTGCCCCCGCTGCTTTATCCTATTTTGCGCCGTTTATTGGCGCCCGTTGTCGTTCCAGATCGCGTCCTTAATGCCCGCGACAAATTGTTGATGCCGCTCCAATTCCGCCGCCGGGGCCAAGTGCGGCCGCGGCTCACGAAACGGGCGGTCTTGGACCAGAGTGCTGATCCGTCCGTTTGCTTCATTTTCATCGGACACAATATCGTCGCCCAACCCCAATCCGATTTGCCGCCCGCCGGTTAGCTCGATGTACAATTGCGCGAGCAATTCCGCGTCCAGCAATGCGCCGTGCTTGACCCGGTGGCTGCGGTCGATTCCATAGCGCGTACACAATGCGTCCAGCGACATTTTGGCGCCGGGATGTTTAACCCGGGCCAGCGCGATGGTATCGACCATCCGGGTCAGATCAATCGTGTCCTCGCCGCAATTCCGCAGCTCCATATTCAAGAAACCGAAATCAAAATTGGCGTTGTGCGCGACCAACGGTGCATCGCCCAAAAAGATCAGCAGTTCGGATGCCTTTTGCGAAAACAATGGCTTATCGGACAGGAATTTCTCGGAAAGGCCGTGCACTTGTTCAGCCGCAGACGGCATCGCGCGCATCGGGTTGAAATAACAATGATAGGTTTCGCCGGTCATCACCCGGTCCACCATCTCGATACATCCTATCTCAACCATTCGGTCCCCGTTCTGGGGATCAAATCCGGTGGTTTCGGTGTCGAAGATGATTTCTCTCATTCTACAATTTATATCGGCTCATTCTTTTTGATGTGCAAGGCCCGCGTGCAGGTTTTGCAGAATATTCTGCACTTGTTGCCGCGTGGCGCTGAATTCGCCTGATGTATCGATCACATAATCGGCGCGGCTGCGTTTTTCGGCATCCGGGGTTTGCAGCTTCAAAATCTGCTGGAATTTCGCGTCGGTCATCCCCGGCCGGGCCAATACGCGGTCACGCTGGACATCGGCGGGCGCAGAAACGACGACCACGATGTCGACGACGTCCGCTCCGCCTTTTTCAAACAGCAAGGGTATGTCGAAAACCACCATAGCGTCGCCGCGATGTGCCTTGAAAAAAGCAGCGCGCTCTTTGGCCACGGCGGGATGAATAATCGATTCGAGCAATGCCAGCTTCGCCTTGTCACCAAGCACCGCTGCGCCCAGTTTTTGCCGGTCGGTGCCGCCAGCATCGCTGGTGCCGGGAAACGCCGCCTCGATCGCAGGCACCAACATACCGCCCGCCGCTTGCATCCGGTGCACCGCTGCGTCTGAATCAAACACCGCCACGCCCGCATCTTCAAACATTTTTGCGGCGGTTGATTTTCCCATTCCGATTGAACCGGTTAAACCGATGACAAGAGGGCGTTTATGTGCCGTCATGCCGTCAACTTTGTCCGCAATTCATCTTCCAACCCGGCGGGCGGCGCTTTGCCAAAAAACAGCTCGAACGCCAGTGCGGCTTGCCCGATCAGCATGTCCAGCCCGTCAACGGTGTCCAATTCCCGCTGCCTTGCTGCCTTCAACAGCGGCGTTTCCAGCGGCGCATAAACCAGATCATAGACCAATGCGCCATCAGGCAGACGCGACAGGTCAATCTCCAACGGCGATTGCCCGGCCATTCCCAGCGGGCTGGCGTTTACGAGCAGCGCCGCTTTGGGCAGCCGTGCATCGAGCGCAAGCACATTGCCCTTTAGCCCGAATTGCGCGAGCAATCCGGCCGCTTTCAAACCATTGCGCGCCAAGATTGTAACCTCGCCGATATCCGCCTGCGCCAACGCGAATAAGACCGCACGCGCCGCGCCGCCGGATCCGATGACGATCGCCTGTTCGCCTTGCCAATCAAGGTCTGCGATCGGCAAGTAAAAGCCGCCGGCATCGGTGTTGGTGCCGACCAGCGCGCCTGTGCCATCGCGGAACACGGTGTTGATCGCGCCAATGGAATGCCGGACATCGCCGGGGTCGGTGACAAAATCGAGCGCCGCTATTTTATGTGGAATGGTGATATTGCAGCCGCGCCAATTGGCGTCATTGCGGCGCGCGTCAAAATAGGCCGCCAATCCCTCTGGCTTGACATGGCAGGCTTCATAACCTGCAACAATGCCAAGCGCGTCGAGCCAAAACCTGTGGATTACCGGTGATTTGCTGTGTGCAATAGGGTCGCCGATCACCTCTGCATACGCCCCTGCAGATGAAGTCATGACGGCAGTTTTCCACGAATTCGCAGATAATCAAGCACCTGTAACAATGGCATGCCCATGATGGTGAACTGGCTGCCCTCCACTTTGGCAAACAATTGCGCGCCCTCGGCTTCGATCCGGTAACAGCCAACGCACGGCCGGATTTCTTCCCAATATTCGGCCACATAATTATCAATAAACGCAGAGCTCAATGTCCGCATTTTCATTGTTGCTTTATCGACATGCCGCCACACCGGCTGGCCGCCCTCGGCGATGACAGCGGCGCTGTACAGGCGGTGGGTTTTTCCCGACAACGCGGCCAGCGCCTCCTTGGCTTGATCGGGGGTCTCCGCCTTGGTCAATATTGCGCCGTCATCGCGCTCCAATATCTGGTCGGATCCCAGTACCAATGTGCCAGGATATTTGCGCGATACCTTCACCGCCTTTGCCTCGGCCAAAGCATCGCACAGATCGCGGGCGCTTTGCCCAGACAAGATCATTGATTGGCGAATATTATCTTCGTCCACCATCGGCGCGACCGCGTCCAGTTTCAAACCGGCGGCCTGCATCATGGCCAGCCGGGCCGCGCTCTTGGATGCAAGAATGATCGATTTAGAAATGACTTTATTCATGGCGCTTAATTCCCATTATACCGGGTGCTTGTGCAATTGATGCCTATATCCGTTCATTGACCAGATTGATGATCGCCGCCGCGCTTTCTTCGATTGAACGGCGGGTCACATCTATCACGGGCCAGTCATTATCCGCAAACATTCTGCGTGCAAATGCCACTTCGGCTTTCACCCGTTCTTCGTCGACATAATCGGTATCCGGTGTCTGATTGAGCGAGAGCAACCGGTTGCGCCGCACCTGAATCAGCCGTTCGGTGTTGGTGATTAAGCCCACCACCAATGGCCGTTTCAGCGAATATAGGCTTTCTGGAGGCGGTGATTCGGGGACAATTGGAATGTTTGCAGTTTTATAGCCGCGATTGGCAAGATAAATGCTCGTCGGTGTTTTCGATGTCCGCGAAACACCGGCCAGCACAATATCCGCTTCTTCCCAATGTTCCCAATTGATGCCGTCATCATGGGCAATGGTAAACTGGATCGCTTCGACCCGCGCAAAATAGGCCGCATCCATCAAATGCTGCCGTCCCGGCCGCGCCTTTGCGGTTTGGCCAAGCATCGTCGACAGGGCATCGGTGACGGTATCCAGTGCCGGGATCGCCGGCAATCCCAGCGCCAAGCAGCGCTGTTCCAGTTTGCGCCGTATATCGCGGTTGACCAAAGTGAACAGCACCAGCCCGGGATTGGCCGCAACATCCGCCAATATCCGTTCCAAATGGCTTTCGGAACGGACCATCGGCCAAAAATGCTTGACCACATGTTCGGCATCATCAAACTGCGCCAACGCCGCTTTCGCAATGTTTTCCAATGTTTCGCCAGTGGAGTCAGACAATAGGTGCAAATGAAAGCGTGTCGTCATGTGCGCAGCATTGTGGGTTGGCTGGGGATAAATCAAGGGACAAAAAATAGGCGCGGGTTTCATTCCCGCTGTGCCGATTTAACCTCTCGATTCGTCCGCAGCCTATCCACAGCCGGAATCGGTTTTGCACATGCTGTGGATAACGGGCATAGATTTTGCGAATCCGACGATTAGCCAAAGATGCACGCCGTCAAGCTGTTGGCAAAAACAGGATAAGCCCCTAAAGCGGCGACTTACCCACATCACATCATCTATCATCATTCTTTATATTTAATTATTTTGATTGGACTCATGTCTGCCATGAATGCGCTGCCAAAGAAGAAACTGCTCTCCGTTTTAAGAGGTAATTCAGAGATCGTGCCCCCCATTTGGTTAATGCGGCAAGCAGGACGGTATCTGCCGGAATACCGCGCCCTTCGCACGGAAAAAGGCGGATTTCTCGAATTGGTATATGATTCAGATGCGGCCTGTGAGGTAACGATTCAACCTATCCGCCGTTTTGGCTTTGATGGATCGATCCTGTTTTCCGACATATTGATCATCCCGTATGCGCTGGGCCAAAAATTATGGTTCGAGGTGGGCGAAGGCCCAAGGCTGGCACCGCGGCTCGCAGAAGACAGCCTTGATAGTTTGATAGCCGATCACAGCCGTCTGGAGCCTATCTATGACACTGTTCGCAAGGTGCGGGCGGCCCTACCACCGCAAACCACATTATTGGGCTTCGCAGGCAGTCCGTGGACGATTGCCACTTACATGGTCAATGGTCAGGGTTCCAAAGATCAAAGCGAAACGCGGCGCATGGCATATCTGGAACCTGAACGCTTTGCCGGATTGATCGATGCCATCACCGATATTACCATCGAATATCTTTCCGGACAGATTCAGGCGGGCGCCGACGCCGTGCAATTGTTCGATAGCTGGGCTGGGTCCTTATCCCCCGCGCAATTCGAACGCTGGGTCATCGCGCCCAATGCCGCCATTGTTGCGGGCGTTAAGGCACTCCATCCTGATACGCCGATCATTGGATTTCCAAAAGGAGCGGGCGGAAAACTGGCGGCTTATGCAAGGCAAACCGGCGTTGACGCGATTGGCATTGATGAAACCGTTGATCCGGTGTGGGCGCATTCTGTGCTGCCTGCCGGAATGCCGGTGCAGGGCAATTTGGATCCGCTGGTTTTGATTGCGGGCGGCGCAGCGCTGGAGGATGCGGTTGCCGCGATTAAGGCCGCATTTAAAGACCGCCCGCATATTTTTAATCTAGGCCATGGGATTCAACAAGATACCCCCATTGAACATGTTGAAAAGCTGCTTACACTGGTGCGAAGCGGCGCGTAGTTCGCCGTGGCGGCAAAAGAGAAATAATCTGAAATGGACATACTGAACGTGCTTTATCTTTGGCTAAAATCCGCCCATTTGATTTTCGTGATTTTCTGGATGGCCGGGCTCTTCATGCTGCCGCGTTTTTTCGTCTATCATCAGGAGGCAGAAGTGGGCAGCACCGAAGACGCCAAATGGATCGAGCGTGAGCGCCGGTTGCTGCGGATCATATTGAATCCGGCGATGATCATCGTCTGGGTTTTCGGATTGATCCTGATGTATCAGATCAGCGCGTATAAAGAGGGCTGGTTTCATGCCAAATTGCTGATGGTGATTGCGCTGTCGGGATATCATGGCTGGATGGCCAGCTATGCCAAGAAACTCGCCCTTGGCAGGCGTGCGTTGAGCGACAAGAAACTGCGTTTAGCCAATGAAATACCCGGTATTGCCGCGGCGATCATCGTTATATTGGTGATCGTGAAACCGTTTTGATGCAGGGGTTGCGTGCACACTGGCAACAAAAGCATTGCAATGTAGGGTTTGGACGGGCAGCCATATTTTTTGGCTCTTTGACAATTTGAATATCCACCGAAATGAGCGGAAAACTGAGGGAAAAACGTCCCGCTGCAATCTCCAACAGCGAACGAAATAAAATTTCCTACTCGCGTAATTATCGCCTGCGCGGTCTATGCTTAAAGTTCAAAATAGGCGTCAACTTTGTCAACTAGCTGTCAACTTGGCCCAATTAGCGCCCCGATGAAAAGTCCAACAAATGCCGCCAATTGACAATTTGCCCGCAGGCGGCTAATCACACCTCCAAGCCCGTTCGGGCGTGAGGCGCGATTTTTCAAAAACAGCGCCATCAACCTTTCCTAATTCATCCGGCCACTTTTTCGTCCGGACTCAGACTAACCCTTCCACCTATTGGATATTTGCGCTCATGCATTTGAAAGACCTTAAGCAAAAAAAGCCCGCTGAACTTGTGTCAATGGCGGAAGAACTCGGCATCGAGGGCGCATCGACCTTGCGCAAACAGGATCTGATGTTCGCGATCCTGAAAGAGCTGGCCGACGACGGCGAACAGATTATGGGCCTTGGCACCATCGAAGTATTGCCAGATTCGTTTGGTTTCTTGCGTTCACCGGAAGCCAATTATCTCGCTGGCCCCGATGACATTTACGTGTCGCCCAATACCGTTCGCCAATTTGGTCTGCGCACCGGCGATACCGTTGAAGGCGAAATCCGCGCGCCCAAGGATGGCGAGCGTTATTTTGCCCTGACCAAATTGCTTAAGATCAATTTTGACGATCCCGATGCCGTTCGTCACCGCGTCAACTTCGACAATTTGACGCCGCTGTACCCCGATCAAAAGCTGACGCTTGATAGCCTTGATCCCACCGTAAAAGACAAATCGGCGCGGGTGATTGACATCATCTCGCCGCAGGGCAAGGGTCAGCGTGCGCTGATCGTTGCGCCGCCGCGCACCGGTAAAACCGTGTTGCTGCAAAACATCGCCAAGGCGATTACCGACAATCATCCCGAAGTGTTCCTGATCGTGTTGTTGATCGACGAACGCCCCGAGGAAGTCACCGATATGCAGCGCAGCGTGAAGGGCGAAGTTGTCTCCTCCACCTTTGATGAACCCGCAACCCGCCACGTTCAGGTCGCCGAAATGGTGATTGAAAAGGCAAAGCGGCTGGTCGAACATAAGCATGACGTTGTGATCTTGCTCGACTCAATCACCCGCCTTGGCCGCGCGTACAACACAGTTGTGCCCTCATCAGGCAAGGTGCTCACCGGCGGCGTCGATGCCAATGCGTTGCAACGTCCGAAACGCTTTTTCGGCGCAGCGCGGAATATCGAAGAAGGCGGTTCGCTCTCGATTATCGCCACCGCCTTGATCGACACCGGCAGCCGGATGGACGAGGTTATCTTTGAAGAGTTCAAGGGCACAGGCAACTCCGAAATCGTGCTCGATCGCAAGGTCGCCGACAAGCGCATCTTCCCCGCGCTCGACGTCGGCAAATCCGGAACGCGCAAAGAGGAGCTGCTGGTGGAAACCGACAAGCTCAAGAAAATGTGGGTATTGCGCCGGATTCTGATGCAAATGGGCACGGTCGACGCGATGGAATTCTTGCTCGACAAGATGAAGGATTCCAAGACCAACGAAGATTTCTTCGATTCGATGAATCAATAGGGGCCTTGCCGCGTGATCGTCGAACACGCTTTGTTGCGGATACGCAGCGGACAGGCCGCTGAGTTTGAGGCGGCATTGGCAAAGGCAAAACCGTTGATCGCTGCCTCGCCCGGCTTTATCGGCATCGAGGTACGCGGCGCGGCTGAGGAATCAGGTCTATATTTGTTGCAAGTGAAATGGGACGATATTGCCAGCCACCGCGATGGATTTCGCCGGTCAGATAGCTATCAAGAATGGCGGGGCTTGCTGCATGACTTTTACGATCCAATGCCAGAAGTTAAATATTTCGGAGAATTAGTGTGATTGATTTAGTGTTTTTGGCGACTACGGCAGCAACTTCCTTGGGCGGTCCCGCCGAGATTTGGGCCAATATCGTCAAGGATTTCTCCAATATCACCGAACCCGCTGCATTCGCGGTGTTCATGCAAGTGTTGCTGCTCGATCTGGTATTGGCCGGTGACAATGCTATCGTAGTTGGTGCGCTCGCCGCGGGATTGCCGCCTGCACAGCGCAAAAAGGTGATCTTGATCGGTGTTATTGCCGCGCTGGTGCTGCGCGTGATCTTTGCGCTGATGGTCACTTGGCTGTTGGGCGTTACCGGACTTGTATTGGCGGGCGGGCTTTTGTTGCTCTGGGTCGCGTGGAAAATGTACCGCGATGTGACTCGTTCCGAAGCCACCGAATCGCCGGGCTCACCTGAAATAGTAGGCGACGAAAACAGCGGTATCCCTGCTGCCAAAAGCTTTGCCGGTGCGGCATGGTCGGTTGCCGTCGCCGATGTGTCGATGAGCCTGGACAATGTGCTCGGCGTAGCGGGCGCCGCCAAGGACCATCCCGGGATCATGGTCGTCGGGCTGATATTCGCCGTCGCCCTAATGGGCCTCGCCGCCAATATCATCGCGCAATATATCGAACGCTACCGCTGGATCGCTTGGGTCGGACTTGCCGTCATCGTATATGTCGCCGGCAAAATGATCTGGGAAGGCTGGGGCGAGGTTCAACCGCATGTGGTGGCGCTTATTGGGGGTTAGAGTGCGGTAACTCGATTCGACTCGTCAGGGATTCGTTCTATCGCATTATCGTTTTTATCGCCTGTGAAGTGTATACCCTATAGTGGGGATAAATTATGACCGATGAACTTAAAATTGAAGTTGATAGGAATTACGATTTTTTTCAGCGCAGACTCTCAGAATTTCTAGCAGAACATTCAGGACATTATGTATTATTAAAGTCTGAGCGGGTTGTGGATTTCTTTTCGGGTGCTGGTGACGCATATCGTGCTGGTCTCTCTTTATATCCGGATAGGTTATTTTCCATTCAAAAAGTTACTGATGAACCTGTTGAATTGGGGCTAATGGCTGTTGCGTACTCTTAGCGGCAGGCATGACTCCCGCCAAATAATCTTGCCAGTTGCAATTTTGGGTTCTGATGAGCCCACGGATTTGACTTATGTAAGGGCCTCTGCCCTTCTCGATACCGGCGCTACATCTAGTGGGTTGGCACCTAACTTGATTGCCAAACTAAGCCTTCGTGCTCATGAAAAAAGACCGTTTATTGTTGCAACCGAACAACGCCTAGTTGACTATTACTGTTTCCGCATAGGTTTGTTTGATAACAATGGCGCGGAATTGAATGGAACAATGCAGATACCCTTTGTGTTCGCGGAAACGGACGGTTTTGAGATAAGTACGTCTCATTCTTTTGATATGATTCTAGGCATGGACGTACTAAGTCAGTGTGATTTCAGCATGAGCCGATTGGGCGTGTGGGAATTGTCTTTCGGCTGATTGCCAATGTAGTAAGGTAACCCTATCCGGACCGTCCCAAAAGAAGGAACACCGCCGATGAAAATGAACATAGAAATTGATTGCACCCCCGAAGAAGCGCGGAAACTATTGGGTTTGCCCGACGTGACCGAGGCGAATGAGGCGTATGTTGCCGGTATCTCCAAATTGATGACCGGGGCGCCCAATTTGGATCAGCTGCAAGAGCTGGGCAAGTCGATCGCGCCAATGGGGCAGATGGGGCTGCAACTGTTTCAGCAACTGATTGAAACGGGCGCAAAGGCGGCCTTTTCGGGCGGATCGTCGAAAGACAAGAAGTAACCGTCTATCATGTCCGCAGATGATACGATTTTCGCGTTGTCGAGCGGCGCGCCGCCTGCGGCTATTGGCATCATTCGGATCAGCGGGCCGTTGGCATTTGCGGCGGTTAAGCGTTTGGCGGGCCGCGTTCCCAAGGCACGGAGGGCCTCGCTGGCCAAATTGCGCGATGCTGCCGGGCTGATATTGGACGAAGCGTTGCTGCTGACATTTCCGGGACCGGATAGCGCCACCGGTGAGGATCTGGCCGAGCTGCATCTGCATGGCGGCCGCGCGGTGGTGCGTGCGGTAGAGGCCGAATTGGCCGCGATACCTGGACTGCGCAAGGCCGAGGCGGGGGAATTTACCCGGCGGGCTTTCTTACATGGCCGAATCGATTTGAACGAAGCAGAAGGCCTGTCTGATTTGTTGGTCGCCGAAACCGAGCATCAACGGCGCGCTGCTGCAAATATGTTCGGCGGCGTGTTTAGCCGCTCTATCGAAAACTGGCGATCTGAACTGCTGCGAATTTCGGCGTTAACTGAGGCGGAACTGGATTTCTCCGACGAAGATGATGTCGGGGAGCAGAATAATAAGGCGATATCAAAATCTTGCGGTACATTGAAAGCCGAAATTCAGCACATATTGCAAGCACCATCGGCAGAGAAATTGCGCGATGGTCTGCGCATCGTGTTGGGCGGGCCGCCGAATAGCGGCAAGTCGTCTTTGCTCAATGCCTTGGCTGGGCGCGATGCCGCCATTGTGTCCGACATCGCAGGGACCACCCGCGATGTGATCGAAGTGCCGGTGGCGGTAGCGGGCATTCCCTTGATATTCTGCGACACTGCGGGTGTTAGGGAAGAGCATCAAGACAGCATCGAAGCCATCGGTATAGAACGGGCGCATGACGCATTTGCCGGGGCAGACATGATCTTGTGGCTGGGCGCGCAGGGCGAGGGACCGGCACATCCGCAGTTGATCGAAATCGACGCGATGGCCGATTTGTTCGAACGCCCGTTGAAAACGAATGATAGTGTCAGGCTGTCGGCGAAGTCAGGCGAAGGCGTGACCGAGCTGCTGGGGCAGATAGTGTCGCGGGCAAAATCGATGCTTCCCCCTGCAGACGGATATGCGGTTAATGCCCGGCAGCGGGGCTATCTGGCCGATGCTGCGGCCGCCTTGGGTGATGCCAGCATTGCAGCGGACTGGCTTATTGTGGCCGAACATTTGCGGTTGGCGCGGTTGGCCTTGGACGCATTGACGGGCAGAGCACACACAGAGGATTTGCTGGACAATCTGTTTGGCACGTTTTGCGTCGGCAAGTAGGGTCGCGTGGGCAAATGCCCGCATGTTTCACGTGGAACATCGCAGTCTCTTTGACCCTTCGCCTTGCTTAGGCTAAGGGCGCTGGTATGAAGCATCATTTCGACATTATCGTAGTTGGCGGCGGCCATGCGGGCTGTGAGGCTGCGGCGGTTGCGGCGCGAATGGGCGCGCGCGTGGCGTTGGTTAGCTTTGACAAGGCCACGATAGGAGCCATGTCTTGTAATCCGGCAATCGGCGGTCTGGGCAAGGGCCATTTGGTGCGGGAGGTTGATGCGTTTGACGGCATCATCGCGCGCGCCGCCGATGATGCCGCGATCCATTACCGGATGCTGAATGCATCCAAGGGCGCGGCGGTCCAAGGTCCGCGCGTGCAGGCCGACAGATTGCTGTTTCGGGCCTCGATCCAACGCCAATTGGCGGCGACCAAGAATTTGAAGATAGTGGAAGGTGAGGCGGCGGCGTTGCTGTTTGCGCCGGGCAGCAGCTCGCAAATAGCTGGCCTAAAGCTAGCGGACGGAAGCGATATCTCAGCGCAAGCAGTGATATTGGCAACGGGCACATTTTTGGGCGGTAAGCTGTTTCGCGGGGAGGAGCGGCTGACCGGCGGGCGTATCGGCGAATCATCAGCGTTGAAGCTGGCGGAACAAATTCGCGGATCGGGGCTACCGATGGCGCGGCTCAAAACCGGCACGCCGCCGCGGCTCGATGGGCGGACGATCAACTGGGCCGTGCTGGAAGAACAGGCGTCCGATGGCGAGGACTGGACGATGTCGTCGATGACATCGCGCCGTTCTGTCCCGCAGCTGTTTTGCGCGATGACCCGCACCAATGCGGTCAGCCATGATATCATCCGATCCGGCCTGGACCGGTCGCCATTATTTGGCGGCGATATTCAAGGGCAGGGGCCGCGTTATTGTCCATCGATCGAAGACAAAATTTTTCGCTTTGGCGACCGCGATGGCCATCAAGTTTTTCTCGAGCCAGAAGGGCTATCGAGCCATTTGGTATATCCCAACGGAATTTCGACATCACTGCCAACCGACATTCAAGCCGCGATGGTCCGGTCGATGGCCGGATTGGAGGCCTGCGAAATTGTGATTCCGGGCTATGCCGTTGAGTATGACCATATCGATCCGCGCGCGCTTGACCGGACGTTGGCGGTGCGCGGCTTTGAGGGCCTGTATTGCGCTGGGCAGATCAACGGAACGACTGGATATGAAGAGGCGTCGGCGCAAGGGCTGGTCGCCGGAATGGGAGCCGCCGTGCGCGTTCTTGAACGTGAAATGCCCGCGCTCGACCGGGCCAACAGTTATATTGCCGTGATGGTCGACGATCTGGTGCTGCAGGGTGTCACCGAGCCTTACCGCATGCTGACGGCGCGCGCCGAATACCGGTTGCGGCTGCGCGCCGATAACGCGCCGACGCGGTTGACGGCAATGGCCATCGAGGCAGGTGCAGTTGGCCCGGAACGATGCGCGGCATATTTGGCGCGGGCGGAGCAAAAGACGCAGTTGCACTCGCAGATTTCCGAGCAGATCAGCGCCGACGTTCTGTTAAAGGCGGGGCTGGCGGTGAAGCGCGATGCTGGGCGGATGTCGATATTTGAATGGCTGCGGTTTCCCAGCTTGGAGCTTGCCAGCTTGCTGGATGTTTCACGTGAAACATCGGATTACCCCGCCGAACTGATTGCCGAGCTTGAGCAGGATGGCCGCTATGCGCCCTATCTTGAGCGCCAAGAGAATGAGATCAAAGATCTTGTTGCCAATGAACGTATCAAATTGCCAAGTGAGATGGAGTATCGTTCCATCGCTGGGCTGTCGAATGAAATGGTCGAACGGCTAACTATAGCGCAGCCCGAATCGCTTGCGGCTGCGGCGCGGGTTCGGGGGATCACGCCTGCGGCCTTGGCGGCGATACTCGTGCACGCTAAGCGCGCCGATCAACAAAGATCACGGGCGGCGTGACCGAAGATGAAGCCAAGCACTGGCTGCGCGATACGCTGAATGTTTCACGTGAAACAATGGATCGGCTGGAGCAATTCGCCGCCTTTCTGACGCGCGAGGCCGCCAGTCAGAACTTGGTCTCGGCCTCGACGCTCGATCATATTTGGGCACGGCATATCGCCGACAGTGCACAACTGTTGCGGTTGCTTCCTGATGATGGATGGCAGTGGAGCAATTGGCTTGATCTTGGCTCTGGTGCTGGATTCCCGGGTATCATCGTTGCAATATTGACAGGCAAGCGAGTGACGCTTCTGGAATCGCGGGCGCGCCGGATAGAATATCTGCGCCGGGCAGTGGAAATGCTCGATTTGGAAAAAAATGTTGATGTCGCCGGAATGCCGCTGGAAAAAATGAAAACAGCGCAATATGCGGTGATTAGCGCCCGCGCATTCGCTCCCTTGCCGCGTTTGTTGACGGGCGCGGCGCGATTTTCCACAGAAAATACATACTGGTTGTTACCAAAGGGCAAAAATGCAGCTAGGGAACTGAAGGAAGCACAAGAGAATTGGAATTTGGACTTCCACGTGGAATCCAGCATAACCGATGCGGATGCTGGAATTTTGGTCGGAAAGCTACATTTTGGGCGCGGCAACCGGATATAAAATAGGCGAAAAGATGATTCGAATAGCCATTGCAAATCAAAAGGGCGGGGTTGGTAAGACGACAACGGCGATTAATATGGCAACGGCAATGGCGGCGAGCGGCTGGCGCTGTCTGCTGATCGACCTTGATCCGCAGGGTAACGCTTCGACCGGGCTTGGTATAAAACAAGCGCAGCGCGTCCATAGCAGTTACGAATTGTTGTTTGGTGAAGCCAGTCTAGAAGAAGCCGCCATCCCGACGATCATTCCCGGCCTTGATATCATACCGGCAACCGTTGATTTATCGGGAGCGGAGGTCGAACTCGTGGAGTTTGAAGATCGCACGCACCGGTTGAAAAAGGCGTTTGAACGCGCCGATTGTGCATGGGATATCTGCCTTATTGATTGCCCACCATCATTGGGATTGCTGACCATTAACGCGCTGGTGGCGGTCGGATCGATCATCGTCCCGCTGCAATGCGAGTTTTTCGCGTTGGAAGGCTTGAGTCATTTGTTACAGACAGTTGACCGCATTCAGAAACGTTTCAATCCCGACCTGGCAATTATGGGCGTTGCGCTGACCATGTATGACCGGCGCAATAAGCTGACCGATCAAGTGGCGCAAGACGTGCGCAGCTGCCTGGCTGGACTGGTGTTTGATACCGTTATTCCGCGCAATGTGCGCTTATCAGAAGCACCGAGCCACGGTTTGCCGGCGCTGGTTTATGATCACCGCTGCAGCGGTTCTGAGGCATATATGGCTCTGGCCCGCGAATTGATATTGCGCCTACCCAAGAAAGAGGAGCTTGCCGCATGACTGGGCCCAGCAACGATCCGGTTCCGGAAAAGAGCTTGATTAGAAAGAAAATGGGCTTGGGGCGCGGTCTCGATGCGCTTTTGGGTGAGGTCGTTCGCGACGATCCTATCGATTTTGGCAATGAGGCTCCGCTTAGCTCCAACAATATAGCGCGCGCGGTTGCCGCCGGTATCGCCACTATAGCAGTATCGGATATTCAGCCGAACCCCAATCAGCCGCGCAGATACTTCGCAGAAGAAGCGATTGAAGAATTGGCGCAAAGCTTGAAACGTCATGGCGTGATCCAACCAATCGTGGTGCGTCCGCACAATGGCGGCTATCAAATTGTGGCGGGTGAACGCCGCTGGCGTGCGGCACAACGCGCGCAAATACACAATATACCTGCGATAGTCCGCGATTTTGATGATTCTGAAACACTGGAAATTGCGCTGATCGAGAATATCCAGCGGCAAGATCTCAATCCGATTGAAGAAGCCGAAGCCTATAGAAAGCTGTGCGATGAGTTCGGGCACAGCCAAGCGGCGTTGGCCGCGATTGTCGAAAAATCGCGCAGCCACGTTGCCAATATGATGCGGTTGCTGGATTTGCCAGTGCCGCTACGCGATCTGGTTGTCGAAGGTAAGCTGCAAATGGGGCATGCCCGGGCGTTGTTAGCCAGCCCGGATTCTGTCGTATTGGCCGCTATTGTGGTCAAAAATGGGCTTTCTGTCCGCGCCACTGAGGCGTTGGTGCGGCGGAACAAGCATGGCGTAGCGCCGCCGCCCGCCCGCTTTGGGCCAGGCACCGATTCAGTCGATGCCGATATCCGTGCCGTTGAAACGCATTTGGGGGACTTGTTGGGCTTGAAGGTCCGCATCGAGCAAAAGGCAGGCGACAATAAAGGCTCGGTCACTTTTACCTATGGCAGCCTTGACCAACTCGATATGCTCTGCCAGCGCCTCACCGGCGAGAAGTTTTAGCTTCCCCGGTCACCTTTCGGCATCAGAAGCACGCAACAAATGATCCAAAAATTCAGTTTTAACGGGAGGCAGCGCCATGTTCGTTAAAGTCAGAACGCGATGACATTTGTGCGCAGTAATACCGTTTGTCGTGAGCCTGCCTGTGGATGCGACAAACAACCTGTCCTCCGCACTTCGACGAGGTCAGGGTGTTGGGTCGATCGGAGAGAATATTGTCTCTCTCAAATTTCATCCCCTATAGAACACTGATTTAACACTATTATTAGTATATAATCACTAACGCTCGTTAACCATGCCAATTTGCGGAAACTTATGATTCGGTCGTCATAAGGGGGCATGGATGCTGTGGGGCATTCCTAATTGCATTGAATGTATAAGGACCATAAATATGTTGAACAGAATGAAAATCGCATTGGCTGGTACCATTGTAGCAGCATCTATGTTCTCAGGCGCAGCCCAAGCTGCGACTGCTGACGCGACTGCCGAAATCGTCACCGCAGCAACTTTGACCAACACTACTGACCTGAACTTCGGTTCGGTCGCCATCGGCGCAGCCGGCGGCACAGTCGTTGTCGATGCCAATTCAACTGGTGGCCGCGTATGTAACACCGTAATCTGCATCGGTACTGCATCAAGCAGTGCTGATTTCGCCATCGGCGGCGCAGCCGGTGCGACCGTTGGTCTGTCAATCACAGACAACACCATCACATTGACCGGACCTACTGCAGCCAACACAATGGGCGCAACTTTGGCTCTTTCAACCGCTACTAGCGTTGTTGGCAACACTGAATATGTTGGCGGCACGTTGACCGTTGTTGGCACAGAAGTCGCTGGCACATACACCGGCAGCTTTGAAGTAACTGCAACATATCAGTAAAAACGTCTGACCAGCGCGTTCAAAAAGGGCGCGATGGTTAGTAAACCAAAAAACGCCCTCCGCACGGTTATTCGTTCGGAGGGCGTTTTTGTATCTCTGCGTCACCGGTTAGCAGGTTGGTAACCATATTCTGCCAAGGTGGGCATGTTGAAATCGCTTGCCCGGGTTAAGTCGTGGTTAGGCCAGTTATCTTTTGAATAGGATTAATGATGTTGCGAATAGATCAAAAGTCGTACGGCCGTTTTGGTTTTTTGGCAGCCTCCATGTTGGCGGCTACGATGTTCTGCGCTGCGCCCGCAAACGCAGGCGTCGGAGATTTGTTGGTGGCCCCGACGCGCGTTGTGTTTGAAGGATCGCGCGGTACCGAGGTCATTTTGAACAATATCGGTTCCGAAACAGCAACCTATCGCATCTCGCTGGAACTGCGCCGTATGAACAAGGACGGCGAGTTGCAGGAAGTTTCAGAGGCAGAAGCGACAGCGAATGAAAAACTGGCGCTAAGCCTCATCCGCTTTGCGCCTAAACGGGTGACATTAACTCCCGATCAACCACAATCAATCCGCGTTGGATTGCAGCCTGAGCCAATGGCCGCGCTGCTCGACGGAGAATACCGGGTGCATATGCTGTTTCGCGCCATACCCAAGGCTGAAGCCCCTCGATCGGACGAAGAAAAGGTAGAGGGTGTGCAAATTAAAATCACACCGATTTACGGAGTTACCATTCCGCTGATCATCCGCAAAGGCAAGTTGGATGCCAAAGCTGCAATCGCAAACCCCAGGATGATCCAAGATAATGGCCGTTCGGTGCTGGCGTTTGATATGACGCGGCAGGGCGAAAAATCAGTTTATGGCAATGTTGTTGTATCAAAACCCGGTGTTTCTGAACCTTTGTGGACGTCAAAGGGCATTGCAATTTATCCGGAGACCGGCGCGCGTAAAGTAACTTTGCCGTTGAGTGAAGAGGCTGCGGCGCAATTGCATGGGCCGATCACTGTTGCTTATTATCAAACTGCCGAAGCAGGCGGCGGACTTATCGCTGAAACGAAAACAGTGTTGCCGTAAGGGTTTAAGCGACAGCTGAATTTCTGCCGATGGCGAAAATTTTTCATCTTTTACGAAAGGCGCTCACGATAGCGTCGGCTGCAGCTGGAACTATCTTGGTTCCGGCTGCACCGTCGTTTGCCGCAGATGCGGCTGTGTGGACTGCGAATGATGATGATTCGCTGTTGCTCGATGTGAAGTCCGGAAAATGGCGGGTCGGCGACGGCGTGCGAGGATACCAAATTCCTGGCGGTGTATGCGTCGATTTGGCTGACACGATCATGGCGCTCGATCTACCCGTGCGCCTAGATAAAAAGTCGCGCCGCGCAACCGGCTGGTTGTTTGCGGAAAACCGGACGATCACAATCGACCGTGACCAGAGCATAGTACAAATCGTGAACAAATCTAGCGCGCTCTCGGCCAGCGATATCTATGATACGCCAGAGGGCTGGTGCGTCAATTCCAAGACGCTTGCAAACTGGCTGGCGATTGAGGTTGTTCCGGATCTGAGCAATTCGCTGCTGGTGTTGAAATCCGAGGCCAAGCTGCCGTTTGAATTGGCTGAAGAGCGCAAGGAACGCGCCGGAAAATTCAAACCAAAGGTTATGTTCGATCTTTCGAAGATGCCGCAAGGCGGCGAAGCTTATCAATTATGGCGGACGCCTTCTGTCGACGTCGTGGCGTCAACCGGTGTGCAAAAGAACAAATTGCGCGGCGCAACTTTTGACGCCCGCTATGAAATTTACGCGAGCGGCGAGATTGCCGGAGCATCGTTCGATGCGCGGCTGTCGTCAAACCGGTCTGCTATTCCCGAAACACTGCGAGTCCGCGCCTATCGCACCGATCCGAACGCAAAGTTGCTGGGGCCATTAAAGGCGACACACTTCGCCGTCGGCGATGTATCATCTGAATCGACATCATTGGGGGCGATCAACAGCATCGGCAGGGGCATTTACCTGACCAACAGGCCAGTAGAGCGTCCGGAGAATTTTGACCGCACCAGTTTTCGCGGCGAATTGCCCGATGGCTGGGATGCTGAACTGTACCGCAACGATCAACTTATCGGTTTTTCACAAAGCCGCGGCGACGGACGTTACGAATTTTTGGACATACCGTTGCTGTTCGGTCAAAACCGGATGGAAGTGGTGCTATATGGTCCGCAAGGTCAAATCCGGCGTGACGTGCGGATGATCCCGGTCGGGCTCGATTCAATTCCACCGCGAGAGACCTATTACTGGGCCGGGGTCTTGGACGGCGGCCGCGACCTGATCGATTTTGGTGGACGAAATCAACTTGGGTATGAAGGGATTAGGGGCGGTTTCGGGCTAGAACGCGGCCTGAACGCCCGCACATCGATTGCCGCATCGTTCAGCAGCGTTGCAATCGCGGGTGCCAGACGCAATTTCGTCGAAGCAGCCATCCGGCGGTCGCTTGGGCCTGCTTTGGCCGAATTAACCGGCGCAAGCGATCTTTCCGGCGGCTTCGCTGCGCGGCTGCAAGCATTGGGGCAGATCGGTGAAACGCGGCTCAGCTTTGAAGCGGTCACACTGCAAAACGGCTATAGGTCAGAAAGATATACCGAGGATCTGACGCGCTTACTTGCCATGTCCATCGATCAGAATATCAAACTGGGAAAGACCAGCATCCCGATCCGGTTGGAGGCATTGCATCAAAAGCACAATGGCGGCAAGGAAACGCTCGAAGCGTCGGTCAACACTACGTTTAATATCAATAGGTTAGGAGTTTCAACCGGAATATTATGGAATTCGCGAAAGCACGCCTTTGGCCGTGCGGCACCGACCGACATCGAAGCATCCCTGCGGTTAAGCGGGCGGCTGGGCCGCGTCCGGCTGCGCGGTGAGACGCGCTACACGCTTACCAATGATACAGGATTTCGCGATTCGACACTGACTGCTGAAATGCGGACATCGGACAAATCGGAATGGCGGGCCGATATGGGCTATACCCCGCAAACATCGCGCGGGCGGCTCGCTTTGGGCTATACCCGCAAGTTCAAGAGATTTGCCCTGACTGGTCAGATCGAGGGCGCAACCGATGGCGGTATGGCCGCCGGATTGAACCTGGCATTTGGCCTTGGCCCGGATCCGCGCGGCGGTATCCGCGTGACATCGGACAAGCTGGCTTCCATGGGGCAGGCGATGGCGATTGTGTATCATGACCGCAATGGCGACGGCATTCGGCAAGCCGATGAGCCGACGGAAAAAGAAGTTGAAATTACAGCAGGTGCAAGCGGCCAAGGGCCACCGACGGACGATAGAGGATCCAGCTTCATCGACAATCTGCAACCTTTCAAGCCGATATTGATCGGTATTGACGCATCGACATTGCCCGATCCATTTGTTCAGCCCGCCGGGCCGGGCGTCGTTATAACGCCGCGGCCCGGTATATCGCAAATCGTCGAATTGGCGCTGGTATCGGCGGGTGAAATTGGCGGAACCCTGCAACGCGAAGATGGTAAGCCGCTCACGGGTGTTGACATTGAACTGCTCGATCAAAAGGGCAATGTCATCAAAATCACGCGCAGCGAATATGATGGCTATTTCCTCTTTGAAAGCGTTCCTTATGGCCGTTACAATTTGCGCGTGGCCGCGCTTGCCGCCAATATAACCGGCATTGATGCACGGATCGGCCAGATTGCCGAATTGTCGAATGCAAATCCTGTGGCCGAAATGGGTATTGTGACCGCAAAAGCAGCGGTCCGAATTGCCGAGGCGGGGCAGGCGGGGAAATAATTTCTCGCGCCGTAACCGATATGTTACGATTGTTGAATGACATGATGCTGCACAGGATATGCTGCATCGTTAAGGTAAGCGCTGATGATCAAGACACCGCCGGTTGATCAAAACGATTTCCCAGTTCTCCAGCCCGGTGAACTGGTCAAGCGCCACCGGCTCTCGGTCCGCGTCTGGCACTGGATCAACGCCGTTACATTGCTGGTGCTATTGATGAGCGGGCTGATGATTTTTAATGCCCACCCGCGGCTCTATTGGGGGCAATATGGGGCAAACGCCGATGCCGCGTGGCTGGAAATTGGCGCCGATCAGGGCAAAGGATATTTGCAGATCGGCAAAATCAAAGCCGGTACAGCCGGCGTTTTGGGCAGTTACATTGACGGTAACGGCGAAGCCAAGCAACGCGCTTTTCCATATTGGGCCACGATCCCGTCCGGCTATAATTTATCGGTGGCGCGGCTTTGGCACTTTGCCTTTGCCTGGATATTGTCGTTGGCTTTGCTCTTTTTTATCGGCCGGTCGCTGTGGAATGGCCATATTGTTAGGGACTTACATATCCATTGGGCGGAATGGTCGCCCCGGCATATTTGGCGCGATATCAAAGATCATGCCCGGCTCCGTTTTCCGCAAGGCGCCGCGGCACTGAAGTATAATATATTACAAAAGCTCAGCTATATTGGCGTTATATTTGTGCTGATTCCGCTGATGATCTTTACCGGATTGACGATGTCGCCGGGGATGAACGCGGCTTGGCCTTGGTTGACCGAGTTATTTGGCGGCAGGCAATCGGCGCGCTCGGTTCATTTCATCTGCACTTTCTTGCTGGTCATGTTTTTCTTTGTTCACATGGCAATGGTATTGCTCGCGGGGCCATTCAACGAAGTTCGTTCGATCATTACCGGCTATTTCCGGCTGCCCGGCAATCGCCAAAACGAACCGGCTGCCCGGCCCGAACAGCCTGCAGAGGAGGCAGCCGGATGACTGAAAAATACCCGGTCCATTTACCGCGCCGCAGTATGCTGCAGGGTCTGGCGGCGGGGGCGGGCGGACTGCTGCTGGCGGGATGCGATGCAATGGGGGAAAGCGCGCCATTTCGCGCGGCATTGAAAGGCGCAGAGACGCTCAACTTGGCGGCGCAGCGATTGATCACCGACCGCAGCGCGTTGGCGCGCGAATTTTCCGCCGCAGATATGTCGCCAATGTTTAGGGCAAACGGATCGGTCACTGGCGATACGCCGGAATATAAGCAGCATTTGGCAGAGGGCTTTGCCAACTGGCAGTTGAAAATTGATGGTCTGGTTTCCCATCCGCTCGCTATTTCATTGGCCCAACTTCGCGCGATGCCAGCACGCGAACAGATAACCCGGCATGATTGCGTCGAAGGTTGGAGCGCGATTGGCAAATGGCGCGGCACGCCGCTGCGGCTATTGTTACGGCAGGCCGGATTATCGGCAAAGGCGCGCTATCTGGTTTTTCATTGCGCCGACAAATTTGGTACGGTGCCTTATTATGAATCGATTGACTTGATCGACGGCTTTCATCCGCAAACGATATTGGCGTGGAGTATGAACGGCGGCACCTTGCCTGAAAGATATGGCGCACCGCTGCGCCTGCGCGTTGAAAGGCAACTCGGATACAAGCACGCGAAGTTTGTGATGCGGATTGAGGCCACCGACAGCCTTGCCCATTTTGGTCAGGGCAAGGGCGGATATTGGGAAGATGTAGCTGATTATCAATGGTATGCGGGTATTTAGAGCGTTTTCTAGCCAGATGGCAACATCCGGGTACGCGAAATTTTCCCTATCTGTTTGCATTGACGTGATTTCCGCCATTGCCTTTGGGTATGATCTCCTTTGCAACTCGCTTCACCTCACCGATAAAATCGCTATAGCGTCGGGTGATGATCTGCGCTGACACTCCGTTCGTTTTGCTCGATGATGCCCGCGTGGTTGGTGCGTCGGCGGCGCGGCTTTACCGGTCGCCAGGCGAACAACTTGTTGCGCACAGCCTAGCCGAAATACCAGAATTGCTGGCCGCAGCGCGCCGCGCCCAGCGCAGCGGTAAATATGTTGCGGGCTATTTGGCCTATGAGGCAGGATTGGCGTTGGAAAAGGGGCTGACCTTGACGCATGGCGGCAGTGAGGGCGACAGTGAGGGCGGCAGTGATCGTGATGGCGGCCCGCTTGCATGGTTCGGTGTATTTGATGGCTTCACAGAAGTGGATTGCGACGCCGTGCCATCGTTGCTGCCCGATCCGGCGGGGGCCTGGCTTTCGCCCATTCGCCCGGGGATCGAACAGCGCGCCTATGCCAGCGCATTTGCAGCAGTGCAAAATTACATTAGCGCAGGCGATATCTATCAGGCAAATCTGACATTCCGCGCCTATGCCAATTATGCGGGCAACCCGTTGGCGCTTTATGCCGCCGTTCGCCCGCAAGCAGCGGCAGGATATGGCGGCATTATCTGGACGGGCGCGGATTGGCATTTGTCATTTTCGCCAGAGCTTTTTTTCGCGCTGAAAGACGGCAAAATCACGACCAAGCCGATGAAGGGTACGGCTGTGCGGCTGGCCGATCCGGTGGCTGACCATGCAGCGGCCATGGCCTTAAGAGACGACCCGAAACAACGTGCGGAAAACTTGATGATCGTTGATTTGCTGCGCAATGACCTGTCACGGGTTTGCGCGAGCGGTAGCGTTAAAGTGCCCGAACTCTATAGTATCGAAAGCTACCCCACGGTCCATCAAATGACGTCGACGGTCACTGGCCAGCTGGCCGACGGCAAAGATGCAATTGACCTGATCGCGGCCATTTTCCCGTGCGGGTCGATCACGGGCGCACCGAAAATCCGGGCAATGCAGATCATCGACGAGTTGGAGCAAGGCGATCGCAACATTTATTGCGGGTCAATTGGCCGGATCGACGCCGATGGCAGCGCCGCCTTTAACGTGGCAATCCGCACTTTTAGCTTGAATGAATCGGCGCAGCAGGTTTCATTGGGCTTGGGGTCCGGGATAGTGGCCGATTCCCGCATGGGCGACGAATGGTCTGAATGCTTGGCAAAGGGGGAATTTGCGCGAATGACCGGTAAAAGGGCAATTGGATATGGCTTCGACCTGATCGAAACCATGCGGTTTGAACCGGCTGCCGGTCTGTTGCGGCTAGAATTTCACCTTGAGCGGATGAAGGCGAGCGCGCAGACTTTGGGGTTTGAATTTGATCGTCACGCTGTCCGCAATCAACTGCATGCCGCGACATTCCATCTACAACGCGATAGCAAGGTCAGATTGCTATGTTCGGTGGGCGGAGCGATAGCGATTGAAGTGCGCGATGCCCCGGCCGCGAGTGCGGCGCCGTGGAATGTATCTATTGTGCCGTTGCCGGTTGCAGCCGCCGATTTCCGCCTTGCCCACAAAACCAGTGATCGCGGGTTTTACGACAGTGCCCGGCTTTGCGTGCCGGGCATAAACGAAGTGATCTTTGCCGACCCGGCGGGATATCTAACCGAAGGCAGCTTTACATCGGTGTTTGCCGAACGGTCGGGCAAGCTGTTGACGCCGCCATTGCCGCGTGGATGCCTGCCTTCTGTTTTGCGCCGGGAATTGATCGAACAGGGCCGGGCGATAGAGGCGGATATTCGCGGTGAAGACTTGGCCGGTGGATTTTTTCTGGGCAACAGCCTGCGCGGACTTATTCCTGCGGTATTGCTTACCAAAGCGGTTGCGAAATCATAACAGTGCGATTAGTGGCAGCGGCTTAAAAGGTTCAAAACTTCTGCTCGAAAGATTGCTGCTTCCATGTCCTCAATTGATCATTTGTCTGCCGCGCTTGGCCGCATCGCCCCTTCTGCAACATTGGCAATGTCGGGCCGGGTACTGGACCTGAAAGCGCAAGGCATTGACGTTATAGGGCTATCTGCTGGTGAACCTGATTTTGATACCCCGGATTTTATTAAGGATGCCGCGATCAAGGCAATCCGTGACGGGCACACCAAGTATACCGCGGTTGACGGCATAGCGCCGCTGAAAGCCGCGATTGCCGCGAAATTCAAACGCGACAATGGCCTAGAATACACCAATAAGCAGGTCACGGTAAACGCGGGCGGCAAGCATACATTGTTCAACGCGCTGGTGGCGACGCTGGATGCTGGCGATGAGGTAATCATTCCGGCACCCTATTGGGTTAGCTATCCCGACATCGTACAATTCGCAGGTGGAACACCGGTGATCGTCCACGCCAGCGCCGATCAAGGCTATAAAATCACGCCCAAGCAGCTCGCCGCGGCAATCACGCCAAAGACCCGCTGGTTGATCATTAACTCGCCATCAAATCCAACCGGAGCAGCATATAGCGCCGCGGAGCTGGACGCTTTGGCGGCGGTATTGCTCAAGCATCCCCATGTACTGATCCTAACCGACGATATGTATGAGCATATCTGGTACGCCGATACGCCATTTGCCACGATCGCGCAGGTTTGCCCCGCGCTATACGACCGCACATTGACGATGAACGGTGCGTCGAAAGCCTATTCGATGACCGGATGGCGAATTGGTTACGCTGCTGGCCCCGAATGGCTGATCAAAGCGATCTCCAGCCTGCAATCGCAATCGACGAGCAATCCTTGTTCGATCAGCCAATATGCGGCATTGGCCGCGCTCACCGGCCCGCAGGATTTTCTGCGGGAACGCAATGCTGCGTTTAAGGATCGCCGCGATTTGGTGGTGGCCATGCTCAATGACGCGCCCGGCCTCATTTGCCCGACACCCGAGGGAGCGTTCTATGTCTATCCCGATGCCAGTGGTGTGATGGGCAAGACCACTCCGAAAGGCAAGTTGATCGAGACCGATGAGGATCTGATCAACTATTTCCTCGATGATTGGCAAGTGGCGGCGGTTCACGGCGGCGCATTCGGCCTGTCTCCGGGATTCAGGATTAGCTATGCGACATCGAATGAAATCCTGAAAGAGGCTTGCACCCGCATCCAATCGGCGTGTGCAGCGCTCACTTGATCGCAAAACGGACTTTTTTTGCGTCTGTTAAGGCTGACTTAACCGTTACTGGGTCAAGGCCTTAAACATCGCGGGGCTGTAACCAATACGGACCGGCATTCGAACAGACGCATAGAACCGGAAAAACAATGTACCGTCTTTTTAACTTTGTGAAATCTGACTTGTTTTGGAGCTTGGCCGGCGGATTTGCGCTTGGCATGGCGGGCATGGCGGTTATCAAACCAGCCAATGCCGGAAACACCGATGATATCGTGAAGTCAGTGACGGTGGAGACACCTGGATATGCCCAACGAATTGCCCGCAACACGCGTTGATTTAGCGCATCTTAAATCAACACCCCGGAAATTCTCGCTGCCAGTTTTGTTGGCGTCCTGCGTTTTTGCACCCGTATTGCTTTTGATCGCTGCGAACGGCGCCGGGTTAACACTGACATTTCCCATGGCCCATGCGCGTGAAGGCATTGCCATTCCGGCGCCAAATTTGCCGATATCGGAAGCTGCAACACGCCAAACCGCGATTTTTGCGGGCGGGTGTTTTTGGGGTGTTGAGGGTGTCTTCGAACATGTCAAAGGCGTTATCCGCGTCGATTCGGGATATGCCGGCGGGACCAGGGAAAACGCGGACTATGACTTGGTCAGCAGCGGCCAGACACCGCATGCAGAGGCGGTGCGGATCGTTTATGATCCCAAGATCATCAGTTATAATGATTTGATGCAGATATTCTTTTCGGTGGCATTGGACCCAACGCAGCTGAACCGGCAAGGCCCCGATAGCGGGCGGCAGTATCGCAATGCGCTGTTTCCGGTAACGGCGGCGCAAAACAAAGCAGCGAAGGCGTATCTGGCGCAGCTTTCCGCCAACAGCCCATGGGGCAAGAAGCCCGTAACCAAGATCGAAAGCGGTACTTTCTATCCGGCGGAAGCATATCATCAGGACTTCATGGCGAAAAACCCCGACCACGGATATATCCGCGCGTGGGATGCACCCAAATTGGCCAATTTGAAGCGCTTGTTTCCCGGGCGCTATCGTTAACTTGGGTCAGGACCTTTGAATATCAGGCCGCCGCCAACTCTGCGGCCATCGGATAGAGCGAGGCGACCAATAACAAGGCGGCGACAATATTAAATGTCTTCAGCCGCACCGGGTCGCTCAGGAACCGCCGCATTTTTGCGCCCATTATCGCCCATGTGCCGGTGCTGGGCAGGTTGATAATTCCAAATACTGCGGCCACCAACAACACACCGGCCCACCCCTGTGACTTGGGCGCGTAAGCAGAGATCGCGGTCAGTGCCATCGTCCAAGCTTTCGGATTGACCCATTGAAACAACGCCGCCTGCACGAATGTGAAGGGCTTGGATGCGCTGGGTGCAGCCCCGTTTTCATCCAGCCCGGTCGGCGCGGTAGTCGTGGTGGCGATCTTCCAAGCCATGTAGAGCAGATACAATCCGCTCGCGACCGTGATGATCATGCGAGACCCGGGCACAGCCTCAATCAATTGCATGATGCCAAATCCGATCAGCACGATCATCAGCGTGAAACCCAATGACACGCCCAACATGTGCGGAACCGTCCGCCGCAACCCGAAATTGATACCCGATGCCATCAGCATCAAGTTATTCGGCCCCGGCGTTATCGAGGAAACAAAAGCAAAGACAGCCAGCGCGGTAAATAGTTCGGTCGTAATCATACGCGGGTCAATAGCGCAACCGTTGCCGAATAAGCTATAGCGGGATGAAATAGGATCGAAACAAGCAACCGTGTGTGCTGTCTCCCGGCAGGTCGATGTAGAAGGAAGAGAACAGCAACCTGCGCCTCCAATTACTCTATTGATAAAACGCAACAAGCCAATGGCCGCATTACGTCAATCTACCTTAGCACTCTGCGCTTGTGGCGCGCCGGACCACATCATTAAGACCGATACTATTGAGGAACACCATGCCTTCGGTCATCAACAACCACCTGGCCGCATCTCGTTGGATGGTTTGGTCACTAGAATGCTCCAACTGCTTTGCGCCCCAAACCAAAAATCCCCGGCCAATAGCTTCGCCAATCTGCCGATAAAACGGATCATTGCGGGCGGACAAGCTCGCAATCTCCAACCAAAGCTGCGTGAACGGTCTGAATTCATCATGTGACAGCACAGACGCCAAATGCTGAAAGTACGGCTTTGTCAAATAGGTCTATCCAGACGGACAGCTGTTGTGCAAAATCTGGTATGATCGCTTCCAAACTAATTGTCGATCATTTTGATAAGCGGACCTTTAATTGTTCAACATTACCGTCACAATGCGTCGAACCGCAAAAGCCACTCCGCAAAGCATAATTGTAATCAATAATAACGACGCAGTCCAGCCAGCGTAATCACTCTTTACCTTGGTCGCCAAGCTTGCACCAATTGCTTGAACCAGACGGTTAGAAAATTTCTTCAGTCTTTCGGACCCAGGTATGACCGTTGCTCTGTTCATTAAAAAGAACCACACGGAAATAGCCAGAAGCATTGAAAATATTGAAAAAAGCAGGGGATGGAGGGCTACCCATTGAACTACATTTAACGACTGCTCTCCAATTTTCGACGGGCATTTTTCTTCCGCAATCGCCAGGGATTTACAAAGTGCTGGCCTCATCTGAACCGACGATGCCCACAGCGCGAAGCAAGAAAGCATGATACCAAAAAGGGTCGCCATGAATTGAACTCGGCCAGTCAGCTTCCAAGTCGCCACGCTTTCCATTGCTTGAATCGAATCTTTAATGTGACGAAAGTCGTAAACAGCCAGCTCGCCATGCGGCGAACAAAGCTCACTGACATTCTCCGGTCGATAGTGCCCTGCTAGGCTCGACTGAAACATATCGGCATAAGCCAGAACGCCGAGCGCTTGTTTGTAGCCTGAAATTCTATTTTGCTGTCGGTATTGCAGCGATACTCTGGATAGGCCCCATAACGTTGCACGTCGCCAACCTAGATCGAGTTCCCTATGATCCCCCGTACCCAACGGTTTGACTAGGTTGCTAAGTTGCACGAGTTGATCTGAATTTCTGTCATGGTGGTAATGGCGATGTGTAATATCTTTAAGGAAGTAAAAGCAGTGATGTGGTAGCGATTCTGCTAGTTTAGTTTCAGAACTATTTGGCGGTATCGCTTGCGGGTGACATTCGCGACCCACAAACTCCTTCATTTCAAACCAAATCCTTGTTTCACCAGTTCGAAATAATGCAAAGCGTGTTCCTAGAACAGCAACTCCACTGATGTGGGCATTGCGAACCAGCGAAAGGATTTGGTTAGCCAAGTCGTTGTCGTAATAGTCCTTCGCAGCAATCTTTTCCTTAACCTGCGTAAGAAAATTCATTCGTTCGCGATTGGGAATTTCTCGTTCCTCTGCGGGTACTGCGAAAATCCAGCCTACTAGAGCTCCCTGACTGTCAGGTGTTGAACTTAATCGACCATCTAACAGATGCGGTGTGTTTGCAGATGTGGTATGCCCAATTAATAGAAAATCGACCGCCGCTCTGGGACGGAAGAACTGAACAATCTCTCCATTTATTGGAAAATCTCTTACGGGCCGCTTTTGGTGAACAATCACCAACCTTGAATGGCCGGTTTCATCCCCCTGATTATACTTTGTGACCTTTGAAAGTGATTGTTTGATACCGATTAAACTAAAGGAGAGGTGACCTGAAACATTGGGGACCCACCCAGCAAAGCGAAATGCCGCATTGACCCACGGCCAAGCGCCGCTCTTAGGCAAAGCAAAGTTGTTATCATTTTTGAACATGAGTGCAGTTAGCGATTAGTGCCATAGAAACTCAGGCTATCTCATCCGAAAGCGTCCTAGTACGCCGGACAGAACTAACACGGCCGTTGTCGGCGAGAATCTCTAACCCTTCTATGATGTTAATGTTCGCACCATCTGTGGTCTCAGGCAAATTGCCTTTAACATAGGCGTTCCAGCCAAAACCCATCCTTCTTAACTTAGTTATACCAGCGGGCCCCATTTGTAGGATGCTGAAGCCGCTCCATAAAAGAACGAGAAACACCCAACCTAAGACGAGCAGTGTAAAAGCGTAAAATATTTCAAGCATAGTCTACCATGCCCCCATTTATCATTGTAAGGAGTTCTTCTTCGAAAAAGTTGATAATAAACATACGTCTTTAAACCTTTTGCGCCGAACTGTGCATTATTTGAGTCAGGCGCCATTACATGTGGATCGGTTTACCCGTCACCGCCATTGCCGCTTCTTTCAGCGCCTCTGCGTGGGTCGGGTGGGCGTGGCAGGTGTAAGCGATGTCCTCGCTGGTCGCGCCGAATTCCATGGCGAGTGCTGCTTCAGCGATCATGCTGCCTGCGATTGATGCGATGATATGTACGCCGAGTACCCGGTCGGTTTTTGCATCGGCGATCACTTTGACAAAGCCATCAGTGGTGCGGTTGGTTTTGGCGCGGCTGTTGGCCATCATCGGGAATTTGCCGACCTTGATTGGGCCGCGCGCCTTGGCGTCCTCTTCGGTGAGGCCGACCCCGGCGATCTCGGGCATTGTGTAGACCACGCTGGGGATCACCGCGTGGTTGACGATCCCGGTCTGCCCGGCGATGTTCTCGGCCACCGCGATGCCCTCGTCCTCGGCCTTGTGCGCGAGCATCGGGCCGGGGATCACGTCGCCGATCGCCCACACGCCGTCGATTGTGGTGCGGAATTCGTGGTCGGTCTCGATCTGCCCGCGCTGGTTGCGTTCGAGTCCGATTGCTTCGAGGCCAAGCCCTTCGGTGTTGGGACGGCGACCGATCGACACCAGCACGCAATCGGCTTCGAGCGTCTCGCTCGCGCCACCTGCCGAAGGTTCGAGGCTCAGCGTAACCGCCTTCCCCTTGATCGTCGCTCCGGTGACCTTGGTCGAGAGGCGCAATTCCATGCCCTGCTTCTTGAACAGCCTGGCGGCTTCCTTGCGCACCTCACCATCCATCCCCGGGAGCAGCTGGTCGAGGAACTCGACCACGGTGACCTTGGCTCCGAGCCGCCGCCAGACCGAGCCGAGCTCAAGCCCGATCACCCCGCCGCCGATGACGACCATGTGCTTGGGCACCCGATCCAGCGCCAGCCCGCCGGTCGAATCGACGATCAGGCCCCTGGCGTTGTCGACCTCGACGCCGGCCAGCGGGGTTACCGACGATCCGGTAGCGATTACGATGTTCTTCGCGGTGACAGCCTTGCCGCCAACGGTCACCGTGCGGGCGTCCTTGAATGTCGCCAACCCTTTGAGCCAATCGACCTTGT
>JAYVBJ010000015.1:0-38639 GCA_043750535.1 Sphingomonadales bacterium | reverse complement strand
GCCCGCGATCAGTTCGAACAGCCCGGTCGGTAAGGCAAGGCCGGCGGGCAGGCCGGCGGCGGCAATCGCGGCCTCGGCCCGGTCGATATGGATCAGCTTGTTGATCCCCGAAACGATGAAGATCACCGCGATCATCAGGCGGCCGATTACAATGGCAATGGCGGACATGGCTTCTCTCTCCCTGCGGCGCTTGTGCGCCCGTCTGGTGGAAAGACGCGCCAGCCGGGTTCGGGTTCCGCGTCAGAGTTTGGGCAAAGTCACCCCGCGCTGCCCCATATATTTGCCCGCGCGGTCGGCATAGGTCGTCTCGCAAGGCTGTTCACCTTTCAGGAACAGGAACTGACATGCGCCTTCATTGGCGTAAATTTTTGCAGGTAGCGGTGTGGTGTTGCTGAATTCCAGCGTGACATGGCCTTCCCAGCCCGGTTCCAGCGGGGTCACATTGACGATTATGCCGCAGCGCGCATAGGTCGACTTGCCAAGGCAAATCACCAAAACGTCCTTGGGCACGCGAAAATATTCCACAGTGCGGGCAAGCGCGAAGCTGTTTGGCGGGATGATGCAGCAGTCGGTTTTGCGGTCGACAAAACTATTTGGATCGAAATCCTTGGGATCGACGACCGATGAATTGACGTTGGTGAAAATTTTGAACTCGTCGGCCACGCGGGCATCATAGCCATAAGAGCTAAGCCCGTATGAAATACAACCGTCGCGGCGCTGCGCCTCGACAAACGGCTCGATCATCGCATGCGTTTTTGCCTGCTCGCGTATCCAGATATCCGACAAAATCGACATTGTTTCTCGCTTATTTCAAATTGGCCGGGCCAAAGGCGAACGGCAAAAGTTCAGATAACAGATGCGTATCATATCCATCAATATGTGCACAATGGACAGGAATATCTAGCTGCGTGATATCGGCAATTTCTTTGATGATTTGCCGGCACCGGCCGCACGGTGGTATCGCCGCGCCCAAACCAACCGCTCCTGCCGGACCGCCGGCAACGGCTATTTCGCGGATTTGATCACGCATTCCTTCGCTGTTGGCTTTGGCAATTGCGGCGGTTTCCGCGCACAATGCCAAACCGAAACTGGCGTTCTCAAAATTGGCTGCCGAAATGATGCTGCCATCGTGCATTCGCAACGCGGCGCCAACATGGAAATTGGAATAGGGGGCATAGGCATGGCGCGCAGCATCCTTAGCCGCGGCGATCAGCTCTTCGGTTTTGCTTGTCAATTGCGCACCACTGCCCAGCGGACAGGCCCGTCAATCCCGTCAATATGGCGGCTTTTGTTCGCGGTCCACATCACCCATGGCCGCGCCGAATAATCGGGCAGGAACCAATTCCCCTCCAACCACACATTGCGGTCGATGGCTTTGCTGACTTGATATTCCGCTTCAAATTGCTTGTCGATCAGCAGCACCGCCGGAACCCCGCTATGCGCCTCAATTTGCGAAAGAAATGTCGCCAGTTCGGACAATATCAGCGGCCGGTTCGGATGACCATCACAGGTGTCGGAAAAATCCAGCAGCACTGCAGGGGGAAGTGCATTGGGGGACCGCGGTACGGTGGTGATGAACAAAGTTGCCTGATCAGATGCCAGGCGGCAGATGTCGAAATGATGCACCGCGCCGTAACGGATGCCGCCAATGTCCTTGATCGCTTCCAAATTGCTCTGGAAACTGGCGTCGCGTCTGGATGCGCCTTCGGTGGCAATCAGATAAGCAAAATCGACGCCGGTTGCCCCCAATGTTGCCCAATTGGGTTTGCCGTTCAGCTCGCTAACCACGATGCCCTGCACTTCAAATTCGCCGCGCGACGGAGCCCAGCCGCTGACGTAGCTCCAAAGCGCATAAAGCGCGAGCAATGCCGCCACAGCGATTGCTGCGATCCGGTAATCTATCTTTAGCTTGCCGATCACTGCTTGCTTCAAAACCACCTGCTGTAATCCCCCGTCCGAATCAATTGATCCGGTTATTTTGTTTTAACCCTTGATATGTAGCACGCAAATCAATGTGAACAGCCGCCGTGCCGTCGCAAAATCCACCTCGATTTTGCCATCGAGTCTTTCCATCAGCAATTCTGCGGCCTCGTTATGGACGCCGCGCCGCGCCATGTCGATGGTTTCAATCTCGGCGGCGCTGGCCTTGCGGATCGCCTGATAATAACTGTCGCAGATCGCGAAATAATCGCGGATCGGACGGCGAAAACGGCCCAAACCAAGGATCAGGATTTCAAACGGATCGCCATTTTCACGGCGAATGTCAAATATCAGCCGCCCGTCTTGCACGCTGATGTGCAAGCCATACGGCCCGGCATAGCCATCTGCCATTTCCCGCTTTGGCTTGAAACTGTTATCCTCGATCAAGTCAAAAATCGCCACGCGCCGTTCTTGTTCGATATCGGCATTGCGCCATAATATCGTAGCTTCGTCGAGTTCGACTTTTATGATGCGCGGATCGGTCACGTCCCTGTGTTAGCTTGACTATTAATGCAAGCAAGCCTTGTCGCAATTTTATCCACAATCTACGCACAGGGATATGGGGTGAAATTTTGTTCCGTCGGCGGTTGCGCCCGATGAAATCTAAGCCGATAGGAGCGCCATGGCCGAACCGATAAGACTTGCCGCATCTAACGATGGCGAACCCCAAAAACTGCCCCGCAATGTGGAGGCGGAGGCCGCGTTTTTGGGAGCGATCCTGATTGACAACCGGATTATCGAGGATGTCTCGATCAAGCTACAGCCAGCGCATTTCTTTGAACCGCTGCATGGCCGGATATTTGAACAGATACTGCGGCTGATTGACCGCAACATGCTGGTCACGCCGGTGACGCTGAAACCTTTTTTTGAAGCCGACGAATCGATAAAGGAACTGGGCGGCCCCGGCTATCTGGTGCGCTTGACCGCCGATGGTGCCGGATTGCTGGGTGCGCGCGATTTTGCCCAGCAGATTTACGACCTTGCCTTGCTGCGCGAATTGGTCAGCGTTGGCCGTACGCTCGTCGAAAACGCGCTCGACACCAGTGAAGATGTCGATCCCAAGGGGCAGATAGAGGCAGCCGAATCGGCGCTGTATAAAGTGGCCGAAGGCGACGGCGAAACCGGCAGCATGAAAAGCTTCCTTTCCGCCTCCACCGAAGCGATCAGGAATGTCGAAAAGGCGCTGCAATCGGGCGGGCATTTGTCGGGCATCACCACCGGCTTGACCAGTATCAACAGCAAGGTTGGCGGGCTGCACAACAGCGATCTGGTGATCCTTGCCGGACGTCCGGGCATGGGCAAGACCGCGTTGGTGACGAACATCGCGTTCAACGCGGCGCAGCGGTGGCTGCGCGAACGCGAGGACGGCATTCCCGAGGACAAGGGCGTGGGCGCAAAGGTCGCGTTTTTCAGCCTGGAAATGTCGGCGGATCAGCTGGCGACACGGATCTTGGCCGAACAATCGGGGATCAGCGCCGAACTGCTGCGGATGGGCAAAATCAGCCGTGAGGATTTCCGCGAGCTATCACGCGCCAGCCGAGAATTGCAGGAATTGCCGCTGTTTATCGACGATACCCCCGCGCTCACTATCGCTGCATTGCGCACCCGCGCACGGCGGTTGCAACGGCAAAAGGGCATTGGCCTGATCATTGTCGATTACCTGCAATTGCTGCAAGGATCAGGCCGCAGCAACGACAACCGCGTCAACGAAATTTCGGAAATTAGCCGGGGGCTGAAAACATTGGCCAAGGAGCTGTCGGTTCCGGTGATCGCGCTGTCGCAGTTATCCCGCGCGGTGGAACAGCGTGAGGATAAACGGCCAATGCTATCCGATTTGCGCGAATCGGGTTCAATTGAGCAAGACGCCGATATGGTGTGGTTTGTTTACCGCGAGGATTATTACGAAAAATCCAAGGAACCCGAACACACAAACGAAGCCGCTTATGCCGCGTGGCAAGAAACCATGTCCCGCATTCATGGTATTTCGGAACTGATCGTCGCCAAACAACGGCACGGTTCAACGGGCAAAGTGCGGTTGAAATTTGAAGCCAAGATCACCAAGTTCAGTGACTTGGCCGACGATGCCTATGCCGATTCGGGATTTGATTGAGGCGGGGTAAGCTCCGCCCCGGAACCGAGCGCAATTCCTCTCCGGAACGGGGAGGCATTGGTGCAACTCAAAATCGCTCCGCCATCACCCCCAGTTCATCATTCTGTCGCAATGCCCTTGTAACGCGAAATCTAACAACCATTAGGGTAACTATGACCATTGCTCTGCCCCACAGCCACCCTATCGGCATCATTCCCGACGACATTGATTTCATGGGGCATGTCAACAATGCCAAATATCTAAACTGGGTGCAGGACGCGGTGCTGGCGCATTGGAACAAACTCGCCCCGCCAGAGGCCGCCGCGAAATATCTATGGGTCGCATTGAAGCACGAGATCACCTACCGCAAACCCGCGTTCCTGAACGACGAGGTAATCGCCACCGTGGTGTTGGAAAAAGTCCAAGGCGCCCGCAGTTTCTACGACACCGTCATCAAACGCGGCGAAGACGTGCTGGCCGAGGTCAAATCCAGCTGGTGCTGCATTGATGCGGAGACGTTGCGGCCAGCGCGGATTGCGAAGGACGTTCAGGCGTATTTTTTCGGTAGGGTTTAGGCTTTAGAAGACCGGATCGTTCGCGCCATCATCGCCGTCCACCACCGCCGTATGGATCCCGCACTCGACCTTGTCCCAGCCTTTCCAGCGGCCGGAGCGTTCGTCTTCGCCGGGGGCTACCATGCTGGTGCAGGGACTGCAGCCGATGGAGGGGTATCCGGCGGCTACCAAGGGATGCGCGGGCAAGTTATGTTTCGCCATATACGCGGCGATGCGGGCCTTGTTCCAGTCGGCGAGTGGGTTTACTTTTAACCGGCCTTCCTCGATCTCGAACCGGGGCAGCGCACCGCGGGTTTTGGACTGGAACGCTTTACGCCCGGTGAACTGGGCATCGAACGGCGCGAGCGCGGCGCGTAGCGGCAATACTTTGCGGATGTCGCAGCAGCCATCGGGGTCATAGGACCAGCGCAGGCCGTTTTCATCCTTGCGCGTCAGCAATACGGGGTCGGGGGTGATGTTGCGCACATCGGTCATGCCGATATACGCGATTAATGCGTCGCGGTATGCCAATGTTTCGGGGAAATGCTTGCCCGTTTCCAAAAACAGCACGGGAACGGTCGGATCGATGCTGCCGATCAGGTGCAACAACACCGCGCTTTCTGCGCCAAAGCTGGAAACTATCGCAGCATCGCCCAGCATGTTTTCACGCAGCAATATCGTCAGCATCTCCACGGTGTCACGCCCGCGAAACATGTTGTTCAGCCGGATCGCGTCGTTTTCGGAATATTGCGGCGCGGTATTGATGCGGTCGGGCGACCTGTTCCCCTCCCGCTGGCGAGTGGAGGGATCCGTCCCCCGGACGGGTCCGAGCGGCTCCACTGGGCTAGGGGTGGGGCCTGTCCGGTTAGCACGTGGGCTACTGACAGACCCCACCCCAACCCCTCCCCTAAAGGGTAGGGGCTTTTTGTTTGTTTCACCCATGGCGCAATTTCCATACGGGCACAGCGGTGTCGGCGGCAGCCTGATACACGTCGGCATAGGTCGACAAGGCGCGTTCGACCACGACCGGATCAAGCGGCACATCGGGAGCGAAACTGGTGAAGCCGCAGCGGGTCATGAACGCGACTTGATCGACCAGAACGTCGCCCGCCGCGCGCATTTCGCCGGTGTATCCTGCCTCCCGCAATATCCGCGCGCTGCTATATCCCCGGCCATCGCGGAATTTGGGGAAGGTGATTTCGACCAAAGTTATCCGGTCCAGATGCGGGATCAAATCACGCGCATCTTCGCCCGGTTCGATGCGGACGGCGGTGGCGTTTGACGCTGCAAACTCGCTTATGCTGGAAATTGGATTATCCATAAATAGCTTCCTTAAATGGTTCCAGCCCGACGCGGCGATAGGTGTCGATGAAACGTTCACCCTCGGTGCGCAGACCCTTGTAAACCTCGGTGGCTTTTTCAACGGCATCGACCACGCCGTCCTCGTCAAATCCGGGGCCGATGATTTTGCCGATCGACACATCCTCTGCGCCTGAACCACCGAACGTGAGCTGGTAATTTTCCACGCCTTTGCGGTCGACGCCCAATATGCCAATATGTCCGGCATGGTGATGGCCGCAGGCGTTGATGCAACCGGATATTTTCAGCTTCAATTCGCCCAAGTCGCGCTGGCGGTCCATATCGGCAAAACGCGTGGCGATTTTCTGCGCGACCGGTATCGAGCGGGCATTGGCCAGGCTGCAATAATCAAGGCCGGGGCAGGCTATGATGTCGCTGATCAGGTCCAGATTGGCGTCGGCGAGTTCGGCGTCGCGCAATGCGCTCCACACGGCGTACAAATCGCGTTTGGCGACATGGGGCAGGACGATGTTTTGCGCGTGGGTGACGCGCAGTTCGTCAAAGCTATAGTGTTTGGCGAGGTCCGCCATGGCATCGATTTGATCAGCAGATGCATCGCCGGGAATTCCGCCGATGGGTTTCAGGCTGATGTTGACGATGGCGTATCCGGCCTGCTTGTGCGGCTTGACATTTTGGTCGAGCCAGAGGGCGAAGTCGGGATCCGTGCGGTCTATGTCGTCGCTGACGGCCTCAAATGCAGGGGCCGCAAAAAACGCAGCTATCCGGTCAAATTCGGCCAGCGGCGGGTCGATGCCCAGCGTTTTGACATGCGCGAACTCTTCGGCAACTTGGGTCCGATATGCGTCCGCGCCGATTTCGTGGACAAGGATTTTGATCCGCGCTTTGTAGATATTATCGCGGCGGCCATAGCGGTTGTACACGCGCAAGCAGGCCTCGATATAGCTGAGCAGGTCTTCGGCGCGCACAAACGGGTTGATTTCGGGCGCAATCATCGGAGTGCGGCCCATGCCGCCGCCGACGAACACCCGTCCGCCGAGTATCCCGTCCTGTTTGACCAGTTCGATGCCGATGTCATGCAGGCGCATCGCGGCGCGGTCTTCGGGCGATGCAATCACCGCGATTTTGAACTTGCGCGGCAGGTAACTGAATTCAGGATGGAACGTGCTCCATTGACGCAGCAATTCGGCCCATGGGCGCGGGTCGGCGACTTCATCGACGGCGGCTCCGGCATATTGGTCGGAGCTGATGTTGCGGATGCAATTGCCGCTGGTCTGGATGGCGTGCATCTCAACGCCAGCCAGCTCTTCCAGCAAATCGGCGCATTCCTCCAGCTTGATCCAGTTATATTGGATATTCTGCCGCGTGGTGAAATGGCCATAGCCGCGATCATATTTGCGCGCGATGTGCGCCAGCATGTGCATCTGCTTGCTGTCCATCGTGCCATAAGGGACGGCAACGCGCAGCATATAGGCGTGCAGTTGCAGATAGAGACCGTTCATCAGCCGCAAAGGCTTGAACTGGTCCTCGGTAATCTCTCCGGCCAAGCGGCGGTTCACCTGATCGCGGAATTCGGCAACGCGGGCATCGACGATGGATTGGTCGAAGTTATCGTATTTATACATCTAATATCGCCTTAATTTGGTTCACGCGGAGGCGCGGAGACGCGGAGATTTTTTGAATGAGAATTAAATCTAGCGCGGCATTCTCCGCGTCTCCGCGTCTCCGCATGAGGAAAAAAATCTGGTTCATACAATCTGTTCCGCCGCCAATTGGTCACCGGGTTTCAGGCCCAAATCCAGCCGCACCGTCGGGCCAAGTGCGCGGACGCGGTCTTTGATATGGGCGGGGCGGGGGCCTTCGGCGGTGGTGGTGGCTTCGATGATATACGAAGCATTTACGCGGCGTGCGTCTTCTTCCACGGCCAATATGGCCGCGCCAGAATCGCCCGCATCGACAGCATCCTCGACCTTGCGCGACCAGCCAGCGCCGGTCCACCAGATGACGTCGCCTGAAGCGAGATCGTTTCCTGTTAATAATTTCACGTCAAACTCCCTAATATTTCGTCATGCTGAACTTGTTTCAGGATAACGCACCAGCCTAGCTTGTTATGCTGAAACAAGTTCAGCATGACGTATCGGCTTTGGCCGCTTCCTTCGCTAAACTGCGCAGCCGATCTTCGGCATCCGATTTCAGCACCACATCGCCGACGATGATAATCGCCGGGCTGGCCACGCCTTCGCGTTCCATCATGTCGCCAAGGTCGGTTAGCAACGTCCGGATCGCGCGGGAGTCGCTGCGGGTTGCGCGCTCGATCACAGCCACCGGAGTGTCAGGAGACACCCCGTCCGCAATCAGTTTTTCGGTGATGTCGGTCGCGGTGGCGACGCCCATATAGATAACCAACGTCCGGCCTTTACCGGCCAGACCCGACCAATCCTGATCGGTTAATCCCTTGCACTGTCCGGCGACAAAGCTGACTGCGCTGGATGCATCGCGGTGGGTCAGCGGCAACAGAAATTCTGCGCCGCCGCCGATTGCTGCCGATATGCCGGGGACGACTGCGACATCAACGCCCGCCGCGCGACACGCCTCTGCCTCTTCGCCGCCGCGTCCAAAAATGAAAGGATCGCCGCCCTTTAGGCGCACCACCATGTGGCCAGCGCGTGCCTCGCGGATCAGGATGTCGTTGATGCCCTCTTGCGGAACGCTGTGTTTGCTGCGCTGTTTGGCAACGGAAATCAGGCGCGCGTTTTTGCTGCACAGCGCCAATATCGCGTCATCCACCAACCCATCGTGGACAATAACGTCCGCTGCGCCAATCAGGCGTGCGGCCTTTAATGTAAGCAGTTCAGGATCGCCGGGACCAGCGCCGACAAGATATACGAGTGACTTTACCATCACGCCAAAATGGGCGAGCGCGGTCTATTCAGCAAATCAGGATAAATTGTGACGGAACAAGATCAGCTTTTAAGGCGTTATGCGGCCTCTTGATCTTGATATTCTTCGTCCTTCATGCCGATCCCGATGATCGCACGCAATTCTTCGTTTTCAGACGAAACAACCGGATACGCGCAATGGTCTGCGGCGTAATAGCCGCTGGACCGGTGATTGCCCGATAGTCCGATGCCGCCAAATGGCGCCGCTGCCGATGCCGATGCACCGTGCGTGGTTGAATTCCAATTGGTGATACCGGCGCGGCTGTTCGACCAGAATTCATTATACTGTTCCGCTGTGCCGCCGATAAGTGAAGCCGAAAGCCCGAAACGGGTGTTATTTGCTTCGGTAATTGCTTCACGGAAATCAGCGACGCGAATGCATTGCAGTAACGGACCAAACAATTCGATGTCCGGGCGCTCTTTCATATTGGTGACGTCAATTATCCCCGGCGTCACGAAAGGACGTCCAGCAATCGGCCGGGCCATATGCTTGATCGCGCGGCCACCGCGGCTCATCAACGTTACAAAACTTTCGGTCAAACCATCGGCTGTTTCATTGTCAATCACCGGACCCATGAACGGCAATGGATCGCTATATGGATCGCTGATAATTAACCTGTCCGCGATTCTTTTAACTTCGCCGAAAACCGAATCAGCCAAGCCTTCCTTTACAATCAGCCTGCGTGCAGCGGTGCATAACTGCCCGCTTTCGCTGAATGCAGATTGCACCACTGTGACGGCGGCGCTGTGGATGTCGTGGGTGTCCCAGACAATGATCGGATTGTTTGCACCCATTTCGAGCGCCAGTATTTTGTTGGGCCGGCTGGAAAACTGGCGGCTCAACTGAAATCCGGTGTGCGACGAACCGGTGAATAGCATTCCATCGATGTCGGCATGCTTTGACAGCAACTGCCCGGTTTCGGGGCCGCCTTGCAGGATACGGATGACACCGGCTGGAACGCCAGCCTTGTGGTATAATTCGGTTAGAAACGCGCCGACAGCGGGTGTCTTTTCGGATGGTTTAAACACCACGGAATTGCCTGCAATCAAAGCGGGAATAATATGACCGTTGGGAATTTGTGCGGGTTGGTTGAACGGTGAAACGACGGCCAAGACGCCGTGCGGCTTGTGCCGCAATGCAGTGCGGTTGCCCGGCTTGCCTTCGATACAGCGTTGCGATGTGCGTTCGGCATACGCTTTGATTGCGGCATCAACTTGGGAAATGACGGTTTCGACTTCGGCCCGCGAAATCCACAATGGCTTTCCGGTTTCGCGCGAAATAAGTTCGGCGAGTTTATCGCCTTCTTGTCGAACCTTGCCAGCGATAGAACGGACAATATCAATGCGGTCGGTAAGCGCTTTGGCGGCCCAAAGCGGCCAAGCTTCGCGTGCGGCGGCGACTTCGGCGTCCACATTGCCGCATCCACCGCGCCACACTTCTGCGCCGGTGGCCGGTTCATAAGAAACCAGTTCGCTCTTAACTTCTATGCCTAACGGTAGGGTCATTTTTCGATTAACCATGCCTTCCAGCGATCTGGATAGCCGACAATAATAAACAATTGCTTACTTTTTGCGGGTTTGGCAGGTTAATTTTGTATTTCAAATTGCGTGAGCGTCGCCCATGCGGCGAATTTCCGAAACCTTGTTTGTCAGCGCGGACCAGTCGTCATGTTCTGCAATCGCATTCCAGATCGATTCGACCTCATCCAGATGCATCGAACATATCTGATCATCATCCCAATACGCGTGCGTGCCGGGTACAGCTTCATAACCCGCCAACAGTTTTAGAAATTCGGAATAAGTCTCGCCGGTTTCCAGTTTCTGCCTGACTTGCCCGCCGCGATGGGCATGGAAGAAGGCGTCAATGTCATCCGACCCTGCAATCATTGCGCGTTCGGCGGTCTCGACCAGCCGCCGGTCGGTGGCGACATCAATAGACTGCAATCCCAGCCGCCACAGAAACCGCTTCACCAGCGCGCCCTGAAACAACGCCGCAAAACCCTCCAACACAGCGATCAACGGCGGCGCTTCGCAAATCAGCCGCAATGATACCGCCAGCTGCCCCAAATTCCAGTGCATCGTTTCGGCTTGGCGGCCAAAGGCATAAAGGCCATGCTCGTCAAAATACGCAGCAGTAAATCGCGGGTCCCATTTCGGCGTGAACCGCCACGGACCATAATCGAAACTTTCGCCGGTAATGTTGATGTTATCGGTATTGAGGACGCCGTGAACAAACCCGGATACCATATAAGATGCGGCAAGATCGGCGATGCGCCCGGCCGCCAATTCCAGCAACTGCGCAGCTGGATTTTCGCCTATCGCAGCACCATAAAGATGGGTCAGGCAATACCGCACCAATTGCTCCATCATTTCGGCATTGCCCTCAAACGCAATCCTTTGGAACGTACCGAAACGAATATGACTGTGGTTCAGCCGCACCATAACCGCAGAGCGCGTGGGCGATGGCTCATCGCCGCGCATCAATGCCTCGCCGGTTTCAATTAGGGAGAAAGTCCTGGAGGTATAAACGCCAAGCGCCTCTAGCATTTCGGTCGCCAATATCTCGCGGACGCCGCCTTTCAGCGTTAATCGCCCGTCGCCAGCGCGGCTATAAGGCGTGGGGCCTGAACCCTTTGTCCCCAAATCGAGCAAGCGGCCGCTTTGATCGCGCAGCTGTGCAAACAGAAATCCGCGGCCATCACCAATATCGGGATTATAGTTGCGGAATTGGTGGCCATGGTACCGCAACGCGAGCGGTGTGGCCATATTGCCGGGCAGCGGATGGAACCGGGCAAAATGCGAAATCCACTCGGCATCGGTTAAACCGTCTAGACCGACGCTGGCTGCGGCGCGGTCATTGCGGAACCGCAATATGGTCTCGGGAAAGTTTGCCGGCTGCACCGGATCGCCGATTTTTTCGCCAAGACTGGTGATTTTAACATCGGGGCTGTAAGCAGCAGAAATTGATATACTATTCATGTCACCTTCAATGGTGGCTGCAACGGGGAAAGGCAAGTATGGCGGCGGTACGCATTCTACATTTGCACAGCGTTTTTGACCTTGGCGGGCAACAAGCGCGCGCGGTGAAATTGATGAATCACTTTGGTGATCAGGCCGAACATGTCGTATTGACTTCGGTTCCTGGCGCGTTGGGCGCGCGCGATGCCATTGATAAGCGGATCAAAGTCGCATTTCCGGGCGATGCAGCACCTTCGCTGGAGGGCAAGCCCAACATGCGCCGCTATTTTGCGCTGGCCAACTATATGAAACGGTTCAGCCTGATCTTGAGCTACAATTGGGGATCAATGGACGGGGTGATGGCGCATACATTGCTGGGCCGCCGCGCAGGATTACGCCCGCTGATCCACCATGAGGACGGGTTTGGCGAAGAAGAGGCTGAACGGTTGATCTGGAAAAGAAACTGGTTCCGCACGATTGGCCTGCAGCGCAGCCATTCGCTGGTTGTTCCATCAAAAACGCTGGAGAAAATCGCCCAGACCGCTTGGCATCAACCTGCCGAAAAAATTGTCCGTTTCTCCAATGGTATCGACGTGAAGCGATTCCTAAAGCCGTGCCAGCGCGGGGCGTTTCCCGGCTTTGTCAAGCGCGACGGCGAGATTGTTGTCGGTACCATCGCGGGATTGCGGACGGTGAAAAATATCCCGCGGCTGGTTCGTGCGGTTGCTGCGGCTGGTCCAAATGTCCGCTTGGCCGTGGCGGGTGAAGGGCCGGAACGCGATGCCATCGCCGCCGAAGCGCAGCGATTGGGAATATCTGACCGCTTAATGATGCCGGGATTTCTTAAGGACCCGGCGCGCTATGTCGGGATGTTCGATATTTTCGCATTGTCTTCGAACAGTGAGCAATATCCGATTTCTTTGGTTGAGGCGATGGCGGCGGGCTGCGCCGTGGTTGCCACCGATGTCGGCGATATCCGCGATATTGTGTCGACCGCCAATAAGGAATATGTTGTCCCCAAAGATGATGATGCTTTTGCGGCGGCAATCCGGCATCTCGCCGGAAATGCTGCATTAAGAAAAGAGCTTGGCGAGGCGAACCGCACGCGCGCGCATCTGGAATATGACGAGAGCAGAATGTTTGCCCGCTACCGTCAGCTATATGGTTCCGCGATGGGCCGCGCCGATTTTGCGAGACAAGACTGAAAGCATGGTTTAGCGGCATCGTCAGGGAAAAACCAAGCGCATGCCGTTTGCCACATTGCATCGATAGGGGTCATTATTGTGTTCAAAGGTCTGAAACCGATCATGTATGCTGGCCGCGAAGTGTGGCCATTGGTGGAAGGCGGCAAAGGTGTCGCTGCGACCAATCACGCCAGTTCGGGCGCATGGGCGGCGGCTGGCGGCATCGGCACGATCTCTGCCGTCAACGCCGACAGTTACGACGATGACGGCAACGTCATTCCGCAGGTGTTTCACGGACGCACCCGCGAAGAGCGGCATGAGGAACTGGTCGAATATGGCATTCGCGGCGCGGTTGCCCAGATCAAGCGCGCCCACGAAATCGCGGGCGGTAAAGGTGCAATCAACATCAACGTACTATGGGAAATGGGCGGAGCGCAGCGCATTCTGCACGGCGTACTGGAACAGACCAGGGGCATGGTTCAGGGCGTCACCTGCGGCGCGGGAATGCCGTATAAATTGTCCGAAATCGCGGCGCAGTATGAAGTATATTATCTGCCGATCATCAGTTCCGCGCGCGCCTTTCGCGCGCTTTGGAAACGTGCCTATCACAAGGTTCCCGAATGGATGGCGGCGGTGGTTTATGAAGATCCGTGGCTTGCGGGCGGGCATAACGGCCTGTCCAATGCCGAAGATCCGAAATCACCCGAAGATCCCTATCCCCGGGTAAAGGCGCTGCGTGATACGATGCGCGCCGAGGGCATATCCGATGATCTACCGATTATCATGGCCGGCGGCGTGTGGCATTTGCGCGACTGGCAAAACTGGATTGATAATCCGGAACTTGGCCAGATTGTGTTTCAGTTCGGTACGCGGCCTTTGTTGACGCAGGAAAGCCCGATTCCTGCAGGCTGGAAAGATGCGCTGACCAAGATTCCCGAAGACGGTGTGTTGCTGCACAAATTTTCGCCCACAGGTTTTTATTCAAGCGCGGTTATCAATCCGTTTTTGGAAGAACTGCAGAAGCGTTCAGATCGCCAAATCGGTTATGTCACGGAAGCAAACGAGATAAATAGTGCGCGGCTTGACGTTGGCGTTAAGGGCAAGAATTTTTGGGTCACTCCCGCCGACTTAATGCGCGCCCGTGAATATTATGCGCAAGGATATACCGAGGCATTGAAGACCCCGGACGAAAGCGTTGTCTTTGTCACGCCGCCTTCGCGTGATGTCATCCGCAAAGATCAAAAAGACTGCATGGGCTGTCTGTCGCATTGCGGATTTTCGTCGTGGAAAGACCATGACAATAACTCCACCGGACGGCTTGCCGACCCGCGCAGTTTTTGTATCCAAAAGGCGCTACAGAATATCGCGCACGGTGCACCCATTGATGAAAATTTGATGTTCGCCGGGCACAGCGCTTATCTGTTTGGCAAGGACCCGTTTTATTCGAACGGCTTTGTGCCGACCGTGAAACAATTGGTCGACCGGATATTGACCGGCGACTGAAACTTAGACGCGGTCAATTGCAGTAGGGGGGCAGCAGGGCCGAATTGGCGCCGGACTGCGCCAGATTGATTGCATCATTAACCGTTGGTTTATTATCTTGCGTTAGCCTTGCGTTTCTGGAGGTTTGCCATGGGTGCGATGAGTTCACAATTTCGGAAGGTCGAACCGGCCAGTATTGAACGCCGAATGGCGGCGCGCCGTGACAGTTTGTTGCGGCAAGTGACAATCAAGCGATCAGATGCGCGAAGTTACCCCGCCCAGCTTGCCGATCTTTCCAAATATGGCTGCCGCTTGGCAAGCAAGACAAAGCTCAATGTCGGGGAATGCATTTCCATCCACTTCGGGATCGGACCCGCCATCACTGCGACGATTGTATGGAACGCAGAATCAATGCTGGGTTGCCGGTTCAGCGAAGTGTTGGACGCGGCGCTGTTCCGCCAAATGACTTTGGCGGCCAACTGATCCCGGGCAAATTGCCGTCAATCGAGATCCCACGCCCGTTCGCCGTGGCTCGATATATCCAGCCCGTCTCTTTCCGCGTCTTTGGCAGCGCGCATCGGCAATACCATCGACACCATATATCCGATGATGACGGTCATAACGGCGGAGAATGCCGCGACGGTTCCGACACCCACCAATTGGATCCAAAGCTGCGATGCGATGCTTGCGCCTTCTTCATATCCAGTGCCGCCGAAAACTTCGCTGGCGAACACCGCGAGCAATAGTGACCCCATGATGCCGCCGACGCCGTGCACCGCGAAAACGTCCAGCGAATCGTCGATCTTCAGCTTTCCTTTAACCAAGCCGACGGCGTAGAAACAGACGACTGCCGCGATGATACCGATCAATGTCGCGCCGCCGGGGCCAACGACGCCAGCGGCTGGTGTGATCGTCGCAAGGCCCGCAACGGCCCCTGTGGCAAAGCCAACCGCTGTGGGTTTGCCGACCTTGATTTTTTCGATCAGCAGCCAGACCAACGCGGCCACGGATGCGGCCATGTGGGTGTTTATTATGGCACTGGCCGCGCCGATGTCACTTGCGGTCAAGGCGGAACCGCCATTGAAACCAAACCAGCCAACCCACAGCAATCCGGCACCGGCCACCGTCAATGCGGGGCTGTGCGGCAACATCAAAGTTTTCGGAAATCCGTCGCGTTTGCCCAGCATCAACGCAACAACCAGCGCCGAGATACCGGCGGTGGTATGGACAACAATGCCGCCAGCAAAATCGATTACGCCCATGCCGGCAAGGAATCCGCCGCCCCAAACCCAGCGCGCCACCGGAACATAGACCAGCAACGACCACAAGGCACTGAATGCAATCACCCAGCCAAACCGCGCCCGTTCGACCCATGCGCCGACGATTAGCGCCGGTGTAATGATGGCAAAAGTCATTTGGAACAGGCCAAAAACCAATTCACCGATGCTCTGGTCTTCGCGAACCGCATCCATGTTGTTGAACATGAAATTCTGCGCCGTACCGATCAAGGCACCGCCACCTGTCGAGAACGCGATGCTGTAACCAATGACAATCCAGATCACGGAGACGACCGCAGCAATCGCGCCGATTTGCACAAGCACCGACAGAAAATTCTTGGAACGAACAAGGCCACCGTAAAACAAAGCAAGTCCGGGAATGGTCATCATCAGCACCAGCGCGGAGCTGGTCAATATCCACGCGGTATCGCCGCTATCGGTTGCCGGGTCGGCCACGGTTGCCGCTGCATCCTGCGCGAAAGCCGGTGCCGCTGCAAATGCTGCGCCCAATATCGCCAACTTGCCCAATGCCGACTTGCCCAATAGATGCATAATTATTCCCCGCTTCTGCCAATTATGATTTGCAGCTTCTCTAAGCCAGCAATTCTTAAGGCTCAATCAACAAATTGCATTGTGGCGGTGATTTTTGATAGAAACTTGTCCCATTGTCGCAAATTCAATGGCAGCAAATCTAGTCCCAGCCTTCAAGAACCTGATCGGGCGGGCGGTGGCCATCGGCCCAGATCCGGATGTTGGCAATAACCCGCTCCCCCGATGCTTCGCGGCCTTCAAATGTCGCACTGCCCAGATGCGGCAGCAAGACGACATTATCCAGCGTCAGCAACCGTGCGTCTACTGCGGGTTCGTGGGCATATACATCCAGCCCCGCACCCGCGATCTTGCCCTGCTGCAGCGCCTCGATCAGCGCCGTTTCGTCAACCAGTTCACCGCGCGAGCTGTTGATCAGATATGCACTTGGTTTCATCATTGCGATACGGGCCGCGTTGATAAGGCCCGCGGTTTCGGTAGTTAACGGGCAATGTAACGAGATGATGTCGCTGCGCGCGATCAGCCTGTCCAGTTCCGGTTCGAACGTAATGCCCAATTGTTCTTCGACACTGGGGGGCAGGCGTTTGCGCTTTGTGTAGACGATTTCCATGCCAAAGGCGCGCGCCCGCGCCGCCACTGCTTCACCAATCCTGCCAAAACCGATGATGCCTAAAGTCTTTGCGCCGATGCGGTGGCCCAGCATGCCGCTTGGCCGCCACCCGGCCCAATTGCCGCTGCGCATCAATTTTTCGCCTTCGCCCAATCGGCGCGGGACGGACAGGATCAACGCCATGGTCAGGTCCGCCGTGTCATCGGTGAACACCCCCGGCGTATTGGTCACGATGATGTCTTTTGCTTTCGCCGCAGCAAGGTCGATATGGTTTACGCCCGCGCCGTAATTGGCGATGAACCTTAATCGCGGCGGCGCGGCGGCAATCAACGCGGCATCAATGTTATCGGTCACAGTGGGAACGAACACGTCGCAATCGGCCATTGCGGCGGCCAGTTGTTCGCGGGACAGGGCGGCGTCCGCCGCATTGAAATGCGCGTCAAACAACTGCGCCATTCGTGCCTCGACAGCGGGCAGCAATTTTCGCGAAACAATGACGCGCGGGCGTTCGATACGGGAGTGGTTGGTCATATTGATCCCGGTTATGGTGCTTCTTGGCCGCTCGTCAAGTCATCAGGCTTGAACTGTCGGCCCTGCTTACACTATAGACGCTTTGGGGGCGGGCAATATGGCAAGTAGATTCATGAAAATTAATGTAAAATCAGCTGGATTTTTGGCAGTCTTCGTCACTGCCAGCATTGCCGCCGGTGCCGCGCTGGCGCAATCCGAAAAGAAGACGCCTTATTGGGCATCGCTGAATGCCGAAGAGGCACGGATGCGGACCGGTCCGAGCACGGATTTTCCCGTTAAATGGGTGTATAAGCGCAAGTTTCTGCCACTGAAAGTTGTCACCGTGCACAGCGTTTGGCGCAAGGTTGAAGATCCCGACGGCGATCAAGGCTGGGTCCATGTGCGCTTGCTCAGCCCGAATCGCACAGCGGTTGTTATCGGCAGCGGCGTTGGTGCGTTGCGGGAGGCGCCTGAACCGACGGCGCGTATCGCCTGGCGCGTTGAACCCGGCGTTACCGGCCGAATCGACGATTGCCAAAAAGGCTATTGCCGGTTCGACAATGCGGGCCGGGCGGGATATATTGAGTTCGACCGGCTTTACGGCGAAGAAGCCCCAACGCAATAGCGCCGTGCGATTTGGGCGCCGATGCTAATCATCCCGCAGGCATCATCGGCAATGGACATTTGCGCAAAATCGTCTAAGCGCTTTTCCCCATGAAAACAACGTTCGCAACGCTCACCGCATCCGCCCTTATTCTGGCCGCATGCACCCCCGTCACACCAAAAGATGCTGGCAAAAACGCTGCTGCAAAACAGGCGGCTGCTCCGGCAGCGGCGGGATGTGACCAGACCACTGCGTCCGGCCTTGGTTACCGGATGCTGAAGGCTGGTGCAGGGGACGCCCCCGGCGCGCGCGACAAAGTGACGATCAATTACAAAGGCACTTTGGCGTCCAACGGCACAGTGTTTGACGAGAATAAGGACACAAGCTTTGGCGTCGACGGCGTTATTGCGGGCTTTGGCGAAGGACTGCAACTGGTCAAGCCGGGCGGCAGTATCCGTTTGTGCATACCAGCGGCGCTTGGTTATGGCGCACAAGAATCAGGATCAATCCCGGCGAACAGCGATTTGATATTTGAAGTGGATCTGTTGTCGGTTGCCGCCGCCCCCCCCGAAACCCTGCCTGCGGATCAGCGCACCTGCACCGACAAAACCGCCTCCGGGCTGGGCTATCAAATGTTGAAACCCGGCACAGGCGCATCGCCGACCGATGATCATGTCGTGCTGATCGGATATGCAGGTTATTTGGCGGCGGACGGCAAAAGCTTCGACCAGAATGACCAAACTGCGTTTCCGGTGAAGGCGGTCGTACCCGGGTTTAGCGAAGGCCTGAAGCTGATGAACAAGGGCGCGAAATATCGTTTATGCATTCCATCCGCATTGGGATACGGCGCGCGCGCATCTGGTCCGATCCCGGCCAATTCCAACCTCGTCTTCTTGGTCGATCTTATCGAAATGAAAACAATGGCTGAAATTAAAAAGATGCAGTCGGAGCAGAAGCCATAACGGGCGCGGATATTTGACTAAAATTCGATCAAATCGAATCGTCATTGCGAGCGGAGCGAAGCAATCCAGAGCAGCTTACACCTGCTCTGGATTGCTTCGTCGCTTCGCTTCTCGCAATGACGGAGTGTATTTTCTGTACCTTATTACTTGAATGCCAACGCAAGCTAAAGCTCTTTGCTCTAAGGCTCTGCGATATTGAATGCCCCGGCTTGCGGTTCGGTCGCTGCCAACATGCTTTCGAGCGCGGCGCGGTCGCCTTCTATTTTCAGGCCAGCGGCTTCCAATTGCGCCAGCGGCATTTTCAGGAACAGCATCGCCAGAAATAGCTGCCGTGGTCCGGTGATCGTTGCCATCGGCGCGTCATGGGCGGCATTCATATCGGCAAACATAACGGCATTGCCGATGCTGATTTTCGCGGTTTCCTTGCGGTCTGAAAACACAAAGTTCAAATTCAGTGTTTTGGCCCCCAATATCTGCGGGTCCAACCGCGTCGCCACCGAGTTAAGCAGCATGCCCGACGGAATGGCCGCGATCATATCAAGGCTTTGCGTAGATTGACTTCCCTTGGTGCCCTCCCGCAAATCACGCGCGGCGGATAGAAACATGTTGCGCCAAATCGCTGACTCAGCCTGATATCCCTGCTGTTCATAGCTGTTGGCGAGCATCGCTTTTGCGGCGATATTTTTGGGGTCGGCAAATACCAGCTGATTAAGCAAGTCGGAGGACCAGCGGTAATCGCCCGCTGCCATTGCTTTTTTCGCCGCCGAAATAACCTTCTTTGCGCCGCCCATTGCGGCGACAAATTTTGCGCCGCGTGCCGATGGAGGGTGGGGGTTTAAATTGGCGGGAACGGCATCATACCAGCCGAGATAATATTGATAAACCGCTTTGCTGTTATGGCTATAGGTTCCGTAATAACCGCGATTATACCATTGATTGGCGATTGCGGGCGGGGGCGTGATCGTTTCGGCAATCTCGGTCTGGGTCATGCCTTTGTTCATCAGCCGCACCGTTTGGTCATGCAGATAACGGTAATTGTCGCGCTGCCCCGAGAGCCACGACTTAACTTCGTCTGCGCCAAATCGCGGCCAACAATGGCTTGAAATGGCGGTGTCGCTGCGCCCGGCATACAGGTTTACGGCCTCATGCAAATATCCCGCCCATGCCAGCGTATCGCGCACTTTTGCACCGCGCGGGGTCAATATATTGTGCAATGAACAGGTCGCAATCTCGGCGGCCAGGAATGTCCGGGCCGACGGAATATAGACATTCATTTCCGCCGGTGCCTCGCTGTTCGGGGCCATTTGAAACTCCAGGGTCACCCCGTCAACAACCCGCGTTTCGCCGGTTTTTCGGATGTCGTCATTGGGCGTAACCAGAGTGATCTCGCCAGCGGAAATCGCTGCGCCAATGCCGCTGCCCATCTGTCCTTGCAATCCGGGCGTCAGATTGCCGCCAAACTGGTAATTTGCCCGGCGGCCCATCGCGCCACCAGCGATGACATTTTCAGACGACGTTTCCATCAAGAAATGTTCCGGCGCAATCACTGCGACCTTGCCAGATTTGGCGTCGGCAGCATTGATGATGCCGCGCACGCCGCCGAAATGATCGGCATGACTGTGGCTGAAAATAACTGCGGTGACCGGCCTTTGCCCAAGTTCCCGGTTGACCAGCGCAATCGCCGCCGCGCCCATTTCGCGCGATGTCAGCGGATCGATCACTATCCAGCCGCTATTGCCTTTGATTACGGTCATGTTCGACACATCGAAACCGCGCACTTGCCAAACATTGTCGGTAACTTTGTACAGGCCGTGCTTACGCAGCAGCCCGATATGCCGCCACAGGCTGGGATTGACGGTATTGGGCGATGCGCCCTCGGCAAAGTTATAGGCGTTCAAATCCCAAACGACTTTGCCCTTTGCATCGCGGATGATCGGGTCTTGCAATGTCGCAACAAATCCGCGGGCCGCAAAATCAGCATCCCGCCCGTCTTCGGGCGGCAATGACGACAATGTCTGATTTTGAGCAGCGACGGTGGCGGCGGACGCAGGCTTGCTGGTCAGATCATCCGTTGCAGCGAACGCGCTGGCGCTGCTGCACGCGACCATTAATGCCATTGCTGCGGTCTTCATTTTTCTCTCCCGTTCATTCTCTCAATTCCCTTTGATACCGGATCAAGCTAGGGATCAAGCAGAGAGTCCGGATGAGGGAGAAAATGCGTGCAAGCAACAAGTGAAAATGGCCAAGCAGATGGCCTGCCAAAAGGAGCGCTTGCGGGCATTCGGGTTATCGACCTAACGCAGTTTCTGCTCGGTCCTTATGCCACTCAAATGCTCGGCGATTTGGGCGCAGACGTCATCAAGATCGAGGAACCGGACGGTGACCGGCAACGGATGGTTGGCGGATCGCATGTCTCCAAAAATATGGGTTCGACCTTTTTGAACTTTAACCGCAACAAACGTTCCGCGGTGATTGATTTGAAAACCGATGCCGGGAAACGGGCGCTGCGCAAACTCGTCCGCACAGGCGACATCTTCATCCACAATATGCGGCCCAAATCGATTGCCGCACTCGGATTTTCCTATGCCGATGTTGCCGCGATCAAACCCGATATCGTCTATGTCGAGGCGATGGGATATGATGCCGCCGGTCCCTATGCCGGGCGGCAAGCCTTTGACGACTTGATCCAGGCGGCCAGCGGTGCGTGTGGATTGGAACAATTGGTTGGCCCTGATCGCGAATTTCGCACTTTGCCGGGATTGTTTGCCGACAAGACTTGCGGCTTGTTTGCGGTTATTGCTGCGCTGGCGGCGCTGCGGCACAAGGAACATACCGGCGAAGGGCAATATGTCGCGGTGCCGATGCTGGAAACCTTTACCGGACATTTGCTTGCCGATCATCTTTACGGCGAAACTTACATTCCGCCCACGGGCAAGCTGGGTTACACCATGTCGGTTTCACCGGACCGCAAACCGATGCCGACAACCGACGGCTTTATCATGCTGCTACCGGCCAGCCGCGCCCAGGCGGAACGTTTCTTGGAACTTGGCGGGCTTCCCGGCGCTTATGAAAGCGAACGATTTACCTGTCTGACCACGTCGCAGCAGCGTGTGTCGGAATATAATGTCATGTTGAAAGAGGCGGCGGCGACGCACAGCACCGAACAATGGATGGATTTGGCGGCGGAAAATTCGATTCCGGTCATGCGCGCAAACCGGCTTGAAGACGTGTTTGAAGACAAGCAGTTGAAACAAACATTGTTTGAAGAACGGGAAATCGAAGGTGAAGGTAAATATCGTGCGATGCGGCCGGGGTTGCGATTTGCGCGAAGTCCATCGGCAATCTGGCGCGATCCGCCAAAGCTGGGTGAACATACCCGCGAGGTGCTGGACGAAATTGGCGAATGAGGAATGCTATTGATTGAGAAATTCGATCAGCGAGATAAGCTTTAATCACTTTACACATCGTTGCTTTTTTGGAATGAATGCTGCGTTCGTTGGGGTTGTCCCTTACCCCTCCCCCCCGAAAGACGGGCGGCCCCGGCGGACCACTTATTTTCAGGCGGGCTGACGCCGGACGGCTCGGGAATAATCTAGCGCCGCCAACGTTGTTAGATTTCAGTCGTTGTAACTTTTTGGCGACATCGCCGGAATGCACCAATGTTACCGAAGTCCGATCTTACCGAGGGGGGACTTCACTGCCCCCAGCGGGTCGCAAAGGGCGTGAGAGCAATAATGCTCCACGTCTATTTTTTCGTCGTGTACGCCAAGTCGCAAAGATTGAACACCGCACGGTGGCGATCTGGTGACCGTCGGCCCTTGACCGTATCGTAGCTGCCGCTTATAGGGCCGCTTGCCTTGCGGACCATTGACCGCAATGTTGATTGGTATGGCGAAGTAGCTCAGCTGGTTAGAGCGGTGGAATCATAATCCATAGGTCGGGGGTTCAAGTCCCTCCTTCGCTACCAATTCGATGATCGCCGATGATCGTCATAACCTTTACAAATCCCTGAAATCTGCTATTTTTTAGGCTGCAATGACCGTCATTGCTCGCCGATGTTTGCGGGTGTTCGCAAGCATTTGGGGGCCAAATTGGGGGCCATGCGCAATCGACGCAGATGGAGTGGCCCCCAATGACACTGACAGACACCGCTATCAGGAGAGCAAAACCAAAGGAAAAGCCTTACAAACTAGGGGATTCTCTCGGCCTTTTCATGCTTGTGCAGCCTAGCGGCGGCAGGTTGTGGCGACTCAAATACCGTGTGAATGGTTCAGAAAAGAAGCTTGGCCTTGGAATCTATCCCGAAGTCTCGTTGACCGAAGCACGGGCCAAGCGGGACGAGGCCCGAAAACTCATTGCCAGCGGCTCCGATCCGGCGCTTGAAAAGCAACGTGCGAAGGTTCGAGCACAACTAAACGCAAGCAACGTCTTTGGCGACATCGCGCGGGAATTTATCGAGAAGCGACGGGCCGATGGCCTTTCGTCTGCCACCTTGGAAAAGGCAGGTTACTTTCTTGGGCATCTTTCTCCAAGCTTAGGAAATCTGCCTGTTTCCGAAATTCAGCCCAGCGACATACTATTCGCGCTCAAACGCATTGAAGCCAAGGGCAATCTAGAAACAGCGCGCCGCACCTTGCAGTTTGCCAGCAGGGTTTTTTGTTACGCCGTTGCTACGACACGTCTGACTTCCGATCCTACTCGAGATTTGCGTGGTGCGTTGATTGCACCGAAGACCAAAAGCTTCGCTGCGTTAACAGAGCCGCAAAACGTTGGCGCACTAATGCGCGCCATCGACGGCTATGACGGGAGCTTGATCACGCAGATTGCGCTCAAGCTTGCAGCACATACCTTTGTTCGCCCCGGCGAGCTGCGACACGCGCGTTGGGAGGAGTTTGATATTCCTAATGCGACCTGGACTATCCCCCCGGAAAAAATGAAAATGCGGAAGCCGCACTGGGTGCCACTTTCGCGGCAATTACTCGACTTTCTGGCGACGCTCCACACTGTCACAGGCCGTCCAAATGGCTACCTGTTTCCATCAATTCGGACGAATTCGCGTGCGATGAGCGAAAACACCGTAGGTGCAGCGTTGAGGCGCTTGGGGTACACCAGCGATCAAATGACAGGCCATGGCTTCCGCTCCACTGCCTCAACCCTGTTAAACGAAAGCCGGAAATGGCACCCCGATGCAATTGAACGTGCGCTTGCCCATGGCGCCGCAGATTCGGTTCGCGGCATTTATGATCGTTCACAGCATTGGGACGAGCGGGTCAAAATGGCGCAATGGTGGAGTGACTATCTTGATCAGTTGCAATCATCTGCGACCGTGAGTGTCAGCGCATGACGCTCCGCAATATTGCCTGCGTTCCGCTAAATGATCTTTTTCGGGATTTCGAACGTGATGGTTTGAGCATGTCTTGGGTTTACGGCAACATCGGCCAGATTATGCGGGATGCCGAAATTTCAGTATACGGCGCATGCGTTGAGGTTCACGAGAAAGTGAACATTCATCACTTAAAACGGGCTTTGATCGGCGAAGACCATTTTGCTGTAAAGCAGGTGGCCAGCTATTTGTGGTCGTCGCTGCACGAAAATAAGATCGCGGACGCTTCGGAAATTTGCAAATTTCTTCGCGGTGAGTGCGAGAGTTACGACAATATGGATAACTTTAATGTTGTCTATAATTTCAACGAACTCACTGCCGATGTGCTGCTTCCTTGTTTGATCCCGTGGACGATTGCGGGTAACATTAAACCCGTCGAATGGAAATCCTGCTCGCTGCTGCGAGAATTCGTTGGGTCAGACGCTTTGAGCTTTTCACGAGAAAACCAGCTCAATGTGCTGCACGATTCCACAGTCTTGTATGTGGAGCTTACAGAACTTCAGTTTGAAGTTTGCCGCCAGCCAGAGTTACGCGCCCTCGTAACAGCAAAGCATAATATGGAAATCCAAAATCAACTCGTTCAGCACAACGCCCAATTGAGAGCTTCCAGCCCCAAAGCGACTGAAGGTAGTCAAGGACAGGTGCATAAGGAAATTTTGAGCGAAGGATTGAAGCATGATTGGGTTGGATTTCTTTGTTATTTCTACGCACTTGACCGCAATCGTCTCCTGTTTGGTGATGGGAAGTCGCACACCAAAGACCCTTTCCTAGGTGGTGCACAAGCGTCCATCATTAGGATCATGGAAGAATGGTTTGCCGAGAACGGTAGCATACCAGCAAAAAATCAGCTGCAACGTTATGCCAAAGAAATTTTGGCGGCAATCAAGTTGAATGGCGTTAAGTCCAACAAGTCCAAATAGCATCTCTTCCTATGGCAATAGGCCTCAATAGGCCTTCATAGTCTTGCCGAAGTTCGCGCCAAACAGCACTCTCCAGCGCACACGCCGGTACACCGCCGTATACACGAAGGAGATATAAATGGACCCGATGACTACTTCAATTGCCGAGGCGGGCAAGGCATTGAGCCTTGGCCGCACTACAATTAACAATCTTATTAAAAATCAGAAGCTTGAAACAATTAAGATAGGGCGGCGCAGGCTAATCAAGACTGAGTCAATCCGCCGTCTAATCAATTCTGAAATTGACACTCAGCTCGCAGGCTAATCTTGTGAGCATTGAAACAATAGCTTGGGCCAAATTACAACGTTGCGGTTGCGCATATGCAAAGGCAGTCCTGCTTGAATTGGCAAACTGGGCTCGCCCGGACGGTGTTTGCCAATTCCGCAGAGTTCGCGACATCGCTCTCGTCGTTGAGCTCTCCGAGCGAACGATACAGCGAGTATTATTCCGGCTTGAAGACGACACACCCGCTGACAAAGATACGAAGAAGAAGGCAGGCTTGAACCTGATAAGGCGCATCGAAAGTTTTCGAGCCGATGGCGGACAACAGGCTAATAGCTTTGTGTTAGTTGGCTATGCTCGACCGGGTGACGGGCAGTCACCCCCCCACGACAAAGCGTCACGGGGCCTGTGTCCATCAGACGGGGGCGAGAGTGACAGTGCAGTCACCCCTAAAATAGAGATAGAATCTGAAAAGAAAGATTCCCCCAAACCCCCATCGAGAAACAAGCAATCTATCGCATCGGATTGGATCGTGCCAGATGTTGCCAACTTACCAGTCAAAGCCAAAGCCGCCGCAAGTGAATGGCCGAGCGGTGCGTATGAATCAGAGGCGGAGGCATTTCATCAACATTGGATTGGAACCGGCCAACGTCGCGCGGACTGGAATGCATTATGGGCATCGAGAGTTCAGGCTCAGCATATCAGAATCATGCAAGCGGCGAAATTTGGCGTTCAATTTCCGGCCACAGCGTTCCAAACCGAAGTTAAGAAACGAAATTCACGCCCCCTACAGCCAGTGCTTTCAAAGTCGTTCGAGGACGAGCGTTCAGCGCGACTGCGTCAACTTTTGCGCGAAAAAGTGAATGAACAATCGTGGGACAGATTGTTCGATCCAGCGGCTTTCCTTTTCGATTTGCCCGGGGTGAAGGTCTTCGTCGGCAACACGTTTGCGCAAGAGGAATTGGAAACGAGATATGTCAGATTAGTGCACGCCGCCGCGCAATCCATTGATCCCGAAGTCACGTGGGTGCGTTTCGACACGGAGCAGAGCCAATTGCGGAGGGCTTTGTAATGGCAAATAATTGGCAAGCTGGACTGGGTATAATCGATCATTTGGCAGTAGGAATATTGAACACACCTTATGCATCCCCCTCGGGATGCAAAAGCCTAGGAAAGCTGCCGGTATTTGGTGCGCCCACTGAAATCCACAGTGGAACGACCTCGGCCCAACCTTGTCCCCGAATCACTCGAAATCGTTGGAATTTAGGTATTTTCTTAGGGGACACAGTGCTGCCAATCCTCGTGTCAATTTTCGCCCACAGTGCGCCATTTTCCAAAACAGGAGATCAGAGATGGAAAGGTTGAGTTATCCAAAAAGGCCCGTGACGGTCTATCTAAACTACGGAGATTTGCTCGATCTAAAGGCCATCGCTGAGAACAGGGGCATGAGCGACAGCGCATTGATTGCTGGCTTGGTCGACAAGTTTTTAGACCAAACTCGCACACCTCTCAAGCCGTTGCCAATTACAACGTCTGCCAACCTTTTGGCCGTGGCCGAAGAGTGGCTCACGCAGCTACCAGCAAGTATTCGCGAAGATGCGATGAAGCGGGTTGAGAAGAGAAGCCGAGAGCTAAGTGACAGTCAGCGCGAGGGCATTGTGTGATGGCCATACAATCGGACATCAAAATCAGGCTACCCGCCGATCTCAAAAAACAATTTGATCAGGCGTGTCGAACCAACGAAACGACGATGACCGCGCAGCTGATACGACTGATTCAATCTTCAGTTGCAAGTGACCAGCCCGATAATCCCTCTGTCCAAGCGATTGTTGCAGCGGTTTCAGACCCAGAAGAGGGTCAAAACGCCGACATCGCGCCGGAAAAGAATTCGCTGGCTACTACTGAAATTCTGTTAGCCGTCGGCCGCCTCTCGGAACGAATGGAAGAGCTAGTCGATGCCCATCCACAATTTTGGTTTCAGGATTGGGCTGATCGACGTGTAAACAAAGACGGGCAGGACTTGCTTCGCTTCTCGTCCCAGCTGGCCAAGCATCATGCGGCAGCCAATGAAGCGATAAGAGATATGCGAGCGCATATTACCGCTATCGGACGAATGGCGGAATACCGCGAGCCGCCATTTTATCAAGATTACAAAATCTGGACAGCGGCGGGGGCCGGAGTTTTTGCAATTCTGCTCGCCCTAGCGTTACTTCCCGGCGGCAGCGCCATTTCCCGGTTTACCGCAGTCAAAATGGTAGGTGGTGCCAATCCCATCCACGCCGCAAAAATCATCGCAGGCGGCAAAGCTTGGACGGGTGGCCTGATAGTCGAAACGGCTGCCTTGATGAAATCCGAGCCATTTGCTTCGAGCTTCGCAAATTGCGTTGAGCGCGCAAAGCGCAAACCGAAACCTTCGGATTGCACCGTCAAATTCCCCATTCTCGTAGAAGAGAAATAATGCTCAGCATGGCTAGTATCAGCAGCGCCTCAAGCGCCGGCAGCTATTACACCAAAGACAATTATTATACCGCCGAAGACGGACTCGGAAAATCGGAATGGGGCGGTGAAGCGGCCAAAGAACTGGGTTTGGAAGGCGCAGTTGAAGAAAAAGCCTTTGAACAAATTTTGGAAGGGCGGCTGCCGAATGGCGAAACGCTTTCGGGCGGCGCGAAAGAGCACGCCCCCGGTTTTGACCTAACTTTTTCAGCCCCCAAATCTGTATCGCTTATGGCCCTGATCGGCGGAGATAAACGGTTAGTCGCAGCTCACAACGAAGCTGTGAAGGCAACTATGAAATGGGTGGAGGCCAGATTGGCCGAAGGCCGCAAGGGAAAAGACGGCCACACCACCGTTCCAACTGGCAAGCTTGCCTACGCAATGTTCACCCATGATGTGAGCCGCGAGTTGGACCCGCAATTGCACACTCATTCGGTGATCGCCAATCTCACCCAAAGACCGGACGGCGAATGGCGCGCCTTGCACAATGGCAAAATTTGGAACGCCAATATGTTGATTGGCGCGATCTATCACAACGAGTTGCGCCACGGAGTCGAAAAGCTTGGCTATGAAATCGAAGGCGGCGGCAAGAACGGCACGTTTGAGATAGCAGGCATTGACCGGGAAACCGTTGAAGCGTGGAGCGCCCGCCACATGCAAATTCGCGAGATCGCCCGCGAATTAAATGTGACAAGCCAGCAGGGCCTTCGCGCCATTGCCGAACGGTCTCGCGAAGCCAAAGAAGACGTTGACCCCGTGACCGTTCGGCAAGCTTGGCGTGAACATGCCAGCGAGCGTGACGACAATTTTGCCGCATTGATTCCAGACGCGCCTCAAAAAGTCAGCGAACGCGGTGTGCTAAACCGCGTTCGGTCGTGGGGCGACAACTTGATGAAGGCCGTAACACCGTTTTTTCGGCCAACGCCCGATCCCATCATCGCCGACAATCAAAGTATGAGCCGCGCTGACCCGCTGGCGGCCAGCTATGCGGTCGGTGCATCAGTGCGTCATTTGCAGGAGCGTGAAGCTAGCTTCATGCATAATCATGTGCTGCAAAACGCGCTCAACTTTGCCGAGCAGAATGCACGTATCGGCGACATTGAGGCGCGGGTTGACCAGCTGAAGGCGAACGGCCAGCTGATAGCCGGTAATGGAAAATTCGGTTCCCGGTTGACCACGCCCGACATGGTCCGCACCGAACGGCAGATATTGGCGACTGCAAAAGCGGGAATTGGCGAAGCCCACGCGACCGTTGGACAATCCAAAGCGGCAAACTTGCTCGATGCCGCTGCCAACGAAAAACTAGGCCTTACGCTCAATTCCGAACAGCGCCGCGCTGGCGCAGCGATTATCGCCAGCCCGGACCGCTATGTTGCGATTCAGGTCGGTGCTGGCACAGGAAAATCAACAATCTTTGGTGCTGTAGAGGGGGTCGATCCCGGCGCTCGTGGACCGCTGTTTGCGTTGACGCCGCAAAACCGCCTTGCTGTGGATATGCAAGAGGCGACCGGAGTTGATACGCGCTCGCTCGAAACTTTCCTTACCAAGTTCGAAAATTTGGCGGGAACGCGTAATCAAGCGGCCCCAAACGATGCACGGACTTATGCTGGGGCAACCATTATATTGGATGAAGCATCAATGGTGTCGAACCGTCAGATGCTTGGTTTCATGCAAATCGCCGAAAAGCTAGGCGTCAACCGCATCGTCATGGTTGGTGACAGCGCCCAGATTGCGGCGGTCGAAGCAGGTACGCCGTTTCGCCAACTTCAGGACAATGCACTGCCGACTTTGCACCTGGACGAAAATTTGCGGCAACGCGACGGCGACATAAAGGAAGCTGTAAGCCTGTTGCAGACTGGCTTTATGCAAGACGCTTTCGATAAATTGGGTAATCGCATTGTTGAAACCGCCGATCCGGTGATCTCAGCCGCAAAATCTTGGCTTTCGCAGGATGTCCATACGAGGGCGAACACAGCCATCTTCACATCCGGCCACCGATTGCGAGCAGACATGCTCGATACGCTGCGCGGTACTCTGGCCAACGAGAGAAAACTTGGCGCTGTTGAACATAGGCTGCCCGTGCTCCAAAACCTTAATCTGACCCGTGAACAGATGCGTAGCGTTACCAGTTACGCCGAAGGGAATGTGCTTGATGTTCACCGTGACACAGCAGCCATTGGCCTAAGGCGCGGAAGCTATGCTGTAACTGGCGTTGATCCCAAATTACGCGAAGTGATCTTAGGAACGGGTGACGATAGCCACACATTCAAGCCCGAAAAATTGCATCATAACTTCTCTGGCTTGTCGCTTTCGCGGCCTGATGAAATATCGGTGCGAACAGGCGATGTGTTACATTGGACAGCCAACGATAAGTCACAGGGCATCGCCAGCGGCCAGATCGTTACGCTAATAGGCATCGATGAAGAGCGGCTGACCTTTGCAAGCCGTGATGGAAGGCAAACCCAGCTGGACGCCAACAATCCGATGGCACAGCGGATCGACCATGCCCTTGTCCTGAACATGCACAAGGCCCAAGGAATGACGGTCGAAAATGCTATCACCGTAATGGAAAGCGGCGACCGTATGTTGAACAACCAGAGCCTTGCTTATGTATTGGCTTCACGCGCCCGTGAAGGCTTTGAACTGCACATTGATAACCGAGAAGCGATGATAGACCAACTTGAAGGCAACAGCGGCGTTCAGCATTCAGCTATAGACGTTGCCGATAGTGCAAGAGGGCAAGCGGAGCCGAAACATGAACAAGGAATATCCAATTCACCATCGCCACAAAAAACTACGCCGATAAACTTAGCAATTGAAACGCCTGAACTCGAAAAGGCACGAGACTTTGATATTAGCTAGCAAAACGGTGTTAATTTGCTAACGTGTGGATGCGTGGCGGTCTGTCCCGACGCGTGAGGCTTAGTAACCTCGGAAACTTCCGTCCGGTCAAAGATATTTGGCCGGGTGGCTTCCGCCATGTCCAAGGCTCATGCCCAAAAGTGGGAGCGCGTGTGCGGAAGTCCACGTTACTAACGCCCGGCTCGACCGGGTGGCCTCTATCTTGATGGGGGTCTGTTATGAAATATGGAACTATTTTATTTAGTGTTTTGGGCGTGGCGTTTTCCGCCGTTTCGTCCTCATTGATGGCACAAGCGGAATATACCGAGTTTGTCTTATATTGCCCCGGTGAAAGCAAACAATTTATCGACGCGGACGGAAAATTTATTCGCATCGACAAGGACACATATTTGTCATGGTCGAAAGCGAAACAGGATGCTTATCAGCGTGCATTGAGTCGTCAAATTTTGAGATCAGATGCGTCAGCACGGGCGTATAGCCATGTCACTACTTATGTAAGCACCCATCAGCTCGAACTCCACCGTATGATGGAGGACGGTCTCAATAATGATGTAAAGCTATTCCCCTATCGTCGGGGCGACTTTGACTTACTTCGCAAAGCTGAAAACGAGATGACTAGCGAGGAATTGCAAGCATATCGAGCTTCTTGGGAAAATACTAAAAACAACATTATTACAAGCCTTGCTCAGGAAAATTTTAATACTGCGTTTTGCGCCAAGAGATAAACTTTATGTTCTGCGGCCTAATGGCCGATTCGCTTTATTCGCTGCGCAAACGAAGCCTATAGCCTTGGTTGTTGCTAGTAAAATCGGTGCTCCAACAATTTAAGCTACTTCGCTGTTTCAAGTGAGGCAGGATTTACAAGCCACACATCGTTTGCCCCACACTCTTTTTTGGCCAAATCGGCATCATTGAAAATCGCTGCCGATCCTCCAGAACCACCAACGGAAACTTTTTGACCGATGGTGAATTCTCGTCCGTCAATCATGAACGAAGCGCTATCTTTTCCAGCTTTTGCTGACCCTGCCTGAAACACCAACGCGAGGTTTCGATCTCCGCTTTTAAGAACAACGCAGTTGTTCATTTTTATCAATATACCAGTCATTCTGACCATATGAAACGTAGGTATCGGTTCGTTCTCGACCGGCTTTGCCGTCTCATATGAAAAAAACCTGATGTCATCTGTTGGCATAGCGGCATTAGACGTTGAAGGTTCCTGAGGCAAACTAGCAGAGCTGCTTTCGCCATTGGCGCAGCTCGCTAACATGCCTGCAAAAGCAATCGCTAAAATAGTTTTCATGTCAGTACGCCAACTTATAGGCGCGTGCATATGCTGCGTCCATGCTAGTATAGTTTGCAACCGAGCTTGAGCCATTTATTGCGTTTTCGTTGCAACTGCTCATGATTCCAAAAGCAATATTGTTGAGAAACCAAGGTGCGCCGCTATCTCCGCCAGCGCAGCGCATCCCGGAGGTTGCTCCTTGGACTTGAACATAATAGCTTTGTCCAGACGCGACTGTCATCTTACCTTGGGAATATAATGTGGAGGCAGCGAACTCTTTATACCGCACAGTGCCGCAACCTTGACCATGCACGACGCTGCTCGTCATACCATAGAAACAAGCATATGACCCCTGAACCGTACCGCTGGCGACCGTTGTTGTCGCCAGACTACGGCGGCCAACAAGCGTTCGAGCGGCTTCGCCTTTGTTAGCAATGAACTGCGGAAGCGCTTTGAGGTTGGTTGGCGTTCGAAGGAAAAGAATGTCGTCCCTTGTTGTGTATAAATTGAGGTTCGTGTCGATCGTCAATGGACTATGCAAACCAGTGACATCGCGAATATACATAGGCAGACCCCCTATGGCATCGCAATGGGCTGCGGTGAAGACTCCAGGCCTATTGCTCGGATCAAAACCAACAAACGCAGCGGTGCAAAGGATTTCACCGTTTCTATCGGTCAACGCCCGACCACCTTGTGCTTGAACCGGACCTATTGGTTTCGCCAACATTTCAAACTTCACAGGAACTGGGAACAATGCTCCAACAGCAGCCTTGTCGGCATCCGATAAGCTAGCGTCTTGCTGGACAATTTGAACTACCACATCGCCCTCTTTTTCATCATAGGCGATGCCCGAAAGCCCTTTAACTAAGGAACGGATTTGATCGAAACTCGACTGAATGGCGGATCGCATTTGTTTGCGAGAAACCTGCGCGCCGCTGATAAATTGAACCGGAGTAGAGACATCCGTATCAAGCACTGCTTCTGCTTTCGCTAATTCTGCTTCTGAAACGGGCTTAACCTTGCGTCCTGCCTGCCGAGCTGCCTGACGGGCTTTTTGTCGCGCCGCTTGCCGTTCTGCTTTTCTGTCAGCTTGCCTTGCGGCTCGGCGCATCAAACGCCGCTCTTCTCTCTGCTTGACACCGGTGGTTTTCACTTTCAGACCAAAATTGGGTCCGTTATCAAAATACATCCCTGATACTTCGTTGTTCAGCTCTTCACCCAGAGCTTCAATGTCTTCGCCAGTGCCGGACATAATAGCTATTCTCATCATAGCTTCGTCGAGCGAAACATTATAACTGGTCGCATATGATCTAGCGTCCAACACAAGCGCCTCTTCTGCTGTTAAGAGGCCATTTTCTGCTGAATTGGCGCTTCCGGTATCAGTCCGGATGAAGCTGCCGTCAGCGGCGGCATCCTGAGCAACCGCCTCATTTCCAACGCATATTGTCGCTGATGCAACAACTCCTAAAAGAACCAGGTTGAATTTTCTCATCGCCTTTCTCCACGTATTGAGTAGTAAAATCCCCTGTATTCTTGGATGCAATTAGTATTCTTGAGGTAAAAAAGACTCAGAACAGGGTTCGCAGTAACATGTAAACCGCCAGCTAGCTATACATATGATTGAACCCAGGCCTCATTGCCGTAGCGTAAGCCTTGCAACGACGCTAATTACCTAGATCATACGTTGTGGTGAAGGGAGGCCACCGCCTCCGTTGTCTTGCAGGCGGGAACGCCAAGGGCATTGCCCTCTCGTTCCCTAAACCGGAATAGACGCCCCCGTGTGGCGGTCGCTGCGCGTCCGCTGGCCCGCGCCAGGGCATCGATTCCGGTTTTCCCTCCCCCTCCCCATCCTCGCCGGAAGGCAGAGCCGCATGGCCGCAGGCAAGCGGCTTTCAGCCGAGGAAGGATGAAAAGATGATGGATTTGATGTTGCAATACAGGGCTTGCGGAGCCGAAACACGGGAAGACTATTTGCGCGGCGTTGCAAACGAAAATGGTCTGCCATTTGAATGTGTACAGCGCATGGCCGATCAGCTTGGCGAGCGTGAGGATTTCGGGGCGCTTGTCCGCTTTTGCGAACAGGGCGGGAGGGCTTGGCAATGAAAGTGCATTCCGTGTCCCGCACCGAGCAGATCGCACGGCTCAATGATCGAGCGCGGCAAGCGATGGGGCTTGCTTGCAGGGCCGTGGCGACCGAGGGCTTTCGGGCGTTGCCATCGGCGGAACAGTCCGCAGTGCGCGAGTTGATCGAAACCTATGATGCCTTCACGCCAGATAAGAACCCACATGCGGAGCGAGACTTTGGCGCGATCTTTCAGGCAAGCGATGGAAGCTGGACGACGGCGCGGCCCAAGGAGGCGACCCGGAAGGCGTTTTGGAAGATCGACTATTACGACCCCAGCCTGCAATGGGGCAGCGAAGACCCCACCAATCCCGCAGTCACGCGGCGGGTGCTAACGATAATGTTGGCGGAGGAGTATTGAAAATCGACGTCTCAGCAGCCGACGGGCCGAACAAAATCAACCCGTCGGCCCGTTTTTCTGGCAATTTTGGTATTGGCTGGCTAACCCACTCACAATAGAATCTACGATTTGGGGGTTACGCAGTGCGGATATTGGAAATTGTGAAAGACCCGGCATTTGCCGAAATTATAGCAGCGGACGAACTCGCTTGGCTTGAAGCCCGTATTGACGATAGCAAACCCGGCAAGCCGACCATGGCGTGCCTTGCGCGCAACAAGGAAGTTCCCGCCAAAAAAGAGGAAATCGTCCGCCAGCTTTGGCTCCTCCGCCTGACCAAAAACTATCGCTACCCCATCGAACGCATCACCGTCGAACACCCCATCACCTTTGGCCGCGACACATCGAAACGCGCCGACATCGTGGTGTTCGACGAAGACCGCCGTACCATCCCCTACATCATGATCGAGGTGAAAGCGCCAAAGCTGAAAGACGGCAAGGATCAGCTCAACAGCTACACCCACGCTACGGGCGCGCCGCTTGCCCTGTGGAGCAGCGGCTATGAGACCAAGGTGTGGAACCGGCTCGATCCCAACCAGTTGAACCCGATCCCCGACATCCCCCGCGCCGATCAAACCATCGAGGATATCGCCAACGAGCCGTGGACGATTGCCGACCTCATCGAAAAGGAAGCCGACCGCGAAAAGGCGGCGGGCAAGGCGCAGACTTTGCGTGACCTGATCGTTGAGATGGAGGATGATGTCCTCGCCAACGCGGGCGTCGATGTGTTTGAAGAAGTGTTCAAACTGATCTTCACCAAGCTCTATGACGAGAAAGCCTGCCATTCGGGCATCAACACCCGTCTGATTTTCCGCAACAGCAACACTTCGGCGCAGCTGAAAAAGAAAATCCAGTCGCTGTTCGAGAAAGCCAATGAGGAATGGCCCGGCGTTTTCCCCAAGGGCGATCAGATCCGCCTGTCGCCCGATCACCTCAAGGTCGTGGTCGCGTCGCTGGAAAGCTGGAAGCTGTTCAACAGCAATCTCGACATCATCGACGATGCCTTTGAATATCTCTCGTCCAAATCGTCGAAGGGCGAAAAGGGCCAGTATTTCACCCCGCGATGGGTGATCGATATGTGCGTGAAAATGCTCAATCCGCAGGAAAGCGAGAGCGTGATCGATACCGCTGCTGGCTCTGCCGGGTTCACCGTCCACACCATGTTCCACGTCTGGGGCAATATCATGGACGATATGGGCTTGCCGCGATCCAATTTGTTCACAATGGATGCCAAGCCCGCGCGCTGCACCAAATATGTGGGGGATAAGGCCTTTGCCATCGACTTTGACGAAAAGAGCGTGCGGGTTTCTCGCTGCCTCAATCTGATTGCGGGCGACGGCGATACCAACGTGCTGCACCTCAACACGCTCGATTGGGCGAACTGGGATGAGGCGGTGAAGCAGAATGACTGGCTCGATACATATAGCAAGGGCTGGTCAAACCTCCGCAAATTGCGTGCCGATACAAAGTCAGACGAATATCGTGCGTTCAATTTCGATGTGCTCATGGCCAATCCGCCGTTCGCGGGCGACATCAAGCAGCGCGAATTGCTCGCGCGGTATGAACTGGGGCATAAGGAAAACGGGAAGTATGAAACCAAGGTCGGGCGCGATCTGCTGTTTATTGAGCGCAATCTGGATTTCCTGAAACCCGGCGGGCGGATGGCGGTTGTCTTGCCGCAAGGCCGGTTCAACAATTCGTCCGATGCGCGGGTGCGCAAATTTATCATGGAGCGGTGCCGGATATTGGCCGTCGTCGGGCTGCACCCCAACACCTTCAAACCGCATACCGGAACCAAGACCAGCGTTTTGTTTGTGCAGAAATGGAATGATGATCCAAAGGCGGGGCCGCTTTGCAAAAAGCAGGATGATTACGAAATCTTCTTTGCCACGCAGCAGGCGGAAAGCGTCAACAACCGGGGCGAGAAGGTCTATGTGACGGGCGCAGACGGGCAGCGCGTGCGCGATGACCACGGTCATTTCATCGTGCGGCACGATCTGTTCAACCATGAAGGCAAAACGCAGGACGGGATCGCCGAGGCGTTCCAGTTATTTGCCGCGAAGGAACACTTAAGTTTTTTTCACTAAGCCCCTCCAACAGTGCCCGTTACACGGCACTGTTGGAGGGGCTGGAAGTTTCGGTTGTCAGACTCAGCGAGATTGATGAGTTCAATGAAAGTTTGCGCCTAGACGCCGAATTCTTCGGAAAATTCCCGTTGCATATTGTTGCGCGGGTCAAAGCTTCTACGCATTCGTCGATTACCGACGTCGTAAAACGCATTCAGCACCCGATTGAAATAGCCAGAGAATATGAAGAGAGCGGGCTACTAACGATCATGGCAGGTAATGTCCGGGACAATTTTGTAAGCCTCGACGATCAGCGATTTATGCCCGAAACTGCTCGTTCGCTCGTCGCCAAAAACCGATTGCAGGCCGGCGATGTTTTGATGACCCGCACCGGAGCAAATTTCGGGAACACCGCGCCTTGGAAGCACTCCGAAATCGAAGCGTTCGCTTGTGCCGATGTTTTGGTTTTTCGCGAGCCTTCGATCCCGTCTGGCTACTTGTCGTCCTACTTGTCCTCAAAGGCAGGGCAAGCTTTGGTCATTCGTGGCGGTTACGGCATGGCCCAACCACATATCGCGCCGTCATACTTGCAAAATATGATTGGACTTGTAACGGTTTGGTTCCGGTCACTTGAGATTATATACCTCACTCAAGGAGACGGAACATGTCGATCAAGCATACAGAAGATTTTAAGCAGGAAGCAGTTCGGATTGCGTTGACGAGCGGGCTGCCGCGTCGTCGGGTAGCGTCGGATTTAGGCGTTGGTCATTCAACGCTGGGCAAGTGGATTTCGCAATATCGGCCAAGTGACCTGAGCAGTGCTCCGTCGGCGGATCTGGCCAAAGAGAATGAACGGCTCCGTCTGGAGAACCGCATCTTGAAGGAGGAGAGGGATATCCTAAAAAAGGCCACGCAGTTCTTCGCGAGCCACCGCCCGTGAAGTTCGGATTTATCAAAGAGTGGCAGCATATTTGGTCAGTGGGTTTGCTATGCAGCGTGATGCAGGTCACTGCTCGCGGCTTTCGCAAATGGCTGACGCGGCCGATGAGCAGCCGGCAGCGCGGTGATATGAAGGTGCTGGCGCACATCCGTGAGCAATATGGCCTGAGCCTTGGCAGCTATGGCAGGCCGAGGATGACAATGGAGCTCAAGGAAGTCGGCCTTGATGTTGGCGAGCGCCGTGTTGGCAGGTTGATGAAGATCAACGGGATCAAGCCAGTTCGCACGCGCAAGCATAAGATCACGACCAATAGCAACCACAGCCTGGGGATTGTGGCCAATGTGCTGGACGGCAATTTTGCGGCGGACGCGCCCAACTGCAAATGGGCGGGTGACATCAGCTACATCTGGACGTCCCAAGGTTGGCTCTACCTTGCTGTCATCCTTGATCTGCATTCACGCCGCGTCGTAGGCTGGGCCGTCAGCGACCGTATGAAGAAGGATTTGGCGATCCAGGCGCTTGATATGGCGGTACGTCTACGTAATCCGCCAGCGGGCTGCATCTTCCATTCTGATCGTGGCAGCCAATACTGCGCTTATGATTATCAAAAGAAGTTGCAGGCCTATGGCCTGCGACCATCAATGAGCGGCAAAGGTAATTGCTACGACAATGCCTCTGTCGAAACGTTCTTCAAGACGATCAAGGCTGAGCTAATCTGGAGGCAAAACTGGCCAACGCGAAGTCAGGCTGAGGCCGCGATCTTCAAGTACATCAACGGGTTCTACAACGCCCGAAGACGCCACTCATATCTGGGCGGCATAAGCCCCTTGGCTTTCGAAGCTAAGGTGGCATAATGAAAGACAAGCGACCGGAACCAAACCGTTACAAGTCCAG
>JAYVBJ010000014.1:0-39671 GCA_043750535.1 Sphingomonadales bacterium | reverse complement strand
CAGCGCCGCCCATGTCCCACTTCATATCTTCCATACCCGCAGCAGGCTTAATCGAGATGCCGCCAGTGTCGAACGTCACGCCCTTGCCAACGAAACAGACAGGGCGTTCTTGCTTTCCATCCGTACCGTCCCATTTCATCGCCAGCATGCGCGACGGCCTGCGTGAACCCTGCCCCACGCCAAGCAACGCGCCCATGCCGAGTGCAGCCATTTGCGCGTCGTCCAGCACCGTTATTTCAACGCCGAGTTCTGCCAGATGCTGACAACGTTCAACAAAACTTTCGGGGTAGATGATATTGGCCGGTTCGCTGACCAGTTCCTTGGTCAACTCAACCCCCGCTGCAATCGCCGCATAACGCGGCCAAGCCGCCGACGCTGCGTCTGGCGCACCAACCACATAGATTGTCTCAATCGTCGGCTTTGCTGTCTCTGCCAATTTGGTGCGGTATTTGTCGATCCGCCAATTGCGCAGCACCGCTCCATAAGCGACCTCGGCAGCATTTGTTTCAGCCAGACCATCTGCGTAAATCGCAATAGTTTTAGCGCCGCATGTCTGCACCTTTGCCAAAATTTCGCCGCCCGCCTTTTGATGCTCGGTCGCGCCGTCGCCAACTCCGACCAATATGATGCGGGTCATTTTGCCGTCGACGGGAGCGATCAATAAGAACGACTGTCCCGCAGCGCCCTCAAACCGCGCCAACTTTGCCGTTTCAAACAGTTGCGCGGCATTATCGACCGCAAAGGTCATGCCCGCAAAATTCGCCTTGGTAACGACAAATGCGACAACATCAGCAGAGTCAGGGCGTTGAGCAACAAATTCTATTTTCATGCTAGTTTTAGCCTCTTAGCCAGATACAAGGTTTCATATCCGGAAAATGGCCGGACAATTCAAGATCGTCTCTATAAGCGCAATCATTGCGCCGATTAAAGCAAAACATTGTAATCTTGATTGCCATGCCGAAAAAATTGTAATCTTGATTGCTATGCCGAAAAAAGCGGACAATAGAGGCAGCAACGCGCTGGACTGGGCTAGACCGCGCGCAAACAGGGCGATAAAGGACGAGCAAATCTTATGAACGCCCTACTCCAACTTATCCGGCCCTCGCGTGCGATGTTGTTTGTTGCTTCGCTTTGCACATCTGTGGCTTCAATGCTGATAGCTGCTGATCCGGCATTTGCCAAAGAGCCGGAAAACCCGAAATCTGAAAACGGCACCAAAACTCAGGCCGAGCCTGTCATCGACTTTTCCGCTGAACGGGTAGATTACGACTCCAATGCGGACGTCATAACAGCCGCTGGAAATGTCATATTGATACGTGAAGGGTATCAGTTGCGAGCGGACACAGTCATCTGGGACCGCAAGTCTGGAGAGGTCACCGCCCAAGGTAACATTCGTTCGATCGGACCAGAGGGTGATACTGCTTATGGCGATTCTATAAAGCTAACAGACTCGCTGAAAGACGGTTTTATTGAAAACCTGCTGTTGGTAATGCCCGACGGCGGCCGCTTGGCTGCTCAACGAGGTGAGCGGACCAATGGCGCGCTTGAGCTAGATTATGCCGCATATACGCCCTGCGCCGTTGAACGTTCAGATGGCTGCCCGAAAAGGCCAAGCTGGCAGGTCAAGGCGGTAAAAGTTCGATATGATCCACAAACCAAGCGCGTCACTTATGACGGTGCGCGGATTGAGCTGTTTGGCCTGCCGGTTATCCCGTTGCCTTTTCTATCACACCCCGCAGAAACCAAAGCAGCCAGCGGCTTTTTAGTGCCCAACCTGCGTTATTCGCGCAACAACGGTGCTGAAATTGAATTGCCCTATTATTTTCGGTTGTCTCAGAACCGTGAACTGACCGTTTCGGGAACCTTGTTTTCAAAAGTGGCCCCTTTGGTACAAGCAAAATTTCGGTCATTGGAAGAAAAAGGTTTGATAGAGATTGGCGGATACGCAACCTACAGCAGCCGAATTTCGACCGCGTCTGGAGCTTCGACGATAGAAAACCGGCGGTTTCGCGGATATCTAGACGGCATAGCCAATTTTCAACTTGACCCGAATTGGTCGTTGAGCAGCTCATTAAGGGTAACAACCGACCGTACGTTTTTGCGCCGCTATGACATCAGCGATGATGATAGGCTGCGCAATACAGTCCGCTTGGAACGCATTGACAGCGATAGCTATTTTTCATTGTCCGGATGGGCCGTCCAGACATTGAGAGCTGGCGATAGGCAGGGGCTAACCCCAATTGCCCTTCCTGAAATTGATTATCGGTTACGGCTGAGCAATCCGATTCTAGGCGGTAAAGTTCAGCTGCAAGCAAATACTTTGGCAATTGGACGCACAGCGGGCCAAGATACCCAGCGTGCCTTCGCCTCCGGCCGTTGGGACTTGCGAACTATTACTGGGCTTGGTCAGGATATCAATTTAACGTTGTTTGGTCGCGGTGACGTGTATAACAGCGATGAAAATGAAAGCACGTTAACCGCTGTGTATCGCGGCAATTCTGGCTGGCAAACACGCGGGATATTAGCCGCAGCGGCTGACGTACGTTGGCCGTTTGTGGGGCAGGTATTTGGTGGCACACAGATTTTGACGCCTCGCGTGCAATTGGTCGCAGCTCCTAAAGTGGCCAATCTCGTCATCCCCAACGAAGATTCGCGAGCCGTTGATTTGGAAGACAGCAATCTGTTTGCCCTCAACCGGTTTCCTGGCCACGACAGGTTTGAAGACAATTATCGCTTAACCATCGGCCTAGACTGGGCATTCCGCGGCCAGAATGTCGCAATTGATACCACCGTCGGACAAAGCGTAAGGCTGTCCAATCGCGCCACGATTTTCCCTGATGGCACCGGTCTATCGGAGAAGGTTTCAGATTTCGTCGGGCGCACTGAAATCCGGTTCAAAGATATTGTGAAATTGAATCACCGTTTCCGGCTCGATAAAGACAATCTGGCGATACGCCGCAATGAAATTGATGCGACAATTGGTTCGCGCGGCACTTATGCTCAGGTGGGTTACCTCAAGTTGAACCGGAACATCGGTCCGGCCATCGAGGATTTGTCGGATCGTGAGGAAATTCGTTTGGCCGGGCGTGCCAAGATTGCCCGTTATTGGTCGGTTTTTGGATCGGCAATTGTTGACCTGACGGACCGGCAAGAAGATCCATTGTCTATATCTGACGGTTTTGCGCCCATTCGTCACCGTCTGGGTATTGCGTATGATGACGATTGCTTGACGATCGGCTTCACTTGGAAACGCGACTATCAGGCAACGGGCGACGCACGGCGCGGCAACAGTTACTTGTTCCGGCTGGCGTTTCGAAATTTGGGTGTGTAAGCAGCGAACGAATTTTGGAGAAACAAGTGCAAGTTGCTCAGCTACGGTTAAGCAGCGCGTGGCTATTTCCCCAGCAACATTAACTAACTTGGACTTCATCTATGAAATCTTTTTTGCGTTTCACTTCTTCGGCTGCACTGCTTGCACTTTGTGTTTGGACGCCGACTAACGCGCAAACAGTGTCAGACGATACCGCGCCTGAGGCTCAGTTGGACATTCCGGCGGGCCAACAACTATTTGCCCAAAACAATCCAAATGTGCGTCGGGCAACTGCCGTTGTAAATGGCGAGATTATTACGGGAACGGATATCGACCACCGTGTTGCTTTGATCCTTGATGCCAATAAGAACAAGATATCAGACAGCGAAGCGCAGCGGTTGCGTAGCCAGATCTTGACCAATTTGATTGACGAAACGCTTCAAATTCAAGAAGCCAAGGCCAATGAGATTGAAATTACAGATGCGGAAGTGAACGAATATTTCAATCGAATTTCGCAGCAAAATTTCAACCGCCCGCCTGCCGCAGTAACAGAATATTTGAACTCAATCGGATCGTCCGTAGCGACATTAAAGCGCCAGATAAAAGGAGAGCTCACTTGGAGTCGCTTGCTGAGGCGGAATGTTGAACCGCTTGTAAACGTGAGCGACGACGAAGTGAATGCGATCATATCGCGCATCAATTCCACTAAAGGAACCACGGAATATCATTTGGGCGAAATTTATCTCGCGGCGACACCTGAAAATCAGGACCAAGTTTATGCAAACGCAGCGAAGATTCTGGAGCAATTGCGGCAAGGCGGCTCGTTTCAAGCCTATGCACGGCAGTTTTCAGAGGCCTCTACTGCCGTTGTCGGCGGCGATCTTGGTTGGCTAAATCTTGGGCAATTGCCGCAATCGCTGGCGGACGCCGCAACGCGCCTTAATCCAAATGAATTAGTCGCCGTGCCCGCACCGGGCGGCATTTCATTGTTGGTTTTGATCGACAAGCGCCAGATCGCTACCGCCGATCCCCGCGACTCCTTGCTCAGCCTCAAACAAATCGCAGTCACCTTCCCCGCTGGCACCTCGGCGAAGCAGGTGGAGCCGCTGGTCAAACAGTTTAGCGATGAAACACAGAAAATAAATGGATGTGGCGCCGCCGATGACATGGCGAAACGGTTAGGAGCGGAGGTGGTAAATCGCGACGGAGTGCGTGTGCGTGATTTGCCGGGGCCGCTTCAACAGGTCATGCTTGATCTGCAGATCGGGCAATCAACGCCGCCATATGGATCGTTGGACGAAGGCGTTCGCGTCTTCGTCATTTGCGGCCGGGATTTACCAGCCAATGCGTCTTCGCCATCCTTTGACAAGATCATGACCGACATTAACGACGAACGCGTCAATAAGCGGGCTCGGATTTATTTGCGCGACCTGCGCCGTGACGCAGTTATCGATTACAACTGATTATAAAAAGTGACAGCGTCAACAACACCACTACCGCTTGCCATTTCGGTCGGCGATCCAGCGGGAATTGGCCCTGAGATATTGGGTAAAGCCTGGGCCGCTCGCAAGCGGGCCAAGCTGCCAACATTTCTCGCAATCGGTGACATTGCAAGCTTTTCAAAGCATTGGGACGGTCCTGTAGTCCGGATTGATGACCCTGCCGATGCACTAAAGCACTTTAACAAGGCGTTGCCGGTTTTTCATGTGCACGACTGCCAATCGATAGTAGCCGGAAAGCCAGATTTGGACGGCGCGCATTGCGCATACCAATCGCTTGAGCTTGCAGTGGGATTCGCGCGAGCCGGAAGTGCCAGCGCAATGGTAACCGGTCCCATTTCCAAGGCGCAACTTTATGCGGTTGGGTTTACACATCCGGGACAAACCGAATTTGTTGCTGAACGATGCGGAATTGCAAAGAATAATGCAATCATGCTGCTCGCTGGACCCGATCTAAGGGTCGTGCCGATGACAACACACATTGCATTGAACGAAGTTTCCGGCACACTGGATGCACGCTTGGTTCGCCAACGTATTCGCGGAACGGCGCGCGGATTGCAGCGCGACTTTGGGATTGCCAAACCAAGAATTGCGATTGCAGGGTTCAATCCGCACGCGGGCGAAAATGGCACAATGGGCCAAGAAGAATTAGACATTTTCCTTCCGGCAATTGCGCATATGCGCGGCGAAGGATTGGAAGTATTGGGGCCAATGTCCGCAGACACAATGTTTCACGCCGAAGCGCGAGCCAAATATGATGTCGCCATCTGTGCTTATCATGATCAGGCGTTGATTCCGCTGAAGACGTTGTACTTCCATGAAGCCGTGAATATGACATTAGGCTTGCCGATCGTGCGTACTTCACCAGATCACGGAACAGCCTTTGATATCGCCGGAATGAATAAGGCCAACGCAGGCTCAATGATTGCCGCGATTCAGATGGCCCAAAGCTGTGTGACTAACCGCCAAAAATTCGCCGCAAACAAACCGTGAGTGAAGAGCAGATCGACTTGCCGCCGCTGCGTGAAATCATTGCGCGCTACCGGCTCGCGGCGAGTAAGGCTTTAGGCCAGAATTTCCTGCTCGACGAACAGTTACTCGATAAGATTGCGGCAATTCCCGGATCGCTTGATGGCCAAAACGTCTATGAAGTCGGACCTGGTCCCGGCGGACTTACCCGGGCGTTACTGAGGGCTGGCGCGCAAGTAACTGCTGTCGAGCGAGACCGGCGCTGTCTTCCTGCATTGGCGGAACTAGAGTCTGCATTCCCCGGAAAGTTACGTTTAATAGAGGGCGATGCAATGGCGATCAGCCCGGCTGAGGAAATCAGCGGTCCGTTTCACATCGTTTCTAACTTGCCCTATAATATCGGCACCGCATTGGCCGTTAACTGGCTAACCGAAGAGGTTTGGCCGCCAAAATGGTTGTCGTTAACTTTGATGTTTCAACGCGAAGTTGCCAACAGAATTGTCGCCTCGGCGGGTACGGATGCTTTTGGCCGTCTCGCTGTGCTGGCACAGTGGCGCAGCGAAGCACGAATTGCTTTGCCGGTGCACCGGTCTGCATTCACACCACCGCCTAAAATCATGTCCGCTGTTGTCAGTATCAAGCCATCGCGCCAACCGGACGGCGTCCGTATGCAAGTGCTAGAACGACTAACGGGCGCAGCATTTGGGCAAAGACGCAAGATGCTGCGGCAAAGTCTGAAAGGAGTGGCTGGCGCGATTGACGCTCTTTCGGCTGCATCTATTGCACCTGACAGGCGTGCCGAAACGCTAAAGATCGATGAATGGTTGGCTCTCGCCAGAGCAATGGATGCATAATAAATTGTAAGATCACTAGGCTGGCATTCCATTACTGCTGCGGCTATTGGTTGCAAATGCAAATACTTTCAACAATTGAACAGGCGATGCTGGAGCGGCTTGAGCAGCCAAAAATGCTGCAGCAGGTGCAAGCATGGGCGAGTGTGAACAGCGGCTCTAACAATCTTGCCGGACTGTCAAAGACTGCGGAATTACTTGCCGAAGCATTCTCAAGTTTGCCGGGTGAGGTCGCGATGGTTTCGCCGACCGCCGCGCAGCGTGTTCATCCCGACGGCAGTTTGGAAGCAGTCGAACATGGAAATCATTTGGTGATGTCCGTGCGCCCGCAAGCGCCAGTGCAAATGCTTTTCACCGGTCACATGGACACGGTATTTCCTGCAGACCACCCGTTTCAAGAACAAAAATGGTTGGAAGAAGGCGTGCTGAACGGACCGGGAGTGGCCGATATGAAAGGTGGCATTTCCGTAATGCTGAACGCCTTGATTGCGTTGGAACAGTCCGGCTTATGTGATCGCCTCGGTTACCAGATAATGATTAACAGCGACGAAGAATTGGGTTCCCCCTCTTCGGCACAATTGATTACAAAACTTGCCGCAGGAAAGTTAGCGGCACTAACCTATGAACCTGCGCTTCCCGATGGTACACTTGCAGGAGCAAGGGCGGGAAGCGGGAATTTTTCCATCATCATTACCGGAAAGAGCGCCCATGCCGGCAGAAATCCCCATGAAGGTAGGAATGCTCTAATTGCGGCGGCAGATTTAGCACTTCGGTTGAAGGCGCTGACGCAAGATGGCCTATCGGTGAACCCAGCTAAAATTGACGGTGGTGGTCCCAACAACGTAGTGCCCGACCATGCAGTGCTTCGCGTCAACCTGAGGCCTTATACACCCGCCATGGAGTTGTTTGCTAAGCAAAGTATTGCGGCTTTGGTGTCCGACATCGAAGCAGAGCATGGAGTTTCGGCGCATGTCCATGGTAGCTTTGGCAGGCCGTCAAAACCTATAAGCGACGGCACGGCTAGCTTGCTTGGATTGATAAAAAAATGTGGCGCTGATTTGGGATTACAGATTGGTTGGCGTGATACCGGCGGGGTATGCGATGGCAACAACATTGCAGCGTGCGGTATTCCTGTTGTCGACACGATGGGTGTGCGCGGCGGCAGTATCCATAGCGCCGACGAATATCTAATCACGGAAAGCCTAGTCGAACGCGCAAGCCTGTCCGCTCTGACCATCATGCGGTTGGTCAATCAAGGAACTTTATGACTTATATTATCCGGGCTGCCCGTCCAAAAGACATGCAGCAAATCTATGAAATGGCCAAAAGCACGGGCGGTGGTTTTACCAATTTACCGCCGGACAAGCCTGCTTTGACAGCGAAGTTGGAACGTTCGGCGGCGGCCTTCGCCCGCGATGACGACCAACTGGCTGATGACTTGTTCGTATTTGTGCTGGAAAACACCGAAACTGGTAAAGTCCACGGAACTTGTCAGATATTCGCGCAAATCGGTTTAAAATGGCCATTCTATAGCTATCGCATCGGCTCACTTACCCAGCATAGCGAAGAACTGGGCCGGACGTTTCGTGCCGACATTCTGAATCTTTCGACCGATCTGGAAGGCGCAAGTGAAGTGGGCGGACTGTTCCTTCATCCGAGTGCCCGCTCCGGCGGATTGGGATTGTTGATTGCCCGCAGCCGCTACCTCTTCATCCGCAATCATCGTTCGCGCTTTGCGGACAACACCCTCGCTGAATTGCGCGGTGTAATCGATGAAGCCGGCGGATCGCCATTTTGGGACGGTGTAGCCGGCCGATTTTTTGGCATGAACTTTCAAGATGCTGACGAATTCAACGCAACACACGGTAACCAGTTCATTGCCGATTTGATGCCCAAGCACCCTGTTTATATAGCCATGCTGTCCGAACATGCACGATCCGTTATTGGTGTTCCGCATCCATCGGGCAGAGCGGCTATGCGGATGCTGGAAAATGAGGGTTTTACGTGGGAGAAATATGTCGATATTTTCGACGGCGGCCCAACGATGACCGCGAAGACAGATAAGATAAGAAGCATAAGTGACGCCAAAGACTATGCAGTAGTCGCCATTGGTGATGCCTTATCAAACGGAAATTCGGCGGAAAAAATGCTCGTGACGTCTGGCAAATTGTCAGATTTTAGATGCGCCTACGGACAGATTTCTATGTCCGGTGGCGGCGCTGTAATTGATCCGGATTGCGCGTCGGCGCTTGGATTGCAAGTGGGCGATATGTTCACTTGCATACCGCGCAGTTAGGGCAAGAATATGCTTCGCGAAATCAACTTTGACGGGATCATAGGTCCAAGCCACAATTATGCTGGCCTGAGCGTGGGGAACATCGCATCTGCCAATAACGCACGCGCAATATCCAGCCCACGTGCTGCGGCGCTGCAAGGCATCGACAAGATGCGTGCTAACTTAAGACTCGGACTATCGCAGGGTTTTTTCATGCCGCTGGATCGGCCTAACTCTGCTTGGTTGGCTGGACTTGCGACGGATATGGCTAGCGCAGAACCCCATATTCGCGCTGCGGCTTTTTCTGCTTCGTCGATGTGGGCGGCGAATGCCGCAACGGTATCTCCTGCTCCCGATTGCACGGACAATCGGTGCCATTTGTCAGCAGCCAACCTTTTGACAATGGCACATCGCAGCCATGAATGGGCGGGTACAGCCGCACAGTTACGCGTCGCTTTTGCAGATGAGCGTCACTTTACGGTGCACGGCGCTGTGCCTCCGCCTTATGGCGATGAAGGCGCAGCAAATCATATGCGGCTATGTGCACAGCACGATCAGCAAGGCCTTGAAATATTTGTGTACGGAAAGTCAGGTGGACCATTCCCTGCCCGTCAGCATATTGAAGCTTCTAAAGCAGTGGCACGCAAACACCTGCTTGCCCCTGACCAAACAGTTTTTGTGCAACAATCAGTGCAGGCAATTGCGGGCGGTGCGTTCCATAATGATGTTGTGGCTGTCGCCAACGAACATGTTCTGTTTACGCATGAGGCTGCGTTTGAATACCCTCAGAATGTGTATGCAGAAATTTTGGCCAAAATGCCGCAAGCGGAGATTATCGTGGTTCCGCAGGAGCGTGTTAGTATTTCTGATGCTGTGAGCAGTTATTTGTTTAACGCCCAGTTGGTCACGTTGCCAAATAACGCGGGCATGGCGTTGATTCTGCCGATGGAAGCGCAAGAAAATGCTGCAGTCTGGAATTGGTTGCTAGAAATGATTGCGTGCAACGGCCCCATTCGAAAACTGATACCGGTCAATGTCAGAGAATCGATGGCGAATGGTGGTGGCCCCGCGTGTTTGCGGTTGCGAGTTGTCGCTGATCCAGCAACGGTCGACTCGCGGTTTATTGCCGACGAAGCGAAGCTTGATATGATCGCGGCAGTTGTGGCGGAACACTGGCCAGCGAAAATCAAACCAGATGATCTGAGCGATGCCGAATTGGTAACCAAAGTACAAATCGCACGCGCTGCGCTGCTTGATATCTGCGGTCTGACAGAACTCGCATAAGTGTCGCAATAATTTACACCTTGCTCATCAAAAGTTACAAAGATCCGCAGATTTCTGGGCTTGGCACAATGGTTGCTAAGTTATTAACATGAAAAAAATCGCCCGCCTTTTCCAAGTCAAAACGAAATTTGAAGTTTTCTTGATTACCTATGCGCTTGGACTTGGCGCCGTAAAGCGAGGCGAAGATTATCTGATGCAATATCCCGGCAAAATCGGCTGGATCTTCTTCGCATTGTGCACCGGGGCCGTATTTGTTGCCGGCGCCAAAATGTTGGAAGCGGTTGAATTTCACAAAATGTTCGGAGTGGACTGACAAGTTTTGCAAAGTCCGCAGGATTCTGTTGCCCGGCTCCTGCGGAGGCCGCTGTAACTATTCTGTTGCCCGGCCAGTCCAGCCGCGTTCTGTTAGCTTAATTTAGGACCGTGAGGCCCATAGAATTATGCTGCGAGAGCAAGTGCTTCGTTATCGTTTGCACCTATTGGTTGTGAACCATTTCACGGCTTATTCATGCCGGGCAAAAATAATGTCTTTGAACACACGTCGATCCTAGTTCAGCCCCGTCAATATCCCTGACATTCCAAGGATTTTGGTGGAGCTGCCGGGTACCGCCCCCGGGTCCGCTGTATCTATTACACACCATCATTTATCACCATATTCCGGCGAACCGGACACGACCTATATAAGCGCAATTTTATGAATGGGAAGTGAAAGGCGAAATTTTTCAGCTCAAAGTTTATTCTCAGCCATCACGTAAAGCTAGAAATTTTGCATATTTCTGCTTTCTGCAGGAATATGGACGGCCATCCCGTCTAGGTTTTTATCCAGCCGAATCTGGCAAGCTAATCTACTTGTTCGCCGCGCGCCGCTGGCGAGGTCGAGCATATCTTCTTCGTCTTCGCTGGCTTTGGGCAGTTTCCCAAACCAATCTTTGTCAATTATGACATGGCAAGTCGAACAAGCCATTTGCCCTTCACATGTGCCTTCTAAGGGTTGCCCTGCAGCTTGCGCCACATCAAGCAGGCAATCACCATCGGCCGCTTCAACAACCTGCTCATTTCCATTGTTGCTGACGAACCTAATTCTAATCATAGCATTTCCTGAGCGGCGGTGTTGATGATGTACGCGGCCTCTTCAATCTCGTCAACCGTCGTATAGCGCCCAAAGCCCAACCGAATCGATGAATTTGCTTGCGCATCGTTAAGGCCAATTGCTCGCAATACATGGCTCGGGCGTCCAGAACCACTGGCACAGGCACTGCCCGCAGAAAACATGATTTCACGGCATTCAGAAATGAGACGTGCAGCATTCACACCATCGCGGCGGATGTTGAGATTACCTTTATAGCGGTGTTCAACCGGCCCGTTTATTGTCCAATCAGTAAATCGCGATATCGCACAGTCCCACAATTTCGCGGCATGTTCGGTATCCGCGCCCATCTGCTTTGCCGCAAGCTGCGCGGCAGCACCAAACCCCGCGCATAACGCAGGAGATAGCGTTCCTGATCGCAACCGTTGTTCTTGGCCACCGCCATGAAACAAAGGCTCGAGCCTCAAGCCATTACGTACCCAAAGCGCTCCTATTCCCTTTGGGCCGTGTATCTTGTGCGCAGATATCGCAATCAAATCCGGACCTTCGGGAATTTGCATTCTGCCATAGGCTTGCACCGCATCGCATAACAGCAGACCACCTGCTTCGTGCGCGCTGGCAGCGAGTTTTGCAATTGGATGAATAACACCGATTTCATTGTTTACGAGCATTGCCGCAAAAAGACCGTTTCCAGCACTTTCGTTCTTTGGCAAGCCATTCGATCTGACGTCGACTTTTGTTCCTCCTAAAGCGTCCACACAATCCAAAACTGCCGCGTGTTCCGTCGCAAATGCGGCTATTTGCTTGGCACCAATCCCCTTAATGGCCATGTTGATCGCCTCGGTTGCGCCGCAAGTGAAGATCACGCGCCCGCCAATAGGCAGCAATGCCGCCACCTGCTCGCGTGCCACTTCGACCGCGGCTGCCGCTGCGCGCCCTGCCTTATGCGTGCTATGCGGGTTGGCAAAATTGTCTTTTAACCAAGGCTCCATCGCCGCAAAAGCTTCCGGAGCGAGAGGTGTCGTAGATTGGTAATCGAGGTAAATCATGATGCAGCAACGTTAATGCGCGCTCTGGCCGCGATTGCCCGCCAAACCGTGATGAAGCGTTCGATATCGGCCGCATTGGTTTCGGGACCAAAACTAACCCGGATCACTTCACCTGCCTCGCGCCCTCCCCAGCCCATCGCACCCAATACGTGACTGGTTTTCAAAGTTCCCGAGGAACAGGCGCTACCGGCGGAAACAGCAATCCCATCCATGTCAAAGCCGATCAGCTGGCTAGATGCGGATACACCGGGCATGTGATAGCTCGCAATCGTCGCTATTCGCGGACTATTCCCAGCCACCACGTTGCCGCCCGCTTCTATGATTGCCAAATCTAACATAGCGCGCAAGCGGTGGGCGCGTTCTAGCCAGTCCCTATCTGCTTCTAACGCTGCGGCAAAGCCCAGCACTGCTGGCAGATTTTCTGTGCCACCGCGATAGCCTTGCTCCTGCCCTCCAGTTGGCGACAGCAGCCCAAGCGTGCGCACTAACAATGCGCCTATACCAGGCGGACCGCCGAGTTTATGTGCTGAGACCGCTATTAAATCAGCATCGGGCAACGGCATTTTACCGGCGCTTTGCGAGGCATCAACAAGCAGCACTCCTTTGTGCTCGCGCACGATAGCAGCAATTTGATCCACCGGTTGAATCACGCCTGTTTCGTTGTTGACATGTTGCACCGCGACCAATGGACACGCGGCATTTTGCGCAGCAATCCGCTTCGATAACTGGACCAAATTGATTTCGCCGCCTGGTTCCACGGGCAAATAGTCTGCGCAAATAGAAGCCCGCGTCACCGCATCATGTTCAACCGCACTCACCAACTGCCCGTCATATTGTGCTCGCAGCAAGGCTATGCTTAGAGCTTCACTTGCGCCGCTGGTTAGAATTATTTCGCCATTCCAGCCAAGCGCCGCCGATATCCTCTTGCGGGCATTTTCGAGGGCAGCCTTGGCCGCACGGCCCTCACTATGTGGCGACGAGGGATTGGCCCAACGATCAATTCCTTCGAACATGGCATTTCGTGCAGCCTGAATGATCGGCGTGGTCGCGGCGTGATCGAGATAAAGACGAGGGAATGAAGTCATTTGTTGTTCGGTAGTTCCATGACAGTTGCGAAAATGACACTAACTTCTATATAGGCATGCAACAAGCTGCAAAGCCAAACACTGTGCAGCCCCAAATTTAAATTAGATTGATCAACTTCCTTATGCCAGCAATTGCAATTCCCGGCCCAGAAGGCCGCCTCGAAGCCCGTTTTTCGCCGCCGCCGCGCCCACGTGCACCGGTTGCCATGATATTGCACCCACATCCGCAAGCGGGCGGGACAATGAATGACCGTATAACTCAGGCACTTTACAAGACGTTCGTCAATCGCGGGTTTTGCGTACTGCGCTTTAATTTCCGCAGCGTTGGCCGGTCGGAAGGCGAATTTGACAATGGAATTGGCGAATTGTCCGATGCCGCTGCGGCCTTGGATTGGGTTCAAAGCTTTCACCCGGAAGCGTCGACTACGTGGGTCGCCGGTTTCAGCTTTGGCGCTTGGATCAGCATGCAATTGCTGATGCGGCGTCCGGAAGTGCGCGGCTTTATCTCAATCGCTCCGCCAGCAAATATGTATGATTTCAGTTTTCTCGCGCCCTGCCCTTCGTCTGGCATCATCATCCAAGGCGCCGCTGACGAGATCGTAAATCCAAATGCCACGCAAAAACTCGTAGATAAACTGCGGACCCAGCGGCATATTACGATACATCACGATGAAATTCCGCGCGCCAACCACTTCTTTGAAAACGAAATGGACATGCTGATGGGATCTGTAGACAATTATCTTAACATGCGGCTGGATCCAGACTGTCCGATTAAGTAGCTTGCAAGCCGAAACGGACACTCAAATCAAAGCCAATGGCGAGACTTAAGATCGCTATTTTAGGTTGATCAAAGCATTGCCTTGCTTGTTCGGTATCGTCAGTATCGCGATGTTTGCCAAAATGACTAATGCGGTGATCACCATCAAAATCGGTTGACGGCCAGCACCATCGCGCCGCCACAATCGCCATGCTCCGTAAAACAGCAGCAGAGCGGCCATTGTGGCAATAGATAACATGATGTTTGTCACGATTTGATCTTAGAGCGGCAGATTTCTGTCTGCAAGATTTCTGTCTACAATTAGGCAATTTCGCAATGGTCTTTTTCGGTCTACTCCCTTAAACGGACCGAGTTCCGAGTCATCTTTTACCAAAAGGTTGCTTTCTCTTGCATATTGCCATCGCCTCTGATCACGCTGCTCTCGATTTGAAGGCGGCTCTAGTCCAATATCTGCACGATCTGGGTCACAAAGTTATTGACCTTGGCCCCGATAATGCGGCTTCAGTCGATTATCCTGATTATGGCTATAAATTGGCGGCGGCAGTTGCAAACGGCTCGGCAGAAAAAGGTATCGCTTTGTGCGGGTCCGGTATCGGCATCTCCATCGCGGTCAATCGTAATCCCGCATGCCGCGCCGCGTTGGTATCCGAACCGTTATCAGCGGCGCTTGCACGCGAACATAATGATGCCAATGTCATTGCAATGGGCGCGCGATTAATTGGCATAGAAATGGCAAAAGCGTGCGTTGATGCCTTCATTAATACTCCCTTTGGCGGCGAGCGGCATGCGCGCCGTGTCGATAAACTCTCCAATCCAACTTTGCCGAAAGAAATGCTATGAGCGCCAACCTTAACTCGCTTCACGACGTGCAACCGGACGGTTTTTTCACCCGTTCTCTGGCCGAAAGTGACAGCGCCGTATTTGCTGGCCTGACACAAGAATTGGAGCGGGAGCAATTTCAGATCGAATTAATCGCATCGGAAAACATAGTGTCGCGTGCGGTGCTGGAAGCACAAGGTTCGGTGTTCACCAATAAATACGCAGAGGGCTATCCCGGCAAGCGTTATTATCAAGGTTGTGGACCTTCTGATATCGTGGAATCTTTGGCAATCGAACGCGCCAAAAAATTGTTCAATTGCAATTTTGCAAATGTTCAACCGCATTCAGGCGCGCAGGCCAATGGCGCTGTGATGTTGGCAATGACCAAGCCCGGCGACACTATTCTCGGCATGAGCTTGGACGCAGGCGGACACTTAACCCATGGCGCAAGAGCCGCAATGTCAGGCAAATGGTTTAATGCCATTCAATATGGCGTGCGGCCTGACGATCACTTGATTGATTTTGACCAAGTCGAGGCGCTCGCAAAAGAACACCGTCCGACATTGCTCATTGCAGGCGGCTCCGCTTATCCAAGGATAATTGATTTTGCCAAATTTCGTGCGATCGCCGATGAAATCGGTGCGACATTTTTAGTGGATATGGCGCATTTCTCTGGCTTGGTTGCTGGCGGCGAGCATCCGTCCCCTTTCCCGCATGCCCATATTGTAACAACGACAACGCACAAGACGTTGCGCGGCCCGCGCGGCGGCATGATTTTGACCAATGATGAAGCGCTATCAAAAAAGCTCAATTCGGCAGTCTTCCCCGGCTTGCAGGGCGGACCGTTGATGCACGTCATCGCTGCCAAAGCAGTTGCGTATGGTGAGGCATTACAGCCCGATTTCAAACTTTATACCAAGGCTGTGATTGCCAACGCCAAGGCACTGGCCGCGACATTGAACGAGCGCGGCGCAAATCTGGTTTCAGGCGGAACCGACACGCATCTTGCCCTAGTCGATCTCTCGCCGCTTGGTATTACCGGCAGGGATGCCGATGAGGCGCTTGAACGCGCGGCTATCACCTGCAACAAGAACGGCATCCCGTTTGATCCGTTACCACCTGTAAAAACCAGCGGCATTCGGGTTGGGTCGCCTGCTGGCACCACGCGCGGTTTTGGAATTGCCGAGTTTCAAGAAATTGGCCATATGATTGCTGACGTTTTGGAAGGATTACGCAGCAAAGGCGAGCATGGCGACCCTATCGTCGAAGCTGACGTAAAGCAGCGTGTTCGCGCGCTTTGTGAACGATTCCCGATCTATCCGTCTTGAAATAGCGAATGGCATGGCACATCTATCAATTATAGGAGGACGTATCATGCCCCAGCTTTGCAATGTTTGTAGCCAAGAGGTAGCCGACGGGACTCGTTATTGCCCGCAATGTGGCGCCAAAACCCCCGAGCAAATCGCCGCAGAGAGTTTGACATCGCAGGCCAAGCATTATGCAGGCGAAGCCGCGGATGAATTGTTCGGCGCGGCTAAGGACGCATTCAAAACCGGCAAAAACCTTGCCGATATGGATACCGCCAAAAAAGTAGGTGCTGGTGCGGCCATTGGTGCATTGGCAGGCTTTCCAATAATCGGTTGGGCCGCCGGTGCTGCCGTTGGTGCAGGTATTATCGCGTACCGCCAACTCAACAAAAATAAAAATCCCGAAGGCTGATCCTTGCGCTGTCCATTTTGTGCCCATGAAGATAGTCAGGTAAAAGACAGCCGCCCCACTGAAGATGGAGCAGCCACTCGTCGTCGGCGTCAATGCGAAGGTTGCGGTGCGAGGTTTACGACGTTTGAACGCATTCAGCTGCGCGAGATTATGGTGCTGAAAAGCGAAAATCGCCGCGAAACTTTTGATCGCTCCAAGCTTGAACGCTCGATCAGTTTGGCATGCCGCAAACGCGGCGTGGAACCTGAGCGTATCGATCAACTGGTGTCTGGAATTCAGCGGCAAGTTGAAACGATCGGCGACGCCGAAATTCGCTCTGGCAAAATCGGCGAGATGGTGATGGATGGGCTAAAGGCGCTCGACAGCGTCGCATACATTCGCTTCGCCAGCGTCTACAAGGATTTTACCGAGGCCAAGGATTTTGAAGATTTCGCGGGTTCCGTGGCCGAGGCCGCCGGCAAGTGAGCCATAATCCCAACGCGCCGATCATCATTTTGGTCCGTCCGCAACTTGGTGAGAATATCGGCAAAGCTGCGCGGGCAATGTTAAACTTCGGTTTAACGGAAATGCGGCTGGTCAACCCGCGCGATGGATGGCCCAATCCAATGGCAGGGCCAACATCTGCTGGTGCGGATATCGTGATTGAACAGGCTCAGGTCTTTGAAACGCTGGCACAGGCCGTCGCCGATATCCCGAACATTTACGCGACTACTGTCCGCAAACGCGGAGTTACCAAACCCGTGGTTTCACCTGAGCAAGCCGCGACCGAGTGTTTCACATCTACTGGGCGCAATGCAATACTGTTCGGCACCGAACGTTCCGGTCTTGCAGTTGAAGAGGTAGCCATGGCGCGCAAGATATTGACCGTCCCCATCAATCCGGAGTTTGGCTCGCTAAATTTGGCTCAAGCGGTTGTGCTCTGTGCTTATGAATGGTCAAAAACCCAGAATATGGCCAGTCCGCCGGTTAGCGAAATCGAGCCTGCAGCGCCGCAAATCGAACTCGACGGCATGGTTGAGCAGCTTTTCGGTATGCTGGACGAACGCGGTTATTTCTTTCCCTCGGAGCGCACCGAAGTAACGCAGTTGACCTTGCGCAATTTGCTGACAAAACCCGCTTGGAATTCGGGCGAAGTACGCACTGTGCGCGGCATATTAAGCGTACTGAAAAAGGGCAAGCGTTCCGGCCGGGTCTTGCAGGATTAAAGCAGGACGTCAGGTATGAATGCGGCTCCACTCGGCGAGCTCATACGCGATGGATGCTTCGACCAAGTCTTGCCACATAGCTGCTGCAATCTCGATCGGAACGCTGTGCAATCGCGAATGTTCAATGACATTGGCAATTACTTCCGCTTTGCGGCCTTCGTCGCGCACCTGATTGCGGCAATCCTTGATCTTTGCTGCCGCCTCCATGTATCGAAACCGCTGCCCCAGCAATTGAACAAGTGCCGCATCAATGGCATCAACGCCGCTGCGAACTTGCGTCATATCGTTGCATTCTGTCGGCGATTTTTCAGTGATTATGGTCATAGGCCTGCATTTACGAGCGAGCCCTCAACCTGTCGAGCCGATATTGCATCGCAGCGGTTGACTTATGTGCAACTTGGCTGCATAGGCCCGCCTTCGCAATTGGCCCCGCACCCTCGGTGAAGCGGTGGCCGCGTTGAGCCTTTGGCATAACGGTGCGGTTCCGGGGACGTAACATAAACGCGAATTTTAAGGAGTCTTTGGCCATGTCAAAGCGTACAGCTTCAAAGTATAAACTCGATCGCCGTATGGGCGAAAATATTTGGGGTCGTCCCAAATCACCCGTCAACAAGCGTGAATATGGCCCTGGCCAGCACGGTCAGCGCCGCAAGGGTAAGCTTTCCGACTTCGGCATCCAGCTTCGTGCCAAACAAAAGCTTAAAGGCTATTATGGCGACGTAACCGAGAAACAATTCAAACGCGCTTATTTCGAAGCGTCACGGATGAAGGGTGATACCAGCCAGAATTTGATCGGTTTGCTTGAACGCCGTCTGGACATGATTGTTTACCGTGCCAAATTCGCACCGACAATTTTTGCGGCGCGTCAGATCGTCAGCCATGGCCATATCCGCGTCAACGGCATAAAATGCAACATCGCCAGCCGTCAGGTTGACGTTGGTGACGAGATCTCGTTGGGTAACAAAGCCAAGGAAATGGCGTTGGTTATTGAAGCGCAGGGCCTCGCCGAACGCGACATTCCTGATTATGTTGCTACCGATGGCAACGCCAAAATCACATTCGTGCGCGTACCGACGTTGGACGAAGTACCCTATCCAGTGAAGATGGAACCAAATTTGGTTGTCGAATTTTATTCGCGCTAAGTTCCGATTTCAAAAGATTTTATCAAAGGGGCGGCTGGCAACAGTGGCCCCTTTTTTGATTGGTCACGCGCGCCATTCTCAATCATACGCATGATCGTCAGTGCCCCCTTGCGGCGAGAATGCGGCTCTGGCAGAAGACGCTACGAAAATTCAACGGAGAGCACAAATGCGCCTACTTACCCTTGCATTAATCACCGTCCTAATGCTCAGCGCCTGCAAGAAAGCTGACACCGCCGCCATGACTGCGCCGCCGGAGGTTACAGTGCCCGACATCAATGATACGACGATGAAAGAAATGACCAAAACACTCTCATCCGATGCATTTGAAGGCCGCGCTCCCGGATCAGCTGGAGAAGAGAAGACGACAGCGTATTTAGTGGAAAAGTTCAAAGCGGCAGGATTGTCACCGGGCGGTAAAGATGGCAGCTGGTTTCAGGATGTTCCGTTGCTCGAAATCACCGCAAAAAATGTCACGCCGCTCTCTATCACAGGCAAAGACGGCAAGTCAGCGGCGTTCAAATATGGTGATGATTTTGTCGCGGGCAGCTATCAAGAACAGGCCCGTATTGATGTAAAAGACAGCGATGTGGTTTTTGTTGGCTATGGCATTAATGCGCCGGAAAAAGGCTGGAACGACTATGCTGGCGTGGATGTAAAGGGGAAAACGGTTCTAATTTTGATCAATGATCCCGATTTCGGCGCCGCAAGCTTGGAAGGCGATTTCGGCGGCAAGGCGATGACTTATTATGGCCGCTGGACCTATAAATTTGAAGAAGCTGCACGTCAGGGTGCGGCTGCGGCACTCATCATTCACGATACCGCCCCGGCGGCTTATGGATGGAATGTTGTCAATTCCAGCTGGACTGGTACACAATTTTTGGCTCAATCTGCCAACAAGGGCGCTGACCAAACGAAAACGAATGGCTGGATACAAAACGCAGTGGCCAAAACGATGTTCGATGCCGCTGGTCAAGATATGGCCAAACTTAGCTCTGCGGCCAAAACAAAGGGCTTTAAGGCTGTCGAGCTAGGACTGAAGGCTTCGCTGGCGTTTGATAACACACTTGCTCGCAAGAATAGCAAAAACGTGATTGGCTTATTGAAGGGCGCTAAGCGCCCTGACGAATTTGTGCTCTACACCGCCCACTGGGACCATTTAGGACGCTGCACTCCGGCCCCGGATGGCGATGATATTTGCAACGGTGCCGTCGACAATGCAACTGGAACTGCCGCGCTTGTAACGCTTGCTGAAATGTTCAAGACAAGCGGTGCGCCAGAGCGCAGCGTAGTGTTCCTTGCCGTCACGGCAGAGGAATCGGGATTGCTAGGTTCGAAATATTACGCCGAAAATCCAGTATTCCAGCTGTCTCAAACCGTTGGCGGTGTCAACATGGACGCGTTTTCTATGGCTGGCCCGGCCAAAAATCTAACCGTGATTGGTAAGGGCAAGTCACAGCTTGATGATTTCTTAAATGCTGCGGCGAAAATTGAAGGCCGTACACCGGATGCGGAACCCACCCCCGAAAAAGGGTTCTACTATCGCTCCGACCATTTTAGCTTGGCAAAACTGGGCGTCCCGATGGTATATTTTGAAGGCGGCGATGATTTGGTCACTGGCGGTAAAGAAGCCGCCAAAGCCGCCGCAGACGATTATGAGAAGAACCGGTACCACAGCCCGAAAGACGAATATGAAGAAAACTGGGACTGGACCGGCGTTATGGCTGATTTGCGGCTTTATTACCGCGTCGGCCGGATGTTAGCGATGTCCGATGCATGGCCAAACTGGAATGAAGGCGATGAATTCCGGGGCATAAGGGACAAAAGCCGCGCGGCAAAGTGAGGCATAAATCATGTCATTTATGATGCCGGCTGAATGGGCTCCACATGACCGCGTTTGGATCGGATTTCCAAGTTTTCGGGCGAACTGGGGTGAGCCACTGGCAGAAGCGCAGCGGCAAATCGCTGCGTTTGCCGATGCCGTAAGCGATGCCGGCCGCGGCGAAACCGTGCACCTTATTGTCGGCAATACCGCCGCTGCGATGATCGCAAGCGAAATGGTGAGCCGCGATGTGGTCGTCGAACAACGGCATATCGGTGACATCTGGCTGCGCGACACGGGCTGCCTTGTCGTTGCTGACGGTGAAACACAATTAGCCCGAAATTTCGGTTTCAACGGCTGGGGCAACCGGTTTGACTTTGACGGTGACCAGACAATTGGCGGCGAATTGGCACGTCAAGCTGGCCTGAACGTTACTGATTGCGACTGGGTGTTAGAAGGCGGGTCGATTGACGTCGATGGCGAAGGGTTAGCCGTCACCACAACTGACTGCCTGTTAAATGTCAACCGCAACCCACTGCTTGACAAAGCAGCTATCGAAAGCCGTCTGGAACGCGACCTTGGTATTTCAAAGCTGCTTTGGCTGGGTGACGGCCTGGGCAATGACCACACCGATGGCCATGTCGATAACCTTGCGCGGTTTGTCGGACCAAATCACTTGGTCATTCCAGAAGCCAGCGATGCAAGTGATCCCAATGCCGCCGTCTATAACGATGCGCGCGCCCGCGCAGAAGCTTTTGGCTGCCGGGTGACCTCTATTCCATCTGCCGGGCGTTTTGAACAACAGGGTGAAGCTGTGCCCGCAAGCTATATGAATTTCTACATTGGTAACAGCGTAGTGGTTGTGCCAATTTACGGAAGTGTGCATGATGACCGGGCGTTGGCTGAATTTGAACCTTTGTTTCCCGGCCGCCGGGTCATCGGATTGTACGCAGATGCAGTTTTGTCGGGCGGCGGCAGTTTTCATTGTTCTAGTCAGCAAGTGCCATCGCTCTAATCACAGTACGCTCTAATCACAGTGAGCTTTAATTGCAGTAATGGGTATACTCAGCAGCATGATTTCAATCAGGAGAGTTCCAATGAAAAGATCCTTTGTATTCGCGGTAGCCTTATCTGCGCTGATGATAACCGCTTCGCCGGTGGCCTCCGCGAAACCGCACAAGCATGATGCAAAACATGCGGCGATGCATAAGGAACATATGGCAACTTTAGCGACAATTCTAAACGACGCCGCCCGTACCGAAGACGCAAAACGAGACAAGTACAGGCACCCTGCCCAGACGGTGGAATTTTTCCGAATCCATCCTGATCATGTCGTCGGTGAATATGCCCCAGGCGGCGAATGGTACACCCGCATCTTGGGCAAATATGTCAATGAAAAGGGCAAGTTCAGCGGGCTATATTTTGGCACTAACAGCCATTTTAGCGACAAGCAGAAAGAGGGTATTTCGGCGGCAATCACCAAATTTCCCGAAGATGTCGCCAAAGTAACGGGCCGTCCCGCAACTGATTTTTCGGCATTTTCACTCAGCGCAATCCCCGACGGGGCAAAGGGCACCTATGACCGCATCCTGATTATGCGCATGATGCACAATATGATGCGTTGGAACATTGCCGACGCCGAAGTCAAAGCGATGCGCGAATTGCTCAAGCCAGACGGCATGATCGGCATCGAACAACACCGGGCCAAAGCGAATGCACCTTTTGCAATGTCGGACGGCAGCAAGGGATATGTGCGCGAAGCGGATGTCATAAAGTTCATGGAAGCCAACGGCTTTGTTCTTGATTTAAAAAGCGAGATCAATGCCAATCGCAAAGATACGGCCGATTATCCGGACGGCGTATGGACCCTGCCCCCATCCCTCGCCAAAAAGGATGTCGACAAGGCCAAATACGAGGCCATTGGCGAGTCTGACCGGATGACATTATTGTTTCGGAAGCGGCCATGAACATACGCGGGCTTTTACTAACTGTATGCGCGGGTGCTGCCGTAGCCTCATGCTCCAGCGGCAAGCCCGATCCGCGCGGCGTGGACCATGACGAAACAATGCTGAGTGTCAGCGCCATTGGCCGCAGCGAAAATCGCCCCGATCAAGCTGCCTTTACAGCAGGGATCGAAACGATACGCGGCGATGCCAAAGCGGCGTCGGACGCCAATGCACAGGCGATGCGGAAACTTGTCGATGCGTTGCTGGCAACCGGCATCAAAAAAGACGACGTGCAAACTTCCAATATCTCGATCAACCGTATCGACTGGGGTCCCAATAAAAACAAAGTTCAGGCATCGAACACGGTGACCGTCAAGGTCCGGAACGTCGACAAAGTAAGCGAGGCGATTGCCGCAACCACGGATGCCAACGCCAACCTGTTGTCGGGACCCAATCTGTCGATTTCCGATCCGGAAAAGGCACGGCTTTCTGCATATGGTGCAGCATATAAGGCGGCCAAGGTTCGAGCAGAAGCCTATGCCGCCGCAGCCGACATGAAAATTGCTCGCGTGCTGACTATTCGGGATGGCGGCGTTGTCGGCCAACCCATGCCGTATGAGATGGACGCGATGGCAGGATCTGCGGCAGCTGCGACGGTGCGCACCGTTGCCCCGCCGCCAGTGCAAGTTGGCACCACCACCAGTGAGGTGAGCGTGCAAGTTGATTTCGCGTTGGAGCGCAAATGACCGCAAGCTTTGTCGTTAGGGCTTTGCTTTCGGGGATCATCATCGCCCTGATTGCGTTGATCGGGCGAAAATCTCCCACTCTTGCTGCTTTGGTGGCATCGCTGCCGTTGATCTCGATCCTTGGTATGATCTGGCTGTGGCGAGACACCGGGGACAATGTGCTGCTTGCCAATCATGCCGAAGCGACTTTCTGGTACGTGCTGCCCAGCCTGCCAATGTTTTTGATTATCCCGGCGATGTTGCGCGCGGGAAGCGGGTTTTGGCCGGCACTTGCTGCTGGCATCGCTTCAACCATATTACTCTATCTGATCACAATCGGGATTGCCGCGCGTTTCGGTGTGCGGCTATAGCATCTGAATGACACGCAATGTTACCGTCGCTGCACTCCAATTGCAGCTTTCCGGCAGTGAAGCCGAAAACATCGAAGCCGTTTCTGCGGCTGTAGAACAAGCCGCAATTGGCGGCGCACAAATCATTCAGCCACCGGAGCTATTTTCCGGTCCCTATTTTTGCAAGACCGAAGAGGAAGCCCACTTTGCTTTGGCCCGGCCGACGCAGGAACATCCGTCGGTAATCGCGATGGCGAAACTGGCAAAGAAATTGGGCGTGGCCATTCCCACCAGCTTTTTTGAACGCGACGGACCGCATTTCTACAACACAATTGCCATGATCGATACCACTGGCGAAATTCTCGGTACCTACCGCAAAAGCCATATTCCCGACGGTCCGGGTTATGAGGAAAAATATTATTTCCGGCCGGGCAATACCGGGTTTAAGGTTTGGGATGTCTGCGGCGCGAAAATCGGCGTCGGTATCTGCTGGGACCAATGGTACCCGGAATGTGCCCGTGCGATGGCATTGATGGGCGCAGAAATTTTGTTCTACCCCACCGCGATTGGCGCTGAACCACAGGATGATACGCTCGACACACGGCACATGTGGCGCAGAGCAATGGTCGGCCATGCGGTGAGCAATTGCATGCCCGTTGTGGCGGCGAACCGGGTCGGATCAGAAGATGACCATGGCGGCAAACCACAGAAATTTTACGGCACCAGCTTCATCGCGAATGAATGGGGTGATGTGGTGACGGAATTGGATGACCAAGAAACGGGGATCATGGTCGCTACGTTCGATCTCGATCAAGCCCGTGCGCACCGTGCGAGCATGGGATTTTTCCGCGACCGGCGGCCGCAACTTTATGCAAGATTGGCCGAAGATATTTGACGGCTCGCACGCCTGATACCATCGAATCGAAACGCCTCCCCTCGCCGTTTGTGTTGCAATTTTAGGCCCCATTTCTCGAAAGCGCCAAAAACGCCAAGTTGACAGCTAGTTGACAAAATTGACACCTATTTTGAAACTAATTGTCTGCTCGGCTATAGATAATTTCCAACATCGCCGTTATTTTGTAATTTTACATTTTTGCAATTCCAACTCAGAATTGCGTAAAATGACCGCCAACCATGTCAAAGAGCCAGGCCCTGAAAAAACGGCCACGCGCTGTGTTCCCAGAACAAATCCTACATTACAAGGGCTAATGCGCGCTCTGAATTCGCCACGCTGCCACCCCGAACATCGCGCCGTCATTCTGAACACTACGCCGTCATCTTGAATTGAAGAAGATCACACGAATTTTGGCCAACCAAATCGCCGCGATCCAATTGTCGCGACCCCGGATATGGTTAATTTTTGACTGCCAAATCCTATTAACAAATGCGCAATCTCTGTCTATGATTGGGGCAGCAATTTTGACGGCATGGCAATCCCTGCGATTGTTTGCCAATACTGCCCGCGGCGAATTGTTTTGGACAATCTGTATGAAAAACCGCACGTTTGAAAAGTTCTACAAATCTTTGGCCTCCATATTGTTGCGGCCGTGGGTCTGGATAATGTTGTTGTTGGCCCTGCCTTTGCCTTTGCAAGCCCTGCCCTATGTTCACACCTATGCTGAAACCGACGCGCCTTTATATTATGGCGAGTTTTTCTGGGATGAAACCGGTGCGCCGCGTGCCCGCCCTGAAATCGTCGTCGATCTGCGTGCCGAACAGCTTTACGTTTATCGCGGCGGCGTTGAAATTGCGCGGGCCGTTATCACGCGCGGTTGGAACAACTACAAAACGCCGACGGGAACGTTTCCAATTCTGGAAAAAGATGCCGACCATTATTCCAGCACCTATGACCGCGCGCCAATGCCATATAATCTACGCCTGACATGGCAAGGGATCGCAATTCACGGTGCCGACGTCGATGATATGGCGGCAACGCATGGCTGTATCGGCATACCATTGGAGTTTGCGAAAACACTGTTTCGTAACATGCGGGTTGGCGACAAAGTGCACGTCACCAATAACTGGAAGCCAGAGGTTTACGGATATCCTTGAACAAAGAAACATCAGCGTAAATTCTTTCCTATGCGGGATTTGATGCGCTAAGGGCGCACGATGAAGCTTGATCATCTTTACCTGGTTGCACTGGGTTCAAACCAGCGACACAATTTGCTCGGCAAGCCGGCTGACATTCTTGAACACGCCATCGCGGCGCTCGAGATGGAGGATCTGGATGTTTTTGCGCAATCGAAAATCATATCAAGCAGGCCCATTGGGCCTTCACAGCGAAATTTTGCAAATGGCGCGGTGTTGCTATCGACTATGTTAAATCCCGCTGAATTGCTGGCCCGGTTGCAGCATGTTGAGCGGCATTTTGGCAGGCGATCGCGCGGGCAACGTTGGCGTGAACGGGTGCTCGATTTGGACATTATCCTCTGGACGGGAGGGGTTTGGACAAGCGACGCCCCCGCGCTGGCAATCCCACATCCATCGTGGCAATCGCGGGGATTCGTCTTGCAGCCAGCTGCAGAAATAGCCCCGCAATTGCGTGACCCGATCACCGGCTTGACCGTTATGCAACTGTTATATCAATTCAACCGTGCAAAGCGGGTTGACCGGGGCAGCAAGCGCCTCTAGGGGAGCCAAACCAACGCGAAAGGGCAAGCCCTGTTTCGCTGCGGGCCCTTAGCTCAGTCGGTAGAGCAACTGACTTTTAATCAGTAGGTCGCTGGTTCGAACCCAGCAGGGCTCACCATTATGTTCAAAATTTTGAGCATTTTCAGGTGTCGCCAGTTAGTTTAGCCATTCTTAGGTTGGTTAGCCAAATCAACCTTGACGTATGCGTTGTCGGATACCCGCCTCTGACTAGCGCCGGCAGTATAGCGTGCAACTTCTGTGTCGCTAGTGTGCCCAGTCACTGCCTTGATTTCCTGGTTTGAGCATCCGGATTCCGCTAGCTTCGGGCCGCCGCCTTCCGAAGGCCGTGCATGGAACGATCTTTTAATCCAGCTTCGAGGCAACGACGTTTGAACCACATTCCGAGGCTGTCGATGCGGCGGGTGTTGTGTCATTCATTCGCTCTCTCCCATGCAATTCCGTTGGTTTTACTTAGCCCCTTGCTCTGGCGTGAACGCGACCGGCATTTTGATGATGGCATTGAACCATACCGAGTGGAGCCATTCAGGCTCCCCGACCGGGTGGATGTCGGGCAAGCGCGTGACGATTTCCTTGAGCAGCGCGCGCAGTTGCATCTTGGCGAGGCGGGCGCCGATGCAGACATGGGGGCCAACACCAAAGGACAAATGGCGCTTGGCGTTCGCCCGTGTGATGTTGAAGCGGTGCGGATCTTCAAACATAGCCGGATCGCGGTTTGCGGCGGCATAGGATAGGTAGATGTTGTCGCCCTTCTTCACCGGACAGCCACCGATCTCGGTATCGGCCATTGCGGTCCGCGTGAAATTGGTGGTGGTTGATGTGTAGCGCAGCACCTCGTCGATCGCGTTTTCGATATGGGCATCGAAATCACTGCGCAGCAGGGCATATTGATATGGGAAGCGGTGCATCAGGTGAATGAAATGGGCGGCGGTGGACCGTGTCGTTTCATGCCCAGCCATGGCGAAGGTCAGGACGAATTGATTGATCGCCATCGGATCAAGATTGAGCGTGGTGTCATTGACCATCGCGCTCATCAGCCGATCATCAGGGTTGCGCCTTTTTTCTTCGGCGATTTCCTGCGCAAGGTCGAACAGCCCGATCATCGGATCAAGCGAATGCTCCGAACGGGATTCGACATCGGCAAGCGCATTGCCATAATCGGCAACTTGATCGCGGAGATGCTCTGGGATGCCCATCAGTTCGCAGAAGGTGTAGATTGGCAGGCGCGATGCTACGTCGAACACGAATTCACATTCGCCCTTGTCCGCGACCGAAGTTACAATATCAGCTGCCAATCGATCAATTTCAGGCGCAATCGCGGCCAGCGATTTGGGCAAGAAAGGCGGCGCGATCACCTTTTTTACCGCGAGATGGTCAGCTGGCTTCATTAGCATGAAATTGCTGCGCTGCTGATCAAGGGTGACACGATCATGGTCCCAAACGACGATTCCCGTTTCGTAAGAGCTGAACAGCTCTTGGTTCATTGAAACGTCGTGGACATCTTTGTGCCGAGTCAACACCCAAAAAGACTTCACGCCCGTCGCGCCAGATATCTGCGATGTATAATCGGGATTGGATGGATTCCAGTGGACGGGATCCGTCTCACGCCACTTGTCAAACAAATGGTGCGGCGGGCCTTGTTCGGCGGGGAAGAGTTCGGGGTTGAGCAGGTTTTCTGCCATTTCGGTTACGGGCATCGTCATCTCTCCTTGCGCGCGGGTAGCCTTACTTTTGCTCTTGCTGCTTCCACCAATCGCCACCCAAGGCGACTCGCGTTACTGCATCGGTATTGGTCGGGCCGTGGCCGACATCATGCTTGGGGGCGGGAATTTCCAGCACCGTGTTGGTCAGGCGGCCAACGCCAGTCACTTCGACTTCAACCACGTCGCCGATGTTCATCGGGCGGCTATTGGCGGGCGTGCCGGACAGGATCAGATCGCCAGGCAAGAGTGTGATGTGGCGGCACAGATCAGCGAGAATATAGGGAATGTCGAAGGTCATCTCCGCGATCGCGCCTTCTTGCACGACAGTGCCGTTAATGTAAGTGCGCAAAGTCTCGTTGCGGATATCAACCCCGCGCACGATACCGGGACCAATCGGGCAAAAGCCGTCCATGCCCTTTACGCGCAGCATCGAACCTGCATCGGTATCGCGGAAATCCTGCGCGCCAACGTCATTCACCGGGGCGAAGCCAGCGATATGGTCCCACACCTCGTCACGACCGACGTTGCGCATCGGTTTGCCGACGACGACACCGACTTCGCCCTCATAATTGAGATATTGGCAGTCGGCAGGGCGAGAGAGCTTGCCGCGATGGCCGTTGAGTGTGGTCAGCGGCTTTTGAAAATATGTCGGTGTGACAAGGTTCGGCGCACGAAACTCAACCCTGCGGGAATCGTAATTGAGGTGGATACAGATGATCTTGGTCGGGTCGCACGGCGGCAAATAGGTCGCATCCGCTTCGACAACGCTGCGTCCGTCGCCAAGCCGCAGTTGATCGCCTTCAGGGCGAACCCATTGCGGCGTTCCTTCATGCAAAATCCGCCGCCATTCCTCGCGTGGGCCATCAAGTACTGACATCAACTCTCTCCTGAAAAATACGGTTTATGGTGCGGTTCACACGGGAACCATGAAACCCTTCATCGTCTCCATCACCGGAGCATGGCCGTAGGAATCGCCGATATAATATTCGGTCTGGCCGGTCGGTTTGCGTCCGCCCCAGCCGATTTCATTCATGAAGCCTGATGGATTGCGGAAGTAGAAGGAAAGCATCTGATCATTCGCGTGGCTACCGGGCTCAATGATCACCGGAATCCCGGCCATGCGCACCAGATCAGTGGCGAGGCCGACATCTTCGATCCGCTCGACTTCAAACATCAGATGGTTGATCCGCTTTTCCGATGGAGGACCAAAGGCAATGCTATGTTGCCGGTCATTGCAATGAAGGAACATGAGCTCAACCGGCTCAGGCATCATCGGGATGGGCAGCTTATATTCGATGCTGCCGCGAAACCCCAGCAAGGTATAGAAGGCGTGGATGTCGTCGAACGCAGCGCTGCGGTTCATCATCATATGGCCAAAACCGCCGCCGACCGTCCGGTATTTACCGTGCATCCGCCGTCCAGGGTGAAAGGGCAGATCATATTGCACCAGCGGACCGTGGAAAATCTCGATGGGGATGCCGTTCGGGTCCTGGAGGAACATGATCTCCAGCACCTGATTGGCGACGGCTTCGGCCTCTGATCCGATGCGCACGGCGACACCGGCATCGCCCAGCGATTTGGCCACCGCGCGAAATTCCAGAACCCCTGCGACGCGCAAGCCCATGGCCTGAAGATCGTCCGCACCGTTCTCGATCAGCTTGATGCGGTGATGCCAATAATCCATCCGCAGGTACCGCGTTTTGGCATCCTCGCCCGGCACAACTTCAAGCCCCAGTGTTTGCGCGGCATAGTGATCCCAAGCAGCCAAATCGCTGACGCCGATGGTGACATAGCCCAGTTCGGTCACGCCATTTGCGTTCACACTCATATCAGGCTCCCTTGGCCGCAAACGATCCCTTGCGGACCGCGATGTTTTTGATGTCGCAATAAAAATCGAAGCTGTGCGTGCCGCCTTCGCGGCCGATTCCCGAAATACGGCTGCCACCAAACGGGGCGGACAGATCCCGGACGAAGAAGCAATTGACCCAAAGTGTTCCCGCGACGACCTGCGAGGCAATCCGCATCGCGCGGGCTTCATTGCCGCAGAACAAGGTGCCCGCAAGGCCATATTCAGTGCCGTTGGCGATCGCGATGGCTTCCTCATCCGAGGAGAATGTTGTCCAAGTGAGGACAGGGCCGAAGACTTCCTTTTGCGAGATTTCGTCAGACGGACTGACACCGCCAAACATGGTTGGCTGAAAGTAAAGCGCGCCTACATCCGACTGCCCGCCACCCCACAGGACGTCCGCACCCGAGGCCTTGGCGCGCTCGACAAAGCCCGACACGCGCGCGAAATGTTCGGGATGGATCAGCGGCCCGACGCGCGTGGTCGCTTCACGCGGATCGCCGACGGTCATATGTCCAACGGCGGCGCGGACTTTCCCTAGAAATTGCTCCTCAATCGAGGCTTCCACAAGGATGCGTGTGCCCGCAAGGCAGACCTGCCCGGCATTGATATATTGCCCGGCTACGGTCTGAGCGGCGGCATCAAGATCGGCATCGGCACAGACGATAAAGGGTGACTTTCCGCCCAACTCCGAACTCATCGCCGTGATCGAACGCGCCGCCGCCTGACCGATGATCTTGGCCGTGTCTGTCGATCCGGTAAAGCTGATCCGCGCAAGATCAGGGTTGTTGACAAGCGCATCACCCGCATCCTCACCAATGCCTTGCAGCACGTTCAGCACCCCGTCGGGCAGACCCGCTTCATGGGCAATATCGGCCAGCAGGGAACAGGTGAGCGGTGCCCATTCCGGCGGCTTGATCACAATCGTGTTACCAGCGGCGAGCGCCGGGCCGACCTTCCATGTGGTCAGCATCATTGGCGCATTCCACGGGGTGATCAGCGCCGATACGCCCGAGGGATCATAGCGCACGTTATTGACCACTTCTGCGTGGTCGATATTGTGATCGTTCAGCGACAGCGCCCATTCGGCGAAGAAGGAGATGTTCTGCGCAGCGCGCGGAACCATGCGGTGCAGATTGCCCATGAGGAGTGAGCCATTGTCGACGCTTTCCACCGCCGCAATGTCCTTGCCGCGCGCCAATATGCCCTCGGCGAACTTGCGCAGCACCGGCAACCGTCCTTCCGCTCCAAGCGCCGCCCATGCCGGATAAGCGGCACGTGCAGCTTCAACCGCCATGCCCGCCTCTACCTTGCCGCCTGCCGCCACCGCGCCAAGATCGCTGCCGTCAATCGGCGAGGCATTGTTAAACCGCTCAGCCGACGACACGCGCTTGCCACCGATCCAATGATCAAGCGACACCTCCACGCCGGCTACGTTGGCTTTGCTTTCGGTCATCCTGACTCTCCTCATCGGTGATCGCATTGACCCGCGAATCAAAAAACCGATCAAATTCATTTTTGACTATAGTCATTTTATGCGCTAGATCGCTTGCGTCAACAGGAGATATTCGGTGTCAAAGTCGAGTGCAGTGTTCGAGGAGGCGGCAGGCACTGCCGAGCCCGGGCGGCGAGAGCGCAACAAGCTCCAAAAGCGGATGCGCATTGTCGAGGCGGCGCGCGCGCTGTTTCAGCGTCAGGGCTTTGCCGAAACCACGACGCAGCAAATTGCGGAAGCCGCCGATATCGGCACTGGGACGCTGTTTCTTTACGCCAAGTCAAAGGAAGACCTGCTCGTCATGGTCTTCAAGGATGAGATGCTGGAAACGGCGCGCGCGATCTATGGCAATCTCCCCGTTGGCGCTTCGGCAACCGATCAGATGATGACCGTGTTCAACCGGATGGCAGATTATCACGCGCGCGACGCCGATCTCTCTCGCCTTCTGCTCAAAGAACTAGTCATCCCGGATTCGTCCGACCGGATCAGCGACATTGCCGAACTGATGGATGCGATATTTGATGGCCTGACCGACATAGTTAAAGCTTCGCCGCACAAACCGAAAGGCGATCCGGCCCTGATCGCGCGCTCTGCCTTTGCGCTTTACTATTTTCAGCTGATCAGCTGGCTCGGCAGCGGCTTTGACCGCAGTTGGTGCATGCGGCTGCTGCGCGATCAGCTGTCGCTTCTTATGATGACGGAGACCACCCATGATTGAATCGATCAAACTGCGCTGGCAGCGCGATGAGGTGACGCTAGGCGGTTGGTGCAACATCCCGAGCAGCCTGACCGCCTAAATTCTCGCCAAGGGCGGCTTCGACTGGGTATTGGTCGATATGCAGCATGGCTGCATGGATTACCAAACCGCCGTCGAGATGATCCGCGCCATAGACCTTGCAGGGATCACGCCGATGGTCCGAGTGCCGTGGAATGAGCCTGGCATTGTGGGACGGATGCTCGATGCAGGGGCCATGGGGATCGTCGCGCCGATGATCCAGAGCGCGAAGGAAGCGCAGAGCCTTGTCGAATTTTGTCGCTATCCACCGCACGGACGCCGCAGCCTCGGCCCGATCCGGGTGATGGCGCGCGACGGCATGGGCTATGTGCCCACCGCCAACGACCGCATTGCGGTGATCCCGATGATCGAAACTGTCGAAGCGCTGGCCGATGTTGAGGAAATTGCGGCTGTCCCGGGCGTCGATGCGCTGTTTGTCGGGCCTTTCGATCTGTCTTTCTCGCTTGGCCTGCGCCCCGGTGACAATGACGGCGAACCTGCCTTCGACAAGGCCCTGACGCGTATCAACGCCGCAGCGCGGGCACAGGGCATCGCGACAGCCGTGCTTTCGACCGCAGCGCTCGCGCCGCTTCGCGCCAAGCAAGGCTTCAGGATGATCTCGGTCTTGTCTGACAGCCAGGCACTGGGCGCCGCCGCCCATGCCGCCGTTAACGCCGCGCGCACCGCGATTTCAGGAGGAACCAAACATGCTTGATGCCGCCACCCGCAGCCAGATCGTGGCTGACCTTATTGAAACCCGTCAAACAAGGAAGGCGTTGCCACTGCTGACGCAAACCTATCCGCAGATCGGGATGGACGATGCCTATGCCATCCAAAAGGCTTTTGTCGACCACAGCATTGCGCAAGGCCGGAGCGTGCGTGGCTATAAAGTCGGGCTGACATCAAAGGCGATGCAAGAAATGTCGGGCGCGACCGAACCTGATTTCAGCGCCATGACTGACGATCTCTTCCTGCCCGAGGACACGCCGCTGGAAGCCTCGCGCTTCTTCCGCCCTTTGATCGAGATCGAAATTGCATTTGTGATGAAAAGCGCCCTCAAGGGCCCCGGCATTCTCCCCGTCGACGTACTGCGCGCGACCGACTTTGTCTTGCCGTCAATTGAGGTGGTCGATTTCCGCGTCGGCCCTGCTCCCGGCATGACGGTGGTTGATACCGTCGCCGATCTTGCAGCATGCGGGGCAGCGGTGCTGGGGGCAAACCCGTGCCACCTTGAAGATATCGACCTGCGCCGCGTCCACGGCCAGATGATCATCAACGGCAAGGTTGAACAGGAAGGCTATGCCTCCGCAGTGCTCGGCAATCCGGTGACCGCTGTCGCCTGGCTGGCCAACAAGCTCGGCGAATTCGGGATCACGTTCGAGGCAGGCCAGACAATCCTCACCGGCTCATTCGTGCGCGCCATGCCGGTGAAGGCAGGCGACGAAATCATCGCAAGGTTCGATTCTGGCTTGGGCGATGTGCTGACGTCGTTTGTCTGAGTGGGCGGACAACATAGGTCCCTCAACCGACCTGAACGAATGACCGCAACTTGAGAGACCTCCCGGTCCATTGAACGGCAGAAAAGTTAGCGACTCTTGTCGGGTCAAATAATAAGCCCCCAAGGCGTGCTTTCGAGATACGATGATAGGTGGGTGCTTCTTACTTCCTGCCCATGCGGCGATTGCCTCTATTATTCACCGCAGTATTTGCGGAGATAACTCTTGCCTTTTGCGGAGAATAATGCTCATAATCTCCGCATATGGACATGATCTATCTGCATCAACGGTCCGATTGGCCAGTGTTCCGTTGGCGAGAGGATGCGATCGTCGCGCCGCTGGCGGCGGTGCGGCATCGTCAAGGCAAGTTGCTGGGGCGGATGGGCGCGCTAGGCTTTGAATTGCGTAATGAGGCGGTTTTGGCGACGTTGACCACCGACGTTGTCAAGTCGAGCCAAATTGAGGGCGAAAATCTTGATCAGGCACAAGTGCGGTCTTCGATTGCGCGACGGCTCGGCATGGAGAACGCCGGGCTGGTTCCTGCTGATCGCAATGTTGATGGCGTGGTCGAGATGATGCTCGATGCGACGCAGCGGTTTGACGCTCCTCTTGACGAGGAACGCTTGTTTGGCTGGCACGCAGCCTTGTTCCCCACAGGCTATAGCGGCCTCCATAAATTGCGGGTCGGGCATTGGCGCGATGATGCCAATGGCCCCATGCAGGTGGTGTCTGGTCCTTACGGCCGCGAGAAGGCTCATTTCGAAGCGCCGGAAGCTTCACGCCTGCCGACAGAAATGGCAGCTTTCCTGGCGTGGATTGATGGAGATACCCCGCTTGATCCGGTGCTTCGCGCCGCGATCGCGCATCTTTGGTTCGTCACCATCCACCCGTTTGAAGATGGAAATGGCCGCATAGCGCGTGCAATTGCTGATCTGGCATTGGCGCGATCCGAAGGCCAGGCCGAGCGCTTTTATTCGATGTCTGCGGCAATCCAGCTGCGCCGCAAAAGCTATTATGATGCTTTGGAACGCGCCCAGAAAGGCGATGTCGATGTGACCGACTGGCTGTTGTGGTTCCTCGCTTGCCTTGACGCAGCGATTGGGCAATCGGAGGAGATTCTGGCAACCGTGTTCACCAAAGCTAGGTTCTGGGACGCCCATCGTGAGGCGGAACTGAACCCGCGCCAACGGCTGTTGCTCAACCGTTTGCTGGATGAGTTTGAAGGCAAGCTCAACACGTCCAAATGGGCGAAGATGGCCAAATGTTCGCAAGACACCGCGCTGCGGGATATCGAAGGATTGATAGCGAAGGGCATATTAGCGAAGGAAGCAGCGGGCGGGCGCAGCACGAGCTACGTGTTGGTCCAGGAGAGCGGGTAGCTGAAATGAGCACAAGGAGTCGTCAAAAGGCATGTACCAAGATTGAATGGCGTTAGACCCACAATTTCCTTCAGTTTTGAGCAGCGCACTTTTATCCTTTCAGCATTTTTCCGCCGGAACAAACCTGATCGCGAGGTTCATGCCGCGCGCCATATCGTGGACCGCCTTGAACCTTGGCTTGGCTTTAGGCCGCGTTGCACGCCCAATCTTGTGCCGAGTGTAGCCAGTAGCGTCGATCAGCCTCTCCATCCCGAACGCCTGCACTGCGTCTCCAAGCGCGGGCGGAAACGCGTTTGCGTCGCCGTCCTTGATCGCTACCGTCAAATGGTCGGCAATGTCGTGTTTCTTCAATGTCATAATATCAATTTCCTATTGGGCTTTCGCCATATTTGCGCAGCACATCGTTGAACGCTTCGGCCATAAGTGCTTGCAGGCTGAGATCATGTTTCCGGGCGCAGTATTGGAGGGCCATTGATAGTTCCGGCGAGAAATAGCCGGATATCGCCATGGCACGCGGATGGCGCAATGATGATCGGCTGGGCGACACCCGCTTTGCCCTGCTCACGGCAACATCGGGCGGTCTGCTTGCAGTCGCTGCTTGGTTTGCCCTGCCGCATTGGACCGCGCCGATTGCGGTTGCTGTTATCGCGGCGGCGCTGTTGTTCTTTGGCGAACGTGCACGCGACAGCCGGATTGAAACGATAGCGACCGGCTTTGCGGCGCTTACATTGCCTGTGTTCATCTTTACTACCAGCCCCAATCTCTCCGAACTGAGAACGCTAGTATCGGGACAAGATGATGGAGCGTTTGGCCAATCTCTTTTCCGTTGGGGGGCTTTGGCGGTTGTCTTTGCCGTATTGGCCAACCGGGCAATAACTATGCCGACGCGCATTGCTGTGCAAGCAGTGGCGGGTGCTCTGGTTTATGCGTTCCTTTCCACACTGTTGCTCACCTGGTCCCTACCCCTTGGCCTTGCGGCCTTAGCGGGCGCGATGCTTGTGATCAGCAACAAAAGCACAGGCGGCTTTGGAAAGAATAATGCGGCTTACTTTGCGCTGATGACTTTGCCGCTGTTGTTCATCAGCATGAATTTCAACTGGATTGAAATCACTCGCCTGTTCGCGGGCAATGACACTGGATTTGATATCTATCCCGTATTCAGATGGGGCGGACTGGCCGGGCTGTTTGCGGCCTTTGCGGTCTTCGCGCGGGGCAAAACCACGCGCATCATGGCGCACTGGTTTGCGGCTATCATGACTTACGGTATGCTTGCCCAAATTGTGCCAGGATGGTCGCTGCCGATCTCGCTTTCAGGAGTTGCGGCTGGCATGTTGTTCTTGGGCCGCCGCCATGAAGATTACGCTGTTGAGGCACAATCTATCATCTTGGGACTGGCCAGCATCGCGCTGCTGCTCACAACAGGCGGATCGCCGCTTGGGCAGCTGCTGCGGCTATTTGGCGATAACGGCGCAGGTTCAGATTTGTCTTCGGCGCTGCGCTGGGCCGCGGTCGCTGCGTTGATGGCTTACTTTGCCATCAAGTCGCGCCCACCCGCTGTGCGCTTCGCAGCACAGGCATTTTCCGCGCTCTTGAGCTATGGCGCAATTGCCCAGATTATACCCGTCAGCTTCATGCCGTTGGCCGCGCCTGTGGGTCTTGTCATGCTTGCCGGATACAGCCGCCGGTTGGTCTGGCCGCAATTACAGGCCGCAATTGCAACGCTGACCGCCGTCATTGCCGGTTGGGCGCTTATACCGTTAGCGAGTTGGGCAATCAATGCACTCATGTCGCTTGCCGGTGTTCCAATGGTCATTAGTGCCGCAGATTTGCCGGTTTTGATCGCACTGAAACAAATGTTGGCACCGGCTATCGCGGCCGGCATCAGTGTTTGGTTGATGCAAACGCAATTGCCGAACTGGGCAAAACAGGGCGGCGCTTTGTTCGCTGGCTTACTTGGCGGGATCGCAGCTCATAGCCTTTACCGCTTGGGCTTTGCACACATTATCGGCGAGAGTTTTGAATCTTACGGACTCGGCCAAAGGCTGGTTTGGGCCGGATTACTGATTGCGCTTGGGGCCGTGCTTTGGCGCAAATCAAGCGGGACCATCAAAATTTGGGGAGCGCCCGCTTTGATTGCCGCTGCGTCGGTGCATGCCCTGTATTACTCCCTGATACTGCACAATCCGCTATGGACGGCGCAGTCTGTTGGAACATGGCCAATCCTTAACCTTATCTTGCCGCTCTTTGTCATCCTGCCCTTCAGCCTGTATTTGTTAAAGCCAATGTTGCCGACATACGCAGAAAAAGCGGCACGAGCGGTGCAGTGGGTCCATATGCTGATGATATGTGGCTTTGCCTGGGCGACAGTGCGACAGGGTTTCCACGGCACACTGCTTGTGGAGCCAGGTGTTAGCTCAACTGAGGACATATTGCGCTCCATCCTCGGCATTACACTTGCTGTCGGCTTCCTGTTGTGGGGGATTAAGGCTGGTCGGCGTGACTGGCGATTGGCGTCGCTCGTGCTCGTCCTGATGGCGACGGTGAAAGTGTTCCTGTTCGACACGGCAGGGCTTGAAGGGTTGCTGCGGATTGGATCGTTCGTTGCCTTGGGATTCAGCTTGATCGGTATCGGCTGGCTATACAGCCGCCAGCTCAGCCGCGATGCTGTGCCTGCGGAGTTGGCTGAAAATCCATAGCTTCTTAGTTAAGACGCACACCTCAAACTTTGAAGCAGGCTATTGTCCGCACCAAATATCTCGTTGCTAACCAAACGCCGCTTTGGACCGATTTTTGCGGTAATGTTACCCCAGCCGGGCAATTACGTCACCAAACAACACCTCGTCGCTCGGCAATGTTTTTGCCACTGCGAGCGGTTTTGAAACCCAGGTTTCGTTGATCAGGTCGCGCCACGTAATATTGTTATTGGTGCCATTGCCACCCCATGACCCGCAGCCCAACGAGAAAGTCTGGCGCATGCCGTTCCACAGATTGCCGCTGTTGGAGGCGGCTTGCGGCTGGTTGACCATCACCCGGCTGGTCCGCGTTCCCTCAGCAAGTTTCATGATATTGGCGTCCGACCGCGAGTAGAGACCGCAGCTGTGGCCCTGGCCCTGATAGGCCTGGATGCGGTTGGTCAGCGCAATCGCGTCGTCGATATCCTTGGCCCGATAGACGGCCATCGTTACCGTCATCTTCTCGCCCGAGAAAGGATAAGCGGCGCCCGCCCCGGTCTCGTGGACGATGAAGAATTGCGTGTCTTGCGGAACGTCGAACCCGGCATAGCTGCCGATGAATTGCGGGGTCTGCGCGACGACCTTGGCATTGATATGCCCGTCGACCCAGATCGCCGACTGCAATTTCGCCTTCTGATCGTCGTCGAGCACCAGCCCGCCCTTGGCGACCAGCTTGGCGAGCATCGTGTCGTGGATCGCATCAACCAGGATGACCGCATTGTCGGCGCTGCACGACGCGGCGAGGTCGAGCGTCTTGGACAGTCGGATCTTCTCGGCGGCATCGTCGAGGTCGGCGGTCTCATCGACGGTGATCACCGCGTTGCCGACGCCGACGCCAAGCGCCGGGGTGCCGCTCGAATAGGCGGCATCGACCATCGCCGCGCCGCCGGTGGCGAGCACGCGGTCACACTGGCGCATCAGCTCGTTGGTCTTTTCGACCGAGGGAGTGTCGATCGATAGCACCAGATCGGCGGGCGCGCCCATCTTGACGATCGCCTCGCGCATCAGATCGCAGATCAGCTTGTTGGTCAGCTTGGCGCGCGGGTGCGGCGCGACGATGATCGAGTTGCGGCCTTTCACGGCCGAGATCGCCTTGATCACCGGGGTCGCCTCGGGGTTGGTCGAGGGCGAGAGCGCGACGATCACCCCGACCGGCTTGGCGATCTTGACGATGTTGCGCGCGGCATCGTCCTCGATGATCCCGACCGACTTGTCGTCGATGATGTCGAACAGCGTGGCGCGGGTCTTGCGGAAAATCTTGAGGTACTTGCCGTCGTAATTGCCGAGCTGGGTCTCGTCGACGGTGTGCTGGGCGATCATCTCGGCGGTGCCGGGCTTGCACACCGACCACACCATCGCCCGGATCAGGTCATCGACCTGCGCCTGCGAATAGTTTTCGATCTGCATTTGCGCGGCGCGGCTGCGGGCGACGAGCGCGGCGATCTCGATGGCTTCGGGCGACTGGTCGAGCTTGAAGGCGGTGGCCACGGCGAGGTACTCCTGGACAAGTTTTTTGCGAGCCTGCGGGCGTGCATGTGGGAAGAAATCTCCCGTTTGCAAAGCGCACGACTATGAACCCGCCTTGTCACAGGCGGGCGTCCCGATCAACCTTCCGGCGGACAGGACGCCCCTGCGATTTTGGTCAGATCCGCTCGATGATGATCGCCGGGGCCATGCCGCC
>JAYVBJ010000013.1:0-41165 GCA_043750535.1 Sphingomonadales bacterium | reverse complement strand
GGGGTCGACTATATGACCCTGCACGCCGGCGTGTTGCGCGAGCACCTCGGCAAGACCATGGGCCGCATCACGGGGATTGTGAGCCGCGGCGGCGCTCTGATGGCGCAGTGGATGATGGCCCATCAGAAGCAGAACCCGCTGTACACGCACTTCGAAGACCTGTGCGACATCATGTATCAGTACGACGTGACGTGGAGCCTCGGTGACGGCCTGCGTCCCGGCTGCCTGCACGACGCGTCCGACGAAGCCCAGTTCGCCGAACTGGAGACGCTGGGCGAACTGACCAAGCGGGCCTGGGCCAAGAACAACCAGGTGATGATCGAAGGTCCCGGCCATGTGCCGATGCACAAGATCAAGGAGAATATGACCAAGCAGCTTGAGGTCTGCGGCGAAGCGCCGTTCTGCACGCTCGGGCCGCTGACCACCGACATCGCGCCGGGTTACGACCATATCACCAGCGGCATCGGTGCTGCGATGATCGGCTGGTACGGCACGGCGATGCTGTGTTACGTCACGCCCAAGGAGCATCTCGGCCTGCCCGACCGCGACGATGTGAAGGTCGGTGTGGTGACCTATAAGCTGGCGGCACACGCAGCGGATCTGGCGAAGGGCCACCCGGCGGCGCAGGTGCGCGACGATGCGCTGAGCAAGGCGCGCTTCGAATTCCGCTGGCGCGACCAGTTTAATTTGTCTTTGGACCCAGACACAGCGGAGCAATATCACGACCAGACGCTGCCAGCCGAAGGCGCCAAGACCGCGCATTTCTGCAGCATGTGCGGGCCGAAATTCTGCTCAATGAAGATCAGCCAGGAGGTGCGAGAGTTCGCAGCCAACAACCCCAACGCCGTTTTCGACACCGCCGACCTACCCGCGCTTGATGCAGAAGCAGGAATGGCGAAGATGAGCGAAGTATTCAAGGAAACCGGCAGCGAACTGTATATGGGCCAAGGCGATAGGGAGCATGATTGATTTGCAATCGCGAACACTCTTTGTTACGTTACATGTAACGGAGACTCACTATGGGCGTACATGCAAAGATGACCGGAGCCGAGCGTGTGGCAAAACGCCGTGCGTCCTTGCGTGCCCGGGGCCTTAAGCTCAGGCAGTTCTGGGTGCCCGATATGGGTAACTCTAACGTGCGGGCGGAGCTTTCGCGGGAGGCAAAGGAAATCAATCGGCTCGATGCGGCATCGGACGATATGGAGTTTCTGGAATCCATAAGGGCGGAAGTTTGGGGCAGCGAACCGGATTATGATTGGGGACCGGACGGTCCGCCAGATGGCACCCAGCAAAAGGCATCGCGCCCGGAATGATCCGTGGCGAGATATGGACAGTATCGGGCGCAGGGGGCTATGCCAGCAAGCCCCGCCCTGCATTGATTGTCCAAGCCGATTGGCTAACAACAGAGATTGAGTCCGTGCTGATTTGCGGCATTACAACGCTGGCAAAAGACAACATGCTGTCGCGCCCCGCGTTACTGCCAACTGCCGGCAATGGCTTGCGCGATCCATCGCAAGTGATGGCCGACAAAATCACCGCAGTCCCGCGCGATAAATTAGGCTCACGCATAGGTGAATTGTCAGGCGGCGATATGACGCGCGTGGAGCAGGCGATGCTTGTAGTGCTGGGATTTGCGGGGTGAGTTTAGTATTGTGTCACCGGAATTATTGACATGAGCAAGGTCTATGACGAAACCGGGCGCGAGCTATATATGGGCGCTGGCGACCGGGAGCATGATTAAGGTTGTTTGTCAGCCAATGCTTGACAAACCACTTGAAAGCTACTAGCTTACACATGTGATCCGCTCGTTCCGAAGCAAGGCGTTAAGCCGCTATTATGCGACGGGCGAAACGGCAAAGTTGAGTGTGCAGAACCCGGCTCGTATTCGTCGCATTCTGATTGCACTCAATGATGCCAAGGTGCCGGATGATATGAACCTGCCGGGGATGCGCTTTCACGGATTGAAAGGTCAGGATCGCGGTCGATTTGCTGTCGACGCATCGGGAAATTGGCGGATTACATTTAGTTGGGACGGTGAGGACGCCGTCGATGTAGATTTAGAGGATTATCACTGATGGCAAAATCTCTTGTTTGCGGGCTCCCCCCCATGCACCCCGGTGAGTTGCTGCGCGAAGATGTGCTTCCCGCACTCGGCAGGCCCAAGACGGAAATCGCCCGCCTGCTCGGCATTTCGCGCCAGACGCTGTATGATATTCTCAACGAGAAGCAGCCAATCACCGCCCAGATGGCGCTGCGCATCGGCAAGATGTGCGGCAACGGCCCGAACATCTGGCTCAACCTGCAACGCACCTATGATCTGCGGATGGCAGAGGCGGAGATCGGGGATGCGTTGGATGCGATCCCGCTGTTGAGGGCTGCTTGAATTTGGTGTATTTAGTAAACTGGCACCGTAATGCGCGAAATTTTGCAGCATGAAGATCAGCCAGGAGGTGCGGGAGTTTGCGCGGTTGCAGAATCAGGATAGCGCTGGGTTTATCGCCACCGAGGAAGCAGAGGCTGGCATGGCAGAGATGAGCAAAGTCTATGACGAAACAGGACGCGAGCTATATATGGGCGCTGGTGATCGGGAGCATGATTGATTGTGAAAAAAATTCGTCTACAGCCACCACAACGTAATTATTTCTGTAATTCAAGATAATTACTGGTCTGAAATTATTTGGGAATCATCATGACACCTGAAGTGCCTTGCCCGAATTGCGGAAAGAAAAACCCTTACACTGCCAGCAAGTGTGCCCATTGTGAGACGCGGATTGCAATCGCCGGGCGACGAAATGAGGATGGTGCTTGGTGGCTGGGTTGCTTGATACCAGTTGCAGCTATCGGCTTTCTTTTATACAGTTGCTCTTCCAATAATTCCAGCGAGAGCGATGAATTATCATCTGGATCGAATGAAGCGGCGATCCGGGTTGTGGTCCAAAACGACATAAAACAAAGATTGCGTGATCCGAATTCTGCCGAATTTTCTGATATACGGCCAATAGTTGTTAATGGCGCGAATGTTGGTGTTTGCGGTCGAGTGAATAGCAAGAACGGTTTTGGTGGAATGTCCGGCCCAACCAGATTCATTGGCGGTGGAAATGTGAATGCGATTGAGGGTGACGGGACAATGAACGCGGCCAACTTCGACGCTGCGTGGGCGCAAATGTGCAAGTAATTCAGGCACGGCCGAGATGAGCAAGGTCTATAAGGTCTATGAGGAAACCGGACGCGAGCTATATATGGGTGCTGGTTATCGGGAGCATGATTGAATATCTAGCCAATTAAGCAGGGTGCTCTCGACACTATGAAAAAACCAACCCCGCCTCACAAACGAACAAAGAGTGCCGAGCACCATTATTTTCCAAAAAGTCTGCAGCGATATTGGAGAAATTCTGAAGGACTAGTTCATAGAAGAAATAGCAGTGGCGATATTAAAACTTCAAAGAACGGCACGTTTGGTCAGATAAGGAATGCGCATCGAATTCAAATAGCTGACGTGCCGACGGTGTGGGACGAGAGTTTTGAGTATATATTTGGTCGAGCTGATACCGGTTTTCGTGAGCTAATCGAATTACTCGAAAATAGCGTTAGGCTCTCATCCGCCAACGTTGGTGACCTCTCCGCTCGGTTTTCACCGGTATGGCAGTTCGAGCAAGATTCCAGTTTGTTAAGCGAGTGCATTGCTTCGTTGGTAGTTCGGAGCCCCGGGTTTCGAAATTCAATCCGAGTTGGCGTGCAACCATTTCACGATGGACCAGTGCCAGACCATCTAATTTCGGGCAACCAACGGCACGTGCTGACAGACTATGCTAAAGCTATGAGTCAGAGAGGAAAGTATATATTCATGACTGCTGGCGAAGGTGAGTTCATCTTCGGGGACGGAATGCTGAATAATTTTCGATCTGGCGGACCGCCGTCACCCTACAATCCGAGATGCTTGGTCCCACTCACTCCACAGATTACTATCGGATATGATTGCCCTTCAAGCTATTCTGTGCCGGGGCGCTTTATGTCAATCCGGTTGTCAAAACAAGAGGTTGATGAAATCAACTTTTACACCATGGTTTACAGTAAAGATTATATTTATTATAGAAATCAATGTCCTCAAGATTTAACTGAACTAGAACGAAGCGCATTTCAGCAATTTCAGCATCATGATCCTGAATGGCTTGTGGATATATTTACGGCGGCATCTAATTCTAGGTTCCAAAGGCCAGCCTAGGTCGCATTTTCTACTCAGGAGAGGGTAATGGCAAACTGGAATTACGGTGCCAGTTTACCAAATGCACTTAACTCACCGCCCCACATCCGAAAACAGCCGCACATACGGGAAATATTGATACACACGGTATCGCGCCTGTCCGGTGATTTCCACCAGCAAGTCGGCCTCGACAAAGCGGTCGATCAGGTCGGCTGCGGCTGGGAAGGAAATACCCAGCTTCTCCATCACAGCGCGATTGTCGATGAAAGGATGCGTGTAGAGGCTTTCCAACACGCGAAGCCCATTCCCTGCTGAGCGCCCGAAACGGTCCATGATATTGCGCCGGTGCTCCTCGCGCATGGCAACGATTTTGCGTGCCGTTTCGGTCGCTTCCAAACTGACCAATGCTACGCCTTCAAGGAAGAATTTTGTCCACTCCTCCCATTCGCCCTTGTCGCGGATGTTCTGCAGCAATTCGTAATAGCGCGTCCGGTGCAGCTTAAACCAGTGCGAGAGATATAGAACCGGTTTGAGCAGTATCTCTTTCTGGCAAAGATAGAAGGCAATCAACAACCGCCCGACACGGCCATTGCCATCGAGAAAGGGATGGATTGTCTCGAATTGCGCGTGGATCAGCCCAATTTTGATTAGCGCCGGAATTTCGCAGTCTTCGTGGACGAATTTTTCAAGGTCAGATAGTAGACGCTCGACTTCATGTGGCGGTGGCGGTACAAAAATTGCGTCATTCAGCGTCGATCCGCCGGGACCAATCCAGTTCTGACTACGGCGCAGTTCGCCGGGATTGGCATGATTGCCGCGGACACCCCGCATCAACTCTTCGTGAATTTCACGGATGAGCCGGACCGAGATCGGCAGTTCTGCCAATCTCTGCAAACCGTAGTTCATGGCCCGCACATAGTTGAGAACCTCGCTGACATCGCTTGGTCTGTTGGCATCATGTATGGCCGCTTCAGCTTCAAGCAGATCATTAAGCGAGGATTGCGTTCCTTCAATTTGGCTAGAAAGAACCGCTTCCTTACGGACATACATGAATACGAACATATCGGGGTCGGGCAATGTTTGGATTGACCCATCCAGGCGACCGAGTGCGCGATCCGCCTTTGACAGCATAGTCTGCATTGCGCCGTCAATATGGATCGGCGGCACAGGTGGAAGCGGCTCCGGCATGAAGGCCGAATAATGGTTTGGCTGTTTGATATATCGGCCAGCCCTGAATTGCATCGCCATTTTTGCCTCTAATTAAAGTTCAGCTTAACTTAGAGGGAAAAAGTCCTTCTAGTCAAGGGTAGCCTTTGATTAAAATACTTGGTGTCGGCTAATTAAAGGTTGGTGTGCATTGGCGACCGCCCAGCTCACCCCATAATAACCAACGCTTCATCAAGCGCTTGGAATTACGGTGGGAATTACGGTGCCAGTTTACTAAATACACTAATTAGCCCAACAAATTAAGGTAACAATGCACTAAACTATCGTTGAATGACGGTGTCTCCGCGCCCACCCTCTTTTTCCTTCTTTCCCTTTGCGCCTTGCACGCTGTTGGGCGTGCGCTGAAACTGCATTCTATCTCGTTGCTGCGCCGCGGTGAGATTTTCATAAAAGGGTAGAAGGAAAAAAGGGTGGAAGGCGTTCAGTTGACAGGTGCAATAACCCCTTTACGTCGCGGTCCTGTCCTCGCATTAGCTCTTGTAATGTAGGATTTGTTCTGGGACCACAGGGCGTGGCCGCTATTTCAGGGCTGGCTCTTTGACATTGTTGGCGGTCTAATCACCTACCTTCGCCCCGCAAATCGGCGCAGGCAGTATCCTACAAAAAACCACGATGTAGGAAATAATCGAACGCCGTTCTTTTGCAAAATGTCAAAATAGGCGTCAATCTTGTCAACCAGGTGTCAACTTGGGCGTTTTGGGGGCGCGGCGCGGTCCAGGTTTTTGTCTTGGTTTTGGTCCTACATTTAGGCTCGATTTTGGTCCGGAAATCGCGATATCAAATGGTTCCCCGGGTAGCGAATCAAAGCCGAATCGGCAAAACCATTCGCCTTACATTTAGGCGGTCAGAACCGCGCCGACGGATTATGTTGATTGAAAATTCGATGTCGTCGCGGCACTCGCCCAACAAAATAATCCCTTTTCAAATTGCCGCAATCATGGCTAATCACAGTCTATGTCAAAAACTTCCTTCCGCAGCCGCCTGCGTGCGTTTCAAGCCGTACGCGGAGATCCGCTTGAGCCCAACTTCGTCTCCGATCTAGAGTTTCTGGAAAACCGGGATATGGACCTGTCGATCCGGTTGGGGGCAATGTTGGCGTTCAACGCGCTGATGATCACCATCGGCACCCATCCCATCTCCGCGTCACCAGGCGCCCCGCTCAGCATTGATGCCGCGACCCAGCCCTGGGAGGTTATCGCCTGTTGCGCCGCTTTGCTGCCGTTGGTGGTTTCTTGCACGCTGTGCCTGCGCGCGATCCTGTTTGGCGAGGAGTTCGATAGCGAAGGATTGGATAGCGACGTCGCGATCCGCCAGCGCCTGTTCGCCGCCTTCATCCGATCAATCGACGTGCAACACCACAATCTGCGCGCGTCAATCCAATGGACTTTAGCAGGCGGGGCGCTGACGATTTTGGTATGGATATGGATCATGGGCGCAAAAATGATAGCGTGATTTGGCGTTGATGCCAGCCGGGCTTGATGGCGATGGGCCGATACTTTAGGGGGATGCTCGGGGGCTGTCTGGTGGCCAAGAAGACTCGAATATATCTCATAATTAATTGATTTATTTGAATATAAAAACAGAGATAAAACAAAATGCCCCCAGATATGCCCCCAAGCCGATTAACGGCCCCTTATTTTTTCGCGCTATCAAGGCGGCCATTTATTACACCTAGCGCCATCATCATTTGCACAGCGCATACGTCATTCAAATGATAGAATCGATCCTCTAACGGCGCATAGGTTCTATGCCACATGCCCTTGGGGCGGCGTATGGGCATTTCCCAGCCTTCATCGCAACCCAGCCGCCGTTGGATTTTGAACAGCGCCTCAAACGCTTTATCGCGGCCCGTCACGCGCTGGATTTTGTAACCGACGCGCCAAGCCTTGCGCGATGCAAAGCGGTCGCCATTGCCGGGCAGATAAAGGATGGAAACGCGATGCCCGCGATAGGGGCAGATCATCCACCATCGCCGCCCGCCATAATGGGGAACGGTGAAGGTCAGCGGTATTTCCTGCCTTACGCTCTTGGCATTTTCGCCGGTGTTCCGACGGTGTATTAACACCAGCCGCGAAAAATAAGGATCAACCATATCGACTTCATAGCCGATAGAGCCAGACGGAAGCCCGCCGCACGTCCAATTCAGTGTGCCGTTCTTATGTTGTCCGGGCACTGCCAAGCGTTGGCGTAGCATCCAGCCGAAATCGACGCGGAAACAATTTTCCGCAATCGGCCTGCCGCCGCTTCGTCCTGAATTCCAGCCGCCCATAAATCCACATTTCCCGTCAAGATTATCCTAAATCAATAGCAGATTTAGAACAAAATGGGAATCCCCTTCGCGCGCGCGGGAAATATGGGGTTAGCGCAATGATTACGGTTTATTGCCGGTGTCCGGCTGGAATGCCTCTGGGATTGAACGCCCCCCTACCCCGCCACCGTTGCATCGGGCTGTCCGGCCATTAGGGTGTTGATATAGGCAAGGCACAAGTCGCGGCTGCGATAGGTGCCGTGGGCGGCGGTTTCTTGGCGTTCGACTATGGGGAAGGTCGAATAGATATAGCGGATATCGTCGCGGCTTTGTGCTGCATCGGCTGGATCGAAAACGCCGTAAAGGATGAAATAGAGCGCATCCAGCTTGGCGCGCAAATGCAGGCGGCGTTCTTCGTCCCAGATGAACGGGGGCAAGACTTCGCCTTTGGCGTCAACATGGCCCATATCGCGGGCAAAGGGGGCCATGTCATGCGCGGTATAGGTCAGCTCCAGCACCGCCGCCTTTACGATATCAGCGGCGCTTTTGGGGCCGAAACTGCTGCCATAAGCGGCTGGGGGAATGACGGGGAGTTGTTCGACAATATACCAGTTAGCGTTTGTGCCTTGCATTTTTTTGCGCGCTACAAAATCAAATGCGAGCGAACAAAAATTGCCGCAAAGTTTTGCCGCTAATTCCGCGTCGCTGGTGTCCAACAATGGTGCTTTATTGTTGTAACCAGCCTTGGGGAGAATCGCACTAACGATTGTCCTCTCGTTGGTGGGATTTGTGATGTCCCGAAACGCTAACACCCAATCTCGTTTGGATTGAATTGAGGTCCAGCTTACCCAGAATTGTGGTTCAACGGTAAACGAAGGATCGCGCTTTTGGTCGCAAGAGACGCTCTCACTCAGCGCCGCATTATGCACGTTCTCGTCGTTTGTAGTTACTGACGACGCTCTATGGTCAAAATGCCAAAACATGCGCCCAGCATATAGCGGAACCCATTCCCCAGCCGCCGATTGCCAGCGGTTGCCGCCTATCGGCCATGCGCCTTCCTGTTCCTCCAGTTCGGCACGGGTGCGGAATAGGTGGCTGTCGTTCGTCATATGAAACATGGTGGCGTATTTTACTGGCCAAGCCGCCACCGCTTCACCGCCCGATTTATCCACCAAAACGGGGCAGCGTTCATAGATCGCCGTGGTTAGCGCCATATCGCGGCGGGTGCGGAAAATGGGGGCTGTGCCGGTGTTTGGATTCACGCGGGCAAAGTCGCTTGCGGCAATCGGGAAGGCTTGATCGGTGTTTTTCAGTTCGGCAATGTTATGAAGGTAAAATGCACATTCGGCTGCATCGAATTTCCGTTCGGGGCTTGCCACCATGATGCAAAATTTGAAGCTGGCATGGACGTCTGGGAAAAAGACTTTCTTATTCTCAAAATCATAAAGCGCCTTCAAATGCCCTCCCGTCGCCACTTTGCGGAAAAATTCGGATGCAGACAGGTCAGATGCTATCCCGCTGGGGGTCAGCAAGCCGACCATGCCGCCCGGTTTCACAAGCGCATGGGCGCGTTCGACAAAAAGGCTATACAGGTTGATATCGCCCCGGCTTAGCAACGGAAAATGCCCGGACTTTCGCGCCACGCGCATCGTATCCGCCGCGCGCTTATCCGCCTTGGCATAATCGGCAAACAAAGGATCGCCCGTTTTATCCAGCGCCTTTATCATTTTCGTCCGGTCAGACGCGCGTTGCGCCTTGGCAATTTCAGGCCTTCGCGCTGCAAACCATTCGACCTGTTGCAACTTTATCCGGTCCCAAGGCGGATTGCCGACGATAGCGTCAAAGCCACCCTCCAGCCCCTTGCTAGACCAATTGGTCCACACGCCGGGAAAGGTGATTTGCCAATTCAGGAAACGCTCTTCGTTTATCAATTCGCGCGCCGATGCCCAGATCGCTGTAAACCGCTCCAGTTCGTCCGGCTTGGCTTTGCCTTCCTCTGGGGCTTTCTTACCCCGTGCAATGGGCAAGGGATCGCCAAAGCGCCCGTCCAGCCACAGTGTTACCAGCGCCTTGTCCGGCCCCTTTAGGTCCAGCCAATCCAGCGCGTGAATGAAGCTGACAAAGCTGTCGAACGGCCCGACCTGATATTCGATATCCTGCCACAGTTTCGCACTATCATGCGCTTCGCCGATTTCGGCATCGGTGTATGCCTCTATCTCTTGCATGGACGCGGCTTGGTGTTCGGCGTTTTTCAAGTCTTCGTGATAAAGCAACGCACCGCCTTTGCCCGCCTTATCAATCGCATCGCGCACCCAAAGGCCAAACAGGCTATCCCCAGCCGCCAGATGGTGATCGATAAAGCTAAGCGGTGCGCCAACGGTAAAGGTGTGAAGCCATAGGGACACCTTGGCCAGTTCCACCGCCATCGGGTTTTTATCCGCGCCATAGATGCAGCGTTTTAGCACCATACGCTTTACCAGCTGCGCATCGTCCAATTGTTCTTCGCTAACTGACCAATTCTTGTCCTGCGCATTGCCGCGAATTGTGCCGCGTATCTTGCGGATTTCCTCTGCCACGGGGCTTTCATAGTCGAGATCAGGGAAGGCCTCGCTAACCAGCGCCACGGCCTCTGCTAGCGCGTCCAGCGTGTGATTGGTCAGCCGGTCCACTAGCGAGACAAGAAAATGCCCGCTGCCCATTGCAGGGTCGCACACGCGCAATCGGGTAATCGCCTTTGCAGGGTCCAGCTTTTGCAGATTGTTTATGGTGTATTCGTCGCTGTCTTTGGCCTTCACTTGGCCAAGCGTCGCTTTGAAGCCATCCATTGCGTCGGTGATTAAAGGCTCCAGCGTTTCGTCCAGGATTAACAAAACAAGGTCGTCTGGCGTGTAATAGCTGCCCGAATTTTTGCGGGCAAAGATATTGGGGCGAACGTCAACCGCGCCCGTTGCAGCATCGCGCACCAATTCAAATTCCAGCAAGCGTTCATAGATCGAACCCAATTGCTGCACCGATAAATCGCGATAGTTGATATAACGACGTTCGCCGCCGCGCTGTTCAAAGGACAGGATATCCAGCGCCTCTGCCATGACGGCATCGCCAAGGCCGATAGTCTTTAGCAAAGGGGTGTTTTCGCCGTTGAACAGCCCGCCATTATACGGGGGCAGACCGACCGACGGGTCGCCTTTGTCGATCATTTCGGCAAGGTCAGCGAAACGATTCCAAATGGTTTTCGCAACGCTGGAAAAGGCATCGCCAGCATCTTTGCGTTTGCCAACGTCCAGCCGCGACACGCGCAAAGCATAGTCATCAAAGCGGGGGTCTTTAACCGGCAACAGCCCCCTGTCCTCTGCATAGAGCACAAACAGCAATCGATAGAGCAGGATCAACGTCGCTTGGCGGATTTCGTCTAGCGGGGTTTCGGCTGGGGCCGCCGCTGCCACCGCCTTGCCCAAATTTGGATAAAGCGTGCCAAACACTTTTTCCGAAAGGCTTTTGGCGACGCGTTCTTCGTAAAAGGCGGCGTCGCGGCGGGCGGTATCGTGAAAGCTGGGGGCAGTGTCGTTTGCACGTTCAAACGCCGTTCGACTAAACATTGCGGCAAAGACTGCCAGCCAATGATCGCGGTCGCTATCGGTTATGCCAGTGTCGAGTAAGTCGCCATCCAAAGCCAAAACGCGGGATAGGTCGATTTCCAAATAATCATCGATAGTTGACCGCGCGCCCGAAAAATACAGCCGCCATTTGACGCCGTTGGTCAATATGCCCCAGCGGATTGCCCCGTTATGCCGGTCGTCCACAATCCGCATATAGCGCAGCAATTGCGTTGACGGAGTATCCTTATCATCGCCTTTGCGGCCCTCTGCCCTGTCCAATGCACGGCCCCAGCGTTTGGCCTCAAACACCGCCGCGCCGTGCTGATAGCGTTTATATTCCTCTGGGTGTTCGTTCGCTTTGGCTTTGGCAGCTGCATCGATGAACAACAGCCCGTCTGGCACGTCCACGCGGCCCGTTGCAGACAGGTTTTGCTGGGTCAGATATTCGTCCCAGCCAAGCGCCGCCATGATAGGCCAGATCGCATCCTTTTCGGTCGTCGCTTCGTTCGGCTTGCTGGCAAAAGGAAAGCCGGACAGAATTTTTTCCAGCCGCGCGCGCATGGCCGCGCTATCGGCGGCGGCATATTGCGCCGTGCTGGCAATGCCTTCGACCAAATAATCTTGGGTGAACAAAGCGCCGGACGTGAAAAGGCTTGCGTCAGTCATCGAATTTTCAAGCCCTGTTGCTCCCCATTTGAATCAGCCCGTAAGGGATATTACCCCTGCTTAGACACTCCCATGCGCCGCGCCAAGATTTTCCTAAATCAATAGATGATTTAGCCTATTTCAGAGGATCAGCGCGCTCTTGCCACCGCGCCAGCCGCTTGCCGGTCACCATGCAACTCTTGCCCCAATCGGTATAGCCCCGGCCAACCATGCCCAGCTTCCCCTCAAAGGCGACTGGGGCGCATTTCAGCATATAATGGATTTTGCCCATGATATCCGCCTCGCGTGCAGGCGCATTGTTAGCAAAGCCCAATTTTTGGCACTCTATAACGCCGCTTATATATTCCGCTGGCAATAGCCGCTTTGTCCAGCGCAAAGGCATCGGCCTGAATATAGGATCAAGGTTAGGGGGGACGTGCAAAAGGATATGAACATGCGCGCCATTAAAGCTGCCCCATTCCTGCACCCACGCCCATTTCAGTTTATAGCCATGCCGCCGCGCCCAATCGCTGGCTAATTTGATAAACTGCCCCGTCACCTTGACATTATCGCGCCCATCGATCCCGCCACACTCCCATAGCAGCGTAATAAACCGATTGAACGGCTGGCCTAGCGCCTCTGCTTGATAAGCCGCGTCGATCAATTGCCTGCACTGGCGTTCGGTCAACTGGTAGCTTGTACTATCCGCACAATTACGCGCGCCACCCCGTGCCAATAGCCTGCCCGCTTTGTCACTATGTTTCGGCAAGGGAAACCCGCCCTATAATAGAGGATTGACTAGCATGCCTCGCAAACTATTGATTCAGAGATGAAATATGGGTTTTCGCGTGACATTACAGGAAACAAGCGCGGACTGAACCGCGCAAGTTTCAAAGGAACGGCTGGGGACGATTATCGTTGACCAGCAAGCTGCCCAGCCACGCCGTTGCATCGCTCTCCAAAATGCGCGTCGCACGGCCAATTTTGCGGAACGGCAACCGCCCAGCGACATGTTCGCGGTAAACAGTTGATCGGCCAACGCCAAAGCGTTCGGAAAATTGTTTAATAGTGATAAGCTTGTCCATTGGTGTTTCCTTAGATTTGTGGAAACACCGTTATGCGCGGTTTGATTTCGCATTACCGCCGTTCAGGCCAATGAAGGCCAATTAGGGGGCAACTAGCCTTTTGTTTGATACGCTTTCATTGCCTTAATCACCTTCGCCGCATAACTTCTAATCATAGCTTCAGACGGTATTTGGCTGGCATTTATTGCAAACCAGTCTGCCATCGCCCTTTCAACACAGGCTTGCGCGCCATGGGCATGGGGATCGCTCACCAAGCTGTCAATTTCGGAAATTGCGATTAAGTGATTTAGAGATGCAATCCAGTCATGTTTAGAAATACGGTCAACAGGTTTATTGTCCACTTGTTTCACAAAATTGTTATTGAATCGTGCAATCAAGTCACTGTTAACCCTGACATCAATTGCCCAAATTATGTAGCGAGATTCTTCCGCATCACCGAATGGATCAGACCATGCGCTCGATGAAGCAAAATCGCCCGAAAGCCAATTGGCATAGCCAAACGATCCATAGTCAATTTTCGTCCAACTTGCATTTACTTGGCACAGTTCATCTATCCAAAAATCCAAATCTAGCTCTTCATCTTCTTTGATTTGAGATGGTTGGGACATGGCAATTGCGAGTTTACCATCCCAGCACTCGTGTGGATTTCCCCACATAGTGAATTCTGTTTCTTTGCCATAAGGATCGACAATCCAACGCCTTGTCCATCGCGTCGCCTTTGCAGGCATCATGCCGGTGCGAAGGCGTTCGATAAGCGATGCCCGCCATAGTATTTTATCGGCATCCGAAAGTCCGGCTGGGCAATTTTCAACCATAGACACCCACTTGGAATCAGACATCAACCTAACACTCCGATTTCGCGAATTGCGATAACTTCCCCCCCCGCGCGCAATTTGTCTAGATGATCGCTCCACCATTGCATCATCTTCACCCGTTCATTCCAATATGTGCCACGGTTATAAATGGCGCGAATTGCATCTGCATCCTTATGGGCAAGCGCCTTTTCGATTGCATCCTTATTCCATTTTCCAGTTTCGTTAAGTAGGGTTGACGCCGTTGTCCGAAAGCCGTGCGGCGTGACTTCATCGGAACCAAAACCCATTCGGCGATACGCTTGATTTAATGTGTTTTCGCTAATCGGTCCCTTTTTGCCTTGGCCGCGAAACATATACTCAAGCCCCCCGCTATGACGCTCCAGTTCGCGCAACAAGGCTATGGCTTGAGCGGACAATGGCTGGGCATGGGGTTTTCGCATCTTTGTGCGTTCGGCTGGAATAAGCCAGACTGACTTGTCGAAATCTATTTCTTGCCAATTGCCCAGCCGCAATTCCCCCGGCCTAAGCATAACATGGGGGAGCAACTGCATTGCAATCCGCACAATCGGCTGGCCGCTATAGCTATCGGCTGCGCGTAAAAACTCACCCAGCCGCTTGGGGTCTAGTATGGCCTCTCGATGCTTCACCTTGGGGGCGGATAGATTGCCAGCAAGAAGCCGCGCCGGATCATCGCTGCATTTGCCGATGCCAACACCATAGCGAAAAACGCGGCTGGCAAATGCGCGCGTGCATTTGGCAGTCTGGCGATGCCCTTTTGCCTCCAGCTTTCGCAACGCGGCCATAAGTTCAATTGGCTTGATATCGCCCAAGGGGGCGCTGCCCAACGTTGGCGTTAAGTGCGAAAGGAAGAAATACTGCTTTTCGATTGTCGCTTTGGCCTTGCCTTCGCTCTCATATTTTACCCGAATATAATCGGCAGCAACATCGGCAAAGCTATGCCCCGCGTTGACCTTGCGTTCGAGACGGGCAAGTCGCTTTTCGCGCGCTGGATCGATGCCGTCTCGTACCTGTTTTCTGGATTCATCGCGTTTATCGCGCGCCTCTTTCAACGAAATTTCGGGATATGCCCCAAGAGCCAGCCGTTTTTCTTTGCCGCCCAGCCGGTATTTGTAGCGCCAAAGCTTTGATCCGTTTGGAAATATCTCAAGATAAAGCCCCTTTTCGTCTGTCTTTCGATAAGACTTGTCGAGCGATTTGAATCTATCAATCTCGGTAACGGTCAGCGGCATAAATCCCCCAAAGTTCGATTTAGCGTTATGCCCCCAAATATGCCCCCAAAAGAGACGGGCTGGAGAGACACAAAGGGGAACGGCAAACGCTATCTAGGCACAATAAATGCCAGAAAAACGTGACTTATGCAAGATAATAGGGGATAACGGGAAACAGCCAAAAACGTCGATCTGGTGCGGCCAAGAAGACTCGAACTTCCACGGGCTTTCGCCCACAACGACCTCAACGTTGCGCGTCTACCAATTCCGCCATGGCCGCATACCACCGACAAGTAGGTGGCGGCCATTAGCAAGCCGCCTGTGTCCGCGCAACCTGCTTTCTCAATAAACATTTGTACAGGCAACTGTTGCATAACGGGGCAATTGTCATGCGCCGCGCCCGGCAGCCGGATCTTTCTTCGTTTTGGCGGGCATTAACCATCAATCGCGCTTGCCGGGATAAGGTTAAATCCCGTTAAGACTGTTTGATGATATCCGCTTTACCCTTTTTGCTGATGATCGGGGCTCCGGCCGCCGCGAACGATGCGGAGGTGGCGCAAAGGCCAGCAGCTCCCAAGGTGGTGCGGGCACAAGCAACGATCCTGCGTGCTGCGATCATAAGCCCGGCGCCGCCAAAAGACGGTATCGCGGAAACCGACCGTGAATATCATCGCCGCAGATTGGTGCCGATGGTAGAGTTTTACTGAAACCAGAGCCGGGTATCAACGCGGCCTAATTTCCGCCCGCTAGTTGCCAATCAGTACCCAGCTGATGCTGATTGAGCTTGCGGCGCGGGGTACATCGAGCTGCGCTTCGCTGAAATCTACTTTGCCGCCCGGCGCAATTTTGGCGGCCTTGGCTTTCATCTTCCAGCTATAAACAGCCCGCCCGCCCGCGTCTTTTAACGTTACCAGCATCGCCGGAATCGATTGCTCGCTGCTGGTCGGGTTAACTACCGTGCCGCTGGCGATAAAATACGGCGTGCCGTCCGGTTTATAGTTCAACTCATGATTGGGATTGAGCACGATCTTTAGGTCGGGTTCCTTGGCGGTGGTGGCAAAGCTGCCGGTCGGCACACCAAACTGCCACAACGCCAATGACCCGATGGCGATCAGCACAGCAAAGGCAACAGCAGCCATCGTCCACAATTTTGCCGGGTTGCGCCGCGGCTTGAATGGCGGTTCATGCGCGAACTGGCTGCGTTCCGGCAATGCATCGAATGCGGCACGCGGTGGTTCCGGTTTGCTGGTCGCCACGCTGGGCGGCGGTTGCGGCGGGTTATCAAACGCGGCGAATCCGGTCTGTACTGGTGCGTCCGGTTGCGCCTCGACAGGCTTCGGTGCTTCGGCAGGAGCGGCAGCCTGCGGCGGCGGTTCTGATACAGGCGGCGCTGATGCAGGCGGTGCTTCACGGACAGGCGGCGGCGGGACAGGCGTTACTGGCGGGATGATCTCTTCGCGCTGGACCAAGGGAGCCGCAATAGCGGGGGCGGGCGGCGGGGGCGGTGGAACAACTCCATCTTGATACCAGCTGTGTTTGCAATTGGCGCAGCGCACTTGGCGGCCATCAATGCCGATGGCGGCATCGGGCACCACGTATCGCGTTTTACAGGCTGGACATACCAATAGCATATTACCGCTTTCACATTTGCAGCCGACAACTGCAACCCCTGCCCAAAAAATTGCTGTGGATGGAGTTTAGTTTGGCGCGAGAATTCTCATTTTGGCATGGCCGCTTGATGTATTTGTTTTGCGGCAGGGGCCAGTTTGTGCCATTCGTGCCGCGATGCAAAGCGTTGTGGAATTTGACAATGTCGGCCTGCGTTACGGCACCGACACCGAGGTACTGGCGGATATTAGCTTTACGCTTTTTCCGGGCAGTTTTTACTTTCTGACCGGGGCGTCCGGTGCGGGCAAAACATCGCTGCTCAAATTGCTTTATCTGGCGCATCGGCCAAGCCGGGGCGTGATAAAAATGTTTGGCCAAGATGCTGTCACCATGCCGCGCGAACGCATGCCCGGTTTTCGCCGCCGTATTGGTGTGGTGTTTCAGGATTTCCGGCTGGTCAAGCATTTATCGACGTTTGATAACATCGCGCTGCCGCTTCGCATTGCGGGTATTCAGGAAAAGGACCTGAAGGGCCCGGTTACCGAAATGCTGTCATGGATCGGATTGACCGAGCGCGCCCATGCCCAGCCTGCAACATTGTCTGGCGGCGAACAGCAACGTGTGGCCATCGCCCGGGCGGTTATCGGCAGGCCTGAAATGTTGGTGGCGGATGAGCCGACGGGCAACGTTGACCCGGATATGGCACGGCGGCTGCTGCAATTATTTGCTGCACTCAACAAATTGGGTACAACCGTCGTCGTCGCAACGCACGACATTCACTTGCTCAATGAAATCGATGACGCGCAAATGATGCGGCTTGATAAGGGGCGCTTGTCTGACCCTACCGGCAATCTGCGTCATCCGCCGCGGCCTTTGGTGCTGAAGAACTAAACCATGTTGCTTGATTTTGCCCTTCCTGAGCACGAACGAAAGCTGATCCCCGAGGGCCGCATTTCGGGGCCAATGCCTTGGGTGATCGCGATCATGCTCTTTCTGACATTGCTGGCGGCGGCAACGGGGCTGTTGCTGATCAACGCGGCGCAGCAAGGCGGCGATGATATTGCGAGCCGGGTTACCATCCAGATTATCGAACCCAATCCTTCGCGCCGCACGGCACAGCGCGTTGCCGTGACCAAAGCATTGCAAGGTTCGCCCGGCATAACCGAGGTCAAGGCAGTGCCCGATGCAGAGGTGCGCGCGCTGCTTGAGCCTTGGCTGGGCAATGCTGTGATTGATGCGGATATACCAATTCCGGCCTTGGTTGATGTTACTTTTGCGGCGCAACCAGACAAGGCGCGTTTAGCCTCGTTGGCGGGTCAGATTAAACCGATCGCGCCCAATATCCGGATAGATTCCCATGCGACATGGCTGGCGCCCTATTTCGGTCTTATGCGGGCATTGATCTTGTTGGCGGGCGGCGTGCTGTTGCTGTTGTTGCTGGCAACTTCGGCAACGGTCATTTTGGCGGTGCGCAGCGCGCTCAATACGCACCGTGAAACGATTGAGATTATGCACATGATGGGCGGAACAGATGTGCAAGCCGCGCGGTTGTTTCAACGCCGCGTTGCGCTCGATGCGCTGCTCGGCGGGGTAATCGGATTCGGCGTCGCCGCGCTTACATTCTGGTTCATCTCCAATCGTTTTGCCGCCGTCGAGTCTGGATTATTGGCTGGGTCGGCCATGCCGTTTTATGGTTGGATAGTGCTGGCAATCATTCCGTTGGCAGTGACTGGACTTGCCATGCTTATGGCCCGCTTGACCGTGCTTTCCGCGCTCAAGAAGATGTTGTGACAAACCGAATATGATTAGGCGATTGCTGGCTTTGATAATGATGGCGTGGATGCTCGGCTTTGCATGGTTTGCATTATTCCTGCCGCAAGCCGCAGACATGTCGGAAACGGACGCTGTGGTTGTGTTGACCGGCGGAACAAACAGGATTGACCGCGGGCTGCAAGTTATTCGTGCAGGCAAAGCCAAGCGCATGCTGATTTCCGGCGTCGACCGCGATGTTAAACCGGCGGAACTCGCTTTGCAGTATAAGGGGGCAGGACAGATTTTTGATTGCTGCGTCGATTTGGGATTCCGTGCGGTCGATACGCGGTCAAACGCATTGGAAACCGCGCGCTGGGTTGAACGGCACAAAATAAAGTCTGTGCGTCTGGTGACCAACAACTGGCACATGCGCAGGGCCCGATTGGAACTTGATCAAGCAATGCCAAGCAGCGTCATCATCATCAACGACGCCGTTGTCGCTTCACCGACGCTGACGGTCTTGCTGAAAGAATACACGAAGTTCTGGTTTCGCGGTCTCGCCGCCTTGTTGGGTATTTAGCCGGTGGATGCAATCAGAACCATATTGTTCCTGCTCGTTTTCTACATCGGTTCAATACCATTGGTAATCGCCGCCTTTATCAGCAGCCTGCTGTCCCGGCGGTGGATGCGGAGTATTGTCAGCGCGTGGAGCAGCTTTCAAAATTTATGCGCGCGTTTGATATTGGGCATCGAAGTACATCTGGATGGCGCGATGCCCAACAGGCCGGTGCTGTATGCGATCAAACATGAAAGCATGTTCGAAACGATCGATATGCCTCAGCTATTCCACCACCCTTCGGTGGTTGCGAAAATTCAACTGGCCAGGATCCCATTTTGGGGGTTTGCTGCACGGCGATATGGCATGATCTTTGTTGACCGTGACGGCGGTGCAAAGGCGCTGCGCGAAATGCTAACCCAGTCCCGCAAGGTGATCGAAGAGGGCCGCCCCATAGTGATCTTTCCCGAAGGAACGCGGGTACCGCGCGGGCAACGGCCGCCTTTACAACCCGGTTTCGCAGGGCTTTACAAGATGCTGAAGTTGCCGGTCGTCCCCGTCGCTGTGGACAGCGGCAAGTGCATTCCAAGGGATAGCTGGATTTACCACAGGGGCGTCATCAACTATAAAGTTGGCGAGGAAATTCCGGCGGGTCTGCCAAGAGCCGAGATCGAACAGCGCGTGCATGCGGCGATTAACGCGCTGAACGTCTAGTGTGGGATGATAACAGGATCATAACTCCCTCTCCGTTCGTCCTGAGCCAGTCGAAGGATGAGGCAAGCAACCTATACGCAGGCAGGCTCAGCACGAACGGTTCTTGTTTCACTCAAATGTCAACGCGGCTTAATGCTTGCGCCCGAAATCCGGCACATCATCGTCTTGGCCCTGTTCAACGATTGAACGGCGGATGTCGCGTGTGCGCGTAAACAGCGCCTCCAGATCGTCGCCTTTGTCGTACCGGATCGCACGTTGCAGCGCGGTCAAATCCTCCGAAAAGCGTTGCAGCATTTCGAGCACGGCGTCTTTATTGGACAAAAATACATCGCGCCACATTACGGGATCGGACGCCGCAATGCGGGTGAAGTCGCGAAAGCCGCCTGCCGAATATTTGATCACTTCGCTTTGCGTGACCTCTTGCAAATCATCGGCGGTGCCAACGATGGTATAAGCAATTAAGTGAGGCAAATGGCTGGTAATGGCGAGCACCTTATCGTGATGGCGCGCATCCATAATTTCCACTTCGGCGCCCAATCTGCGCCAGAATGTCGAGAGCTGTTCAACCGCAGCAACGGGCGCATCTTCTGGCGGCGTCAATATGCACCAGCGTCCGGCGAACAAGGTTGCAAATCCGGCCTCTGGACCGCTCTTTTCGGTACCGGCAACAGGGTGCGCCGGGATGATGATGGCATCCGGCAAAGCCTTTAGCAGCGCATCGAAGACGCTCTGTTTGCAACTGCCAACATCGCTGATGACGGCATCGGTGGGCAAGTCATCGGCAATTTGTTCCGCGACCTCGCCCATTGCGCCGACAGGAACGCACAGCAATACCAAGTCGGCGTCAATTACTGCCGTGCCGGGCAGGTCGGTGATGTCGTCACAAAAGCCCAGCGTCTGTGCCCGCGCTCTGACGTCCAGATCGGCATCGTAACCAGTGATCCGCACGCCGGGCATATTGGTCCGGATTGCTCTGGCAACCGACGAACCGATCAGGCCAAGGCCGATAATAGTGACGCGGGCAAAGGGCAGCATCAGCGTGCTTTTTCCAGAATGTGGCGCAGAGCTTCCATAAATCCGTGATTCTCTTCTTCGGTTCCGATGGTGATACGCAGTGCGTGGCCCAAACCTTGCCCGGCCAAATGACGGACAACATAACCCGCCGCGATTAGTTCACGGTCCGCTGTTTCTGCGCTCACTGCCCCGTCAAAAACAACCAAGACGAAGTTGGCTGCCGACGGGACCGCACGCAGGCCGTGGTTGGATAGCGCCGTAATTTCGGAGGTCAGCCAGCTGCGCCATTTGGCGTTATGCGCCCGGCTGCGGTTAACAAAGTCTTTGTCCGCCAATGCCGCAATCGCGGCGGCTTGCCCCGCAGATGTTACGTTAAACGGTCCGCGAATTCGGTTCAGCGTGTCGATCAAATGCGGCCTACCATAGCCCCAGCCAATACGCTCTGCGGCCAACCCGTATATTTTGGAGAAGGTCCGGGTGATAAGTACATTGTCATATCGCCGCGCCAGATCAAATGCCGGTGGTCCATCGCTGTCCAGATATTCGCCATAGGCCTGATCCAAAACCAGGATGACATCACCTGGCAAGCCCGCGTGCAGCCGCGCTACTTCTGCGTCGCTCATTACCGTACCTGTGGGATTGTTCGGATTGGCCAGATAGACAAGCCGTGTTTTTGGATCAACCAACGCCAGCAATGCGTCAACATCGGTGCCATAGTCTGCATCGGGGGCAATGATAACTTCGGCACCCACCTTGCGCGTGGCAATCTCGTACACTGCAAAGCCATAATTTACGTGGATGATCTCATCGCCAACGCCTGCATAACCGGCAGCGATCAGATTGAGCAACTCGTCCGATCCGGTTCCGCACACGATTTGGCTGCTGTCTAAATCAAACGCCTGCGCCAATGCCTCTCGCAATGCGCCCGATGATGGATCGGGATAACGGGCAAGCGAGTGCTGTGCGCCCGCCAAAGCAGCACTCGCCGCCGGGCTGCATCCCAATGGATTCTCGTTGGCCGATAGCTTTATCAATTCGCGGCCATCGTCGGCTTTTGCTTTGCCTGGGGTGTAGGCGTGAATTGCACGAATATAGCTTTTGGGTTCCGGCTTAGTCATGGCGCTGGCCATAGCGGCGGCGGCTCTATCGATCAACTAGTGTGTTGCCGACCCCGAACCTTCCCCCTTGATCTTATTAGGCAAAGCGTAAATGACCGGTTTTGATCCAGATGCGCGCGCCTTGCTTGCCCGCTTTCGCGCTCATAGATCCGTTGACGGGCATGCGCAGCCAGTCGTGCCGCAGAAACTCCTCGCCGTTTTCCGTAATGCTGCCATCCAGTATTAGGATCTCAGCGCCGCCGCGCAGATCAATCGTCACATCATGTCCGGCGGGCCAGTATTGCAGCATGACGGTCTCACGGGCATCTTTGAACAGCAACGCGGATTGCAGGTTCGGATATTCGGGATCATCCGTTAACGGCAAACTGTTCATGTCGATCTTAACCTGGTTGCGGTCGTTTGGGTCAAACTGCCACAGTTTCACAAAAATGGTGCATCCTTGCTGCGAAGACGGCGTGTGGCGCGTGGTCGGCGGGTTTCGAATATAATAGCCTGCGGGATAGTCGCCATGCTCATCCTGAAACACGCCGTCCAAAACGATAAATTCTTCGCCGCCCTCATGTATGTGCGGCGAAAAATGGCTGCCGGCAGCATAGCGAACAATTGACGTCGCCCGCGCCACTTCATCGCCGACGCGGTCTAGCATGCGGCGATCCACGCCCGCCATGGGCGAGGGCTGCCATGCAATCTGGCCGGTATGCAACGCAACCGCTGCCGTAAAATCTGCATTGATCTTCATTTCAATCCTTCCTCAATCAGCGGTATAGCAGCGCGCTTGCTTCGGTTTGAAAGATAGGGATGCTGCGCCGCAATTGCTACGATCATCGAAAGCTGGGGGCACGGCGGTGCGGCATCGCCAAAAATATCATAAAGCTATTGTTTCATGATGCTGCACTGTTAAGGCAGATTTATGCAAGACGACGCCCGATTTGGACTGGACCGTAAAATAAGGCTGATGGGGCCAGTGCAGTTGGACAGCGGTGCGCAGTTCGCGCCGCTTGATTTCGCCTATGAAACCTATGGTGATTTGAACGCTGATGCCAGCAACGCGGTGCTGATTTGCCATGCGCTGACAATGGATCAATATGTGGCAAGCACGCATCCGTTGACCGGAAAGCCCGGCTGGTGGAATAACATGGTCGGCGCAGGCAAGCCGATAGATACCGACCGTTTTTGCGTGATCTGCATAAATGTCTTGGGCAGTTGCCTTGGTTCATCGGGGCCATTGAGCGAAGATCCAGCCACTGGTGAACCTTACGCGATGGATTTTCCGGTGATCACCATTGCCGATATGGTTCGCACACAGGCAATCTTGCTTGACCATTTGGGCATTCATTCTTTGGCTTCGGTCGTGGGCGGATCGATGGGGGGAATGCTGGCGTTAAGCTGGGCGGTTTTGTTTCCTGACCGCGTGCGCTCGGTTATCTGTATCGCCTCGACCGCGCGCCACAGTGCGCAGAATATTGCCTTTCACGAAGTTGGACGGCAAGCGATCATGGCCGATCCGTTGTGGAATGGCGGCAGTTATTATGGACTGGAAAACCCGGCAAAGGGCCTTTCGGTGGCGCGCATGGCGGCGCACATCACCTATATGTCGGAGCAGGGCCTGACTGAAAAATTTGGCCGCAACCTGCAGGCACGGCCAGATGGAACGCAAGGTACAAAGACGTTCGGGTTCGATGCTGACTTTCAGATCCAAAGCTATTTGCGCCATCAAGGGCTCAGCTTCGTCGACCGGTTCGATGCCAACAGCTATCTCTACATAACCCGTGCGATGGACTATTTCGATTTGGCCGAGCCTTTTGGCGGTTCATTGGCAAAGGCATTCTCCGCAACCAAGGCCAGGTTCTGCCTGATCAGCTTCGATAGTGATTGGCTGTATCCTACCGCTGAATCACGGCGCATCGTGCATGCATTAAACGCAGCGGGAGCGGCGGCGAGCTTTGTCGAACTGACGTCACCATTTGGCCATGATGCGTTTTTATTGGAAGCGCCGGAAATGGACCGCATTGTCGCGGGCTTTTTGCGGGCAGGTGACCGGATATGACCAAGCTGCGTTCCGATCTGGCAATTATCGCCCGCAACGTGCGTGACGGCGCGCGGGTTTTAGACATTGGCTGCGGCGACGGGCTGTTGATGGCGGCGCTGCGTGACCACAAAAATGTCGATGCCCGCGGGCTGGAATTGGACGGCGCGAACGTTGCGGATGCGGTGGCGCGGGGGTTATCCGTGGTCCAGGGCGATGCCGACAGCGATCTTGCCGACTATCCTGACAATAGTTTTGACTATGCGATATTGAGCCAGACACTGCAAACAACGCGGCATCCCGACCTTGTCCTTGAACATCTGCTGCGGATCGGCAACCGGGCGTTTGTGTCGTTTCCCAACTTTGCGCAGTGGCGGATGCGACTGGCGTTGATGTTTGGCGGACGGATGCCGGTTACCAAGCAATTGCCCGACCGCTGGTATGACACACCCAATATTCATCATGTTACCATCGATGATTTTCGCGGGTTTTTGGCACAGAATAACGTGGAAATAGAGGGCGCATGGTTCTTGTCAGGTGACAAGCCGAGGGGCGACAAACTTGCCAATTTGATGGCGGCGCATGCCGTGTTCTTGTTGAAAAAACGCGCGCGATAGTGATTCGACGACGAATTGGGGTCAGCAGCAGAGCGGCAAATTTGCCTACATGGCCCGGGGCCGAAAGCGCCCAAAACCGCCCAAGTTGACACCTAGTTGACAAGGTTGACGCCTATTTTGAACTATTGCGAAAGAAGCGCGTTCGATTATTTCCTACATCGTGTTTTTTTGTAGGGTTTTGCTTTCACCGAATTGACCGCCAACAATGTCAAAGAGCCAGGCCCTAAACAAGCGGCCATGTCCCTCGTTCCCAGAACAAATCCTACATTACAAGCGCCAATGCGGGGGGCAACCCGTTCTTCGACCTCGGCCAATCGCGATACATCAAGCCAACACGTCATTGCGAGCGTAGCGAAGCAATCCAGAGCAGTATAGGAACGCTCTGGATTGCTTCGCTACGCTCGCAATGACGAATTTTATTTGGCGAATTCCCGCCTCAACCAAAACCCGGATCAGACAGCGCAGCGGCGATCGCGGCAATTGCTCTGGGCCGCGCGACATAGGCCATGTGCGTACACGCCAGTTCGATTTGAATGTCGGATTCCTCCGGTAATCCGCGGGCCGAACGGGCGGAGACGACGCCATCTTGAGCGGACCAAAAGGCGATGGTCGGCATTGGCGGTTTTTGGTGCAGGATTGCCGAAATCGGGGGAGCATCGACCTTGTGGCCAGCGATTACTTCATAGATCCGCCACGCATTGTTCGCCCTTGGGCCGCCCGAAAATGGACTGCCCAGCGTAATGACTTTGGATACGCGGTGGGGCGAGTGTTTGGCAAATTCGCGCGCGATTAAGCCGCCAAGGCTCCATCCAATCAATACTGCCGGGGTTTCGATGCCTAAATTGTCCAACTGCATATTTATCCGGTCAAAGATATCTGCCGTCACTTTGCGGTTGCGGCCAAGCCCCCATCCATGCGCTTGATAACCGGCTGCGATCAATGAATGCCGCAGGCGTTGCGTCGTTTTGTCAGAAGCCATAAAGCCCGGGATAACCAGCACGGGCTGACCATTCCCCGAATGCGGCAAGGGCGTAACCGAACCAAAGCTGGCTGCCGTTCGCATATAGGCAAAGGATAGAGTTTCTCTGGCGAGCTTCCAAAACGGTGGAGGCGCAAATTCGATTGCCGTCAGGGATTGCCGCGTCATTGCTCCGATATAAGAATGCCATGCCCGGGATGCAAATTTATTGCCGAATTTGTAAGAGCAAATCCTTGGGGGCCAAAGTAATTAGGGCGCAATGATATTTGAGTGAAACATAACTCCCTTGAATGAAACAAAACCGTTCGTGCTGAGCTTGTCGAAGTACAGGTTGCTTGCCTCATCCTTCGACATCGACCCGCCGGGAGACAGGACGAACGGAGAGGGAAAGGTAATGTCATCGCGCTTTACGGAACCACCGAAGTCGCAGGGCCAACAATCGGCGCGGCAGCATCCGGCGCTTGCGGTTCCGCCACTCTTTCTGGTGCAAGGGCGGGGGCAGGGGCGGGGTCGGCCAGCACTGGAGCGGCAGCAGGTATCGGCTGCGCCAACGCCGCGCGCTCTATCCTGTCGAGCGCAGACCTGACCGACATATAGGATTGCGCCTTGCTAGACCAGTTGCTGGCTTGCATTTTGCCCGGCAGTCTTTGGATCTCATTCAACGCGGCCGAGATGTTACCAAGTATCACATATTGTTTTGCGCGTTCCAACCGGCGTGACGGGGCGGGTGACGGCGTATTTTCTGTGCGCAAGATGAAAAGTTCGCTCAATTCATTGCGGAATTTGGCCCACACGGTCATTCCTTCGGGGGCCAGCCAATGATTACCATCGGTTTCCAATTCAGCGCGCAATTGCTCCAGAGTGACCGAGTTATCTGCTGCCGATAAAATTTGCGCGACGGCTTGCGGCTGGGTCGCGCCGAACCGTGCGGTCAATTGGTTCGCAATATATCCCAAATCAGCGCCGCTATCGATTGCACGGCGCGCCGCAAAGGCGACCAGCATTCCTTCGGCGCGGTTTGCATTGCCCGATGCCGCCGCTGCGTCAACATTGATACGCGAAAGCCGCGCTTCTAAATCTTCGACGCGATCGGCAACCGGTTCAACATTCGCAGCAGCCGCATTGTCAATTGACGAGAGCGCTTCAAAGGCAGGCTTGGCCTCCACCGGCGGCAAAACATCTGTGCGATCAATCGCTGCCGTTTTGTTGCCAAAAAGGTCCAACCGATCTGCAACCCATACCGAAAGAATCGCACCGCCGGCAAAAGTGAACAGCATCAGCGCAAAAATATACCGGAATTTGATGCCGCTTTTTTTATCACGCACAATCGGCTGATAATTATTCATGCATTGACCCTTTTTTTGCGACCCGCCTTGTGCCGCTATCATGCGGCTATTGATGGTATCTAAGGGCCGCGATGTACACTTGTAAAGTGAGACTTGATTTTTGCGATCAGCGCGGCATCGGCTGGCGCATCGGAAATTAGGACATCGCCCCATCCATTTGCGGCGCTTTCAGCAATCGCGGGAGATAATGCCGCGATAGAAATGGTATTTCTGTCAATGGCATGGGCTTCACAGATGGTGAGTAAGTGCTGCGCCGCGCGAACCGAATGCAGCGCCAATACTATCGGCGAAGACAATAGTTCGATCAGTGGCTGCGTCGCGGGCAATGCCGCAGAATTGTAAACCAGCGCTGAATCCAAGGTTACACCCGGCGGCAAATCGATGCTGCTTTGGTGTTCACCGGTTAGCCACAACAATCGGGTATCGCCATTGGCGGCGGCTTGCGCGACGAGAGCATTTGCATCTGTGCCCCCCACAAAAACGACACAAAATCCCGCCGCGCGCGCTGCGTTTGCGGTTGCTTCACCTACGGCATAAACAGGTAGCGGCAACAACGCAGCCAATGCCCCCCCGGCGTGGCGAATTGCGTTCGCGCTGGTCAGCATCAGCGCATCATAATGCGCGGCATCCTTGGCATGCCAAGCGAGCGGCCGTATTTCAAAAAGCGGGTTGATGATGGGTTCAATTCCCGCCAGCCGTGCCAACCGCGCCGTCGCATCCGCACCGGGTTGCGGGCGGATGATCAGCAGCCTCATTGCGCTAGCCTCATTGCGAAAACAGCGCCGCAAGCGCAGCGCTGGCCCGCGCCAACAATGCAGAGGCCAGCCTGCTGGGTGCGTCCAAATCCGACGCGTCAAAACGTATGTCACCCGATTGCCGTTCGCTGCCATCTTCGCGCAGTATTTCACCGCGCAACCATATTTGTGCGCCGTCAATGACCGCAAGTGCGGCAACCGGGGAATGGCATGATCCGCCCAATGCCGCCAGAAATGCGCGTTCGGCCATAACGCAAACGAACGTGTCCGCATCGTTCACGGCCCTGATGATGGAGAGCATTTCGGGGCGTGTGCTGATCGTTTCCAATCCGATTGCGCCTTGCGAAGCGGCGGGTAACATATCGCTGACCTCAATCGCTGTGCCGGTGGCCGGGCATGAAAGCCGGTCCAAACCGGCTGCGGCCAGCAACGTCGCGTCGAATGCGCCTGCTTCGATCTGTGCAAGGCGGGTGGCAACGTTGCCGCGGATCGATGCAATTTGCAGATCAGGCCGGACCGCGAGCAACTGCGCGCCGCGCCGTGGACTGGATGTGCCAATTTTTGCGCCGCGACTTAGCGCGGCAATGGCGTCTGCTCCGATCAAGCGGTCACGCACGTCGGCGCGTGGCAGCATGGCGGCGATCTGAAAAATGTCGGGGCGTATCGTTTCGACATCTTTCATTGAATGCACCGCAATGTTGATTTCGCCATCGAGCAAAGCGCGCTCCAATTCCTTGGTCCAAAGCGCTTTTCCTCCCAGATCCGCTAAAGGCCGGTCCTGTATCTTGTCGCCGCTCGATAACATCGGGACCAGCTGGATTGCCTCGCTGGACAGACCATGCGCTGCTGCTATCGCGGCGGCGGCCATTTGCGCCTGCGCCAAGGCAAGCGGCGATCGCCGCGTTCCGATGCGGAGCGGCTTTTCGATGGTAAAAGAAGACGAAGCTGTCATGCGGCTTGTCCATAGCGCCGCCTGCGCTTATGGGAAAGGCAAGATATGGCAAAGCGCAATGCACTCATCCTCGGCCTTGAATCGAGCTGCGATGAAACCGCGGCATCGGTTGTCCGGGCTGATCGGACGATACTATCCCATGCATTGGCCGGGCAAGAGGATCATCACCGCGCATTTGGGGGCGTTGTTCCCGAAATTGCGGCGCGGGCGCATAGTGATTTGATGATGCCGCTGGTGGAAACCGCCTTGTCCGACGCCGGAATTAAGCTTGAAGATCTGGATGCGATTGCGGCCACAGCGGGGCCAGGTTTGATCGGCGGCGTGATGGTCGGATTGGTGACCGCAAAGGCGCTGGCCATGGCGGCGGGTAAGCCTTTGATCGCGGTTAATCATCTGGAGGGGCATGCACTGAGCCCGCGTTTAATCGATCCGGATTTGGAGTTTCCCTATCTGTTGCTGCTGGTATCGGGCGGGCATTGTCAATTGCTGCGGGTGAACGGCGTTGGCAATTACAACCGGTTGGCGACCACCATCGATGATGCCGTCGGCGAAGCATTCGATAAGACCGCAAAGATATTGGGACTGGGATTTCCCGGCGGTCCAGCGGTTGAAATGGCCGCAGCATTGGGCAATCCCAAAGCGGTGGCGTTGCCCCGGCCATTGAAGGGCGCGAAAGAGCCGCATTTCAGCTTTGCCGGATTGAAAAGTGCGGTTGTGCGTGCCTTTGACGAAGGCCGCTATAGCAAGGAAGATATCGCCGCATCGTTCCAGGCGGCGGTCGTCGATTGCCTTTTGGACCGTCTGGAATATAGCCTGAGCAGAATGGACAAGCCGGCTGCTCTGGTAGTTGCCGGCGGGGTTGCCGCCAATATGGCCATTCGCGATATGCTGGAAAAATTGGCAGCGCGGCACGGCATGAAGTTTATCGCGCCGCCATTGTGGCTGTGCACAGACAATGGCGCGATGATTGCCTGGGCAGGTGCGGAACGCTTCGCGGCTGGATTAACCGACGGCCTGGATGCACTTGCCCGCCCGCGCTGGCCGCTTGATCCCGATGCACCAGCAGCGCGAGGGGCAGGGGTGAAAGCATGAGCGAATATCCAGTCGGCATCATCGGAGCAGGCGCATGGGGGACGGCATTGGCCGCCGTAATCGCCGGTGTCCACGGCAAGGCTCTAATTTGGGCGCTTGAAACCGATGTCGCCGATTCGATAAACCGCGAACATGTGAACAGCCTGTATTTACCGGCGCTTGCATTGGCGCCAACGATCCGTGCGACCGGCGCGATGTCTGACTTGGCGCAATGCGGTGTGCTGCTCGTTGTCATTCCGGCCCAGTTTTTGCGGTCGGTATTACGGCAATTGCCGCAAACCGGCGCGCCGTTGGTGCTGTGTGCAAAAGGGATCGAGGCAGATACCGGGATGTTGATGTGCGACATTGTCCGCGAAATTTGCCCCGGCAATCCGGTCGCCATCTTGTCTGGCCCAACATTCGCGCACGAAGTTGCTGCGGGTAAGCCAACCGCCATCACTTTGGCCTGTGACGATGAAGCATTGGGTGAACAGCTAACGCAAGCTATCGCAGCGCCGCATTTCCGGCCCTATTGGACCAGCGACGTCATCGGCGCGGAAATTGGCGGGGCCGTGAAAAATGTTCTCGCCATCGGCTGCGGTGTTGTCGATGGCGCAGGTCTGGGGTTGAATGCGCGTGCCGCTTTGATCGCGCGCGGCTTTGCCGAGATGCAGCGTTTCGGCATGGCAAAGGGCGCACGCAGCGAAACACTGGCCGGTCTGTCTGGCTTAGGTGACTTGGTATTGACCTGCAGCTCCGAAAATTCGCGTAATTTCTCGCTGGGCCGCGGTTTGGGGCAGGGCCAATCGGTGGCAGAGTTATTGGCGGATCGCCGGACAGTTGCCGAGGGGGCCGCGACCGCACCGGTATTGCTTAAATCCGCGCAGGCGCTGGGCGTGGACATGCCCATTGTTGCGGCAGTGTGTGCATTATTAGACGGATCAGCCAGCGTCCCCGAAGTCGTTGGCAGCCTGTTGTCGCGTCCGCTAAAAGCCGAAAGATGACATCAACCGTTACTTGCTGTAACGAAATGCAATCTTGAGGGGGGAAATTTGACAGCAGAAAACGCCCACAACGAACAAGATCTCGCTGCCCTAGCCAAGGGCGGGCGGACGAATGTTTTTGGATTTGTCCTGCGGTTGGCGGCGCGGATACCCTTTCTGTTTATTGCCGGGCGGATGTACGGCCCGGAAGCGCTGGGCAGGTTCGCTTATGCGATACTGATCATTGAATTTGTGGCGCAACTGGCAACCATGGGTTTGCGGCGCGGTTTGGCGGAAATTCTATCCGGAAAAATGGATGCTGAACGGCACGATAGCCACCTTGTCGCCGATGCTCTGCTGATTGGCACGCTGGCATCTATCGTTGGTGCGGCGTTCCTGGTTGCATGGCCGCAATTGATGTTTCCAAACAGCGGTATCAACGGGCTCGACCGGTTTTTGCCAGCCGTGATCTTTGCCATTGTGATCACCGATATCGCTCTGTCCGCGCTTGCTTACCGGTTTGATATAGTTTCGGCAGTGCGCGCGCGCGCCATCGTCGAACCTTGGACAATCAGCATCGCGGCGGGCGTTCTGTATTTCTATTCGCCGCGCGATGGGTTGATTATTTCGTATGTCGTTTCGATTTTGGCGGCACTGTTGGTGGCGCTCTATCCATTGTGGCGCAGCTATGGGTTGCCATGGGGGTGGCGGCCCGATTTTCGCAATCTGGCCGCAATCGTGCGGCGCAATTTGCCGCTTGCCGCCGCCGATGCCGCCGAATGGGGAAGCAGGCGGCTCGACTTGGCAATATTGGGCCTGTTTGCATCGCCCGCCGTGGTTGGCGTTTATTATATTGCACAACAAGTGGCCAGTTTGCCGCAGAAATTGAAAACCAGCTTTGACCCAATATTGGGTCCAGTTATCACCCGCAATTTGCAAACCAAGCAATATGGTGAAATCGCCCGGCAGGTTGGCCAGGTTGGTTTCTGGATCATTGCCGCACAGGCCGGAATTGCGCTTGCGCTGGGCATACCCGGCGAAGGCGTGATGGGATTAATCGGTCCGCAATTTGTTGGCGGCACCGGTGCGCTCGCATTTTTGCTCGCGGCAGAGGTCGCTGCAGCAACGTCGGTGGTAAGCGAAGCAGCGCTGGTTTACATGGCAAGGCACCGCAATCTGCTCATATCTATCGGCATGCTCGGCCTGCAAATATTATTCAGCATCGTGTTGATCAATGCGGTCGATTGGATTGGAATTACCGGGCGTCCTCGCGGGCTTTATCAAGCCGCTGCGGTGGCAATGGCGTTGATGCTGGCATTGGGGGTTTCGTCTTTTGTCAAAGCCCGCTTGCTGGCGAAATTGTTGGCGGCACCGATCAGCATCTGGCGTTGGCCATTGGTCTGGGCCGCCTCTGCTGCGACAATAATCGGGATTGCCGCAACCTATCTTCCCGAATGGGCCGAATTAGGCATTGGTATCCCCATGATATTGGCCGTCTATGGATGGATTATCTGGACCCGTGGTTTTGGACCGGAGGACAGAGCGTTGTTTGCCAAGGACAAGGCGATTAGCCCAATCGAGCCGCAACCAGCGCCTTAATATCTGCTTCGGGCCGCGCGCCATAATGTGAAATGACTTCAGCGGCACACACCGCGCCCATCGTCAGGCAGGCATTAATGTCTCGCCCTTCAGCTAAACCCGATAAGAAACCGGCGGCAAAAAGATCACCTGCACCCGTCGTATCAACCAGCCGATCAACGGGTTCGGCGGCAACGTTATAGTGGTTGCCGTTGTGAACCGCTATCGCGCCATTTGCGCTCTTGGTGACGATCAACAGCGGAACTTTGGCAGCGGTCGCCGCCACCGAAGCGCCGAAATCGTCATTCTGATTGAGCGAACAAATTTCACTTTCATTGGCAAACAAGATGTCGATCAAGCCTTCTTCTATCAGCGCCAGAAAATCATCGCGGTGGCGGTCAATTACGAAATTGTCCGACAAGGTAAACGCCACCTTGCGGCCTGCCGATTTGGCATGGTCAATCGCCGCACGCATGGCGGCACGCGGTTCTTCGGGGTCCCATAGATATCCTTCGAGATAAAGGATCGCCGCGCTTGCGATCAAATCCTTGTCGATCAATTCGGCGGACAGGAACTGCGACGCACCCAGAAACGTGTTCATTGTGCGCTGTGCATCGGGCGTGACAAGGATCAGGCAGCGGGCGGTTGGCGGTTCTGCCTCGCGGGCGGGAACATCGAAATCTATCCCTGTCGCGCGGATATCGTGCGCGAACACCTGGCCCAATTGATCGTTTGCAACCTGCCCGATGAACGCGCATTGACGGCCCAGCATGGAAAGCCCGGCCAATGTATTCGCCGCCGAACCGCCGCTGATTTCGCGGGCGGGCCCCATCGCCTTATACAATTGTTCCGCACGCCCGGCATCGATCAACTGCATGCCGCCTTTGGTCAACTGTTCCAGTTCGATAAACTCATCGCTGGATTGGGCGATAACGTCGACAATGGCGTTGCCAATCGCAAGTACATCATAGCGCGTTTCGGTCATTGGAAATCCTTATTATGGTTCAGCGCGCCCTATCGCCTAGGCTGTTTTGTCGCAAGAGCGAACATCGCCGGTGATGGCAATTGACGACGCCGGTGATGCCCTTAAAAGAGCAATATGATTGTTCGGTCCTTTCTTCTTGCCCTGCAAAGCTTATCGGATCCGCGCATATTGTGGCTGCTCGCAAAATCCATTGGGATCACTTTGCTTGCGCTGCTTATTTTGGGGTTGGGGTTTTGGGCCGGGTTTGACTGGCTGTTTGCCAAACTGGTTTTTGCACCAAGCGGTGCGGCATTGGTGGCGGCAGGCGTGATGATGCTGCTGATCGGATGGCTATTATGGCGCGTTATCGCGGTCACAGTCCTGTGGTTTTTATCCGACGACATCGTTGATGCGGTCGAGGCCCGGTCTTATCCCGTTCATGCGGTGACGGGTGTTCGGCCCGATGCCACAAAGTCGGCGAAAATGGCGGCTGGATCGTTTGGCCGTGTTGCGGGTTACAATCTGCTGGCGCTGCCGGTTTACGTGATATTGTTGGTCACCGGCATCGGCGCAGCGTTGGCGTTTCTGTTCGTGAACGCCCTGCTGCTTGGCCGTGATTTGCAAGAGATGATTGCTGCGCGGCACGGCACGCAAAAGGCGGCATTTGGCAAACTGCCCCGGCTATTGCTGGGCTTGGCGGGGACAGCCGGAATGATGTTGCCAGTAATAAATTTGTTTGTTCCGGTTGTCGCGGTGGCAATGGCTGTGCATATGGCGCATTACAAACAACCAATTTAGCCGCACCAACAAACGGATACTTATGCAAAAAACATTGATCGCCGGGTGGTTCTTAGTTTTACTCTCGGGCTGCGCCACGACGGCTGTACCGACCAGCAAGCCGACTGTGCTGGACAAGCCCGCAACCCGCGCTCCGTTGCAGGTGCGCGGATTGGAATCAGTTCTTGGCAAAGACATTGCCGCATTAAAGCGATTGTTCGGAGAACCACGGTTGGACGTGATCGAAGTAAACGGCCGCAAGCTGCAATTTGCCGGAGCCGCATGCGTGTTGGACGCCTATCTTTATCCAGAAGGCGGCCGCGAAGTGGTCACGTACATCGACACCCGGCGCAGCGACGGCGCCGAGGTTGACCGCGCCGCATGCGTCAATGCGTTGCAAGTGCGGTGATGTTTTTCATCAAATTCTTTAATCGATAGCGGCATATTAACTTAGAGCATGATGACATTAGATTGATCTATCACCGTAGCCCTGAGCCTGTCGAAGGTCGCTTCACTTAGAGACGTACTTCGACAGGCTCAGCACTGCGGTTTTGAATGAATGATTCAATCTGATACCATCCATCCCTATAACCCCCACTCCACGCGCACATCATCGTCCAACTCAAACCGCGCACGGGCCGCTTTTTCCTGCACAAACCGCGCCCGGTCAATCTCGCTCAGCGCCCAAACGGCGGCCCCGCGAACGACCGGTTCAAGATCATCCAAAAGGTCGACGACTTTAGCTGTTAGGGCAGTATCGCCGCTGTTGCCTGCTGCGATTAACACGTTGCGGACAAATCGGTCCCGCCCTGTCCGCTTGATTGGCGATCCGGAAAACAGCGCCCGAAACCCGGCATCATCAAGGCATAACAAATCGGCGATGCTGGGTGCGACCAATTCGGCGCGGGGCAAAAACGCTTTGTTCGCCGCCGCGCTTTCGGCAAATTTGTTCCAAGGGCAAACCGCAAGGCAATCATCACAGCCATAGATATGGTTGCCAATTCCGGCGCGCAAATCCTGCGGTATCGGGCCCTTATGTTCGATGGTCAGATAAGAAATGCACCGCCGTGCATCCAGTTGATACGGCGCGGGAAACGCATTGGTCGGGCATATATCCTGACATGCGGTGCACGATCCGCAGCTATCGGCGATGGCGCTATCCGCTCTCAGTTCTGCCGTCGTGTAAATCGCCCCCAGGAACAGCCAGCTGCCGTGATTGCGGCTGACGATGTTGGTGTGCTTGCCTTGCCAGCCGAGCCCGGCGGCCTGTGCCAACGCCCGTTCCATAACGGGCGCGGTATCAACGAAGACTTTCACGTCCTCTCCGGCGGTATGTGCGAGCCATCCCGCAAGCCGTTTCAATGCGCCTTTGACGACATCATGATAATCGCGCCCACGTGCGTAAACCGAAATGCGCGCTTTATCCGGCCTGTCTGCCAAAGCCATCGGGTCATCAGGCGGCGCATAGCTCATTCCCAGTATAATGACCGACCGGACATCGGGCCATAATGTCTTCGGATCAGCGCGTTCGTCGCTGCGGCTTTCCATCCAGATCATATCGCCGTGCCGTCCGTCGGCCAGCCATGCGTTCAGCCGCTCGGCGGTTTGCGGTGCCAGACTGGCAGGTGCGATCGCAATTGCAGCAAAACCCTCTGCCTCAGCCTTGCTACGCAATTGTTTTTCCAAGGCCACGTTAACCATTTTTGTCTTGTGTCTCTTCATGCCCTGACTCTATGTCACAAGAAATTCGATTTGGGACAGCTTATTTATGGCAAATGCAATTGAGGCGCGCGGCCTGGTCAAACAGTTTGACGGGTTTCGGGCCGTCGACGGGATTGATCTCAACATTCCCGAAGGCAGCATATTTGGCATATTGGGCCCCAATGGCGCTGGTAAAACGACGATGCTGCGCACGTTATTGGGCATTATTGATCCCGATGAAGGCACGCGCAGCTTGCTCGGTTCCACCCGCCCGATAACCCAGTCGCGCAAAGTCGGCTATCTGCCCGAAGAACGCGGATTGTACCAATCGATGCGCGCGGTCGATACCATCGCGTTTATGGGCGCACTGCGCGGCATGCCGCTGAAATTGGCGCGCGATAAGGGCGCGGTTCTGCTGGAAGAAGCAGGGCTTGGCTATGCCAAAGACCGCCAAATCAGGCAGCTATCAAAAGGCATGGCGCAAACCGTGCAGTTGATGGGCACGATTGTCCATGACCCCAGATTGATCGTGCTCGACGAACCATTTTCCGGCCTCGATGCATTGAACCAAGCGAAACTGGAGCAGATGATCCGGGCGCAAGCAGAAAAAGGCGTTACCGTCATTTTTTCAACCCACGTCATCGCGCATGCTGAGCGGCTGTGCGAGTCCATTGCAATCATCGCCAAGGGCAAAATCAGTTTCGACGGTCTGGTATCGACCGCGCGTGACCGGTTGCGGCCGCAAGTCCATTTGGAAACCGAGACATTGGATGGGGCCTGGCGCAAGGCGTTGCCGCCAGAAGCCAAGGCAGCGGGGAACTGGTGGCACTTCACCTTGCCTGAAACCGGGGTTGAGCCCTTGTTGAAGGCATTGGTTGAAGGCAAAGCAGGCGTCCGGTCTTTGTCAATCGAGCGTCCCGGATTGCATGATGCCTTTGTGGCGATTGCCGGGGAATCAGTGGCCGCAGAAATGAATGAGCCCGTTGCAGGAGACATATTGTGAGAGAGATTATCCGCGCCGCATTTGTGATCGGCCGCCGCGATTTTACCGCGATCATCATGTCGAAGGCCTTTATCTTCTTTCTGATCGGCCCGTTGTTTCCTGTGCTGGTTGGCGTTGCTGCAGGCAGCCTTGGCGGACAGATCGCCAAGGAGGCGGATAAGCCGCTCATCGGTATTGCCATGGACGCCGCGTCGACACAGAAAATGACCGACACCCGCAAGGCTTTGGCCAAGCAACTGGGCGAAGGCTGGTTTCCCGAACTTAAACCGCTGGATCAAGCGGGCACGGCCAATGGTGATGACCAGACCGCCTATTTGGCGGATAAGAAAAACAATCTGGTCGCGGTGGTTTCGGGCAGTTTGGAAAAGCCGGTTTTGACCGCCACGCCGGGCAAGGCGGATCAATGGGACGATGAAATTGCGCTGTTGGCCGGATACGCCGCCAGCGGGCAATCCACCGACTTGCCGAAACTGGACATCCGGTTGGTGAAGAAGAGCGCAGGCGATGCCAAACAGACGCGGCTATTGACCGGGCAGGCGGGGCAGGTGCTGGTATTTATGCTGACCATGTTGCTCGCAGGCATGGTGCTTTCGAATTTGGTTGAAGAAAAAGCGAATAAGATCATCGAAATTCTGGCGGCGTCGATACCAATGGAATCGGTGTTTTTGGGTAAGCTGTTTGCGATGTTGGCGATGGCATGTCTGGGTATTGTCGTATGGACCAGCCTTGGCATTGGCGCGCTCAGTATCTGGGGGCCGGGTCTGCCAAGTTTCCCTACTCCGGCGGTTGGCTGGATCGTGTTCTTGACGCTCAGTGTGATATATTTCGCGCTCGCTTACCTCATGCTGGGTGCCTTGTTCCTCGGTATCGGCGCGATGGCTGCCACGGTGCGGGAGGTTCAGACGCTTTCGATGCCCGTTACCATGCTGCAATTGCTGAATTTCTTTTTCGCGTCCTATACGGTGACAAAACTCAACCAGCCGATTGAAAAAGCAGCCGCGATATTTCCGTTCAGTTCGCCCTTTGCCATGATCGCGCGCGCGGCGCAGGACCCGACACTTTGGCATCACGGCGTTGCGATTGTCGGCCAGATATTCTTCGCAATTCTAACTTTGCGGCTGAGCGTTCATCTGTTCAAACGCAACGTTATGAAATCGGGCAGCGGCGGCAATGAAAAAGACGCCGCGCCCAGAAAGCTGTTCGGCCTGATTCCGATGCGGGGATGATGCGGATGTCTTGGCGGTCTAGACCCACATTCGGTCACGTTGCACCGTCATTGCGAGGAACGTGGTGACGAAGCAATCCAGAGCAGCGCAGTACAACCCTGGATTGCCGCGCTTCGCTCGCAATGACGAGTGCGCGCACTTGATCGAATTTGGACCTAAATTGCGGCAGGTTCGGCGACTGATTCCCGCTTCATTATCCGGTGTTGCAGCATGATGGCATTCTGGCTCGGCTGCATCGGCGACAATGATTGCACCAACAGATCAACGGCGGTTGATGCCAATTCGGAAATCGGCTGATAAACGGTCGTTAACTGCGGGCTGATGATATTGGCGATCTGGTTGTCGTCAAAACCAACAACTGAAAGTTCGCGGGGAACATGAATGTTGCGCCGATATGCCGCCGTCAGCACGGACGCTGCCATGTCGTCGTTGCCGGCAAACACCGCCGTCGGTCTTTCTGCGAGATCCAATAATGACTCGGCGCATTCCAGGCCCGATGCCCAGTCGAAATAACCCTGACGAATGATGCTTTCGTCAATCGCAATTCCCCGGCTGGCGAGTGCGGCCTGATATCCGGCAAACCGTTTGCTGGCGGCGCGGTGCGTTGGATGCCCCTTGATGAAAGCAATTTTGCGGTGGCCCAAAGATAGCAAAAATTCGGTCATTTCACGCGCAGCCAAGGCATCATCAATGCTGACCGAAAAAGGGACCTTTGCCGCATCGTCAGGTGCGATGATGACATAGTGGACATTGCGCTGGTTGAGCAGTTCCAACACTTCGGGATCATCGCAAACTGGCGGCGCGATGATCAGCCCAACCGGTGCGACCACGTCCAAGATTCGCCGAACACCGGCAACGCCGTCTTCGCATTCATCCAGCAGCAATTGCATGCCAAGCGAATGGCAACGTTTCAGCGCGCCGATATGCAGGTTTTCCAGATAACTTCGGCTTGGATTGTTGATGATCAAAACCAGAATTTGGGCGCTGCCTGCGCGCAACGTTCGTGCCGCCTGATTCAGCTGGTAGTTCAATTTATTGGCGGCCTCGATCACGATTTTGCGGGTATCATCGCGAACATAGGCTTCATCATTCAAGACGCGCGATACGGTTTTTATTGACACACCCGCCGCCTTGGCAACGTCGATCATCGTCGATCGCCTGATATCTTGCGTTTTTGGATTATCCTGGCTGTTCAAAACGCTTTCCCCGGAGTCAAAACTGCTGCCCTGCGGCCTGACAGAAACGACGAATTAAGACAAGATTTTGATTTGGGGCTCTGTCACATTTGAGTGAAACACACACCGTTCGTGCTGAGCCTGCCTGCGTACAGGTTGCTTGTCACGTACTCGGGCAAGCTCAGCACGAACGGTAGGGGATTTATTGCCATCATGCTCGAAAGGCATGTTCAGCGGCTTCACGTTTCAAATCAAAAAAAAGGCGCCCACAACGGACGCCTTTTCTTTTCAATTTGGTAAACGGTTAATCCGCTTTTTCATAATATTGCGGAGCAGCCTCGTTCAGTACACCCAGAATTTTCTGCAACGCCGCAGGTTCATCGGTTTTTTCCATCGCGGCCAATTCACGCGCCAACCGGCTCGAAGCAGCTTCAAAAATCTGGCGCTCTGAATAGCTTTGCTCTGGCTGATCATCTGGACGGAACAGATCGCGGGTTACTTCTGCGATCGATACAAGGTCACCAGAATTGATCTTCGCTTCATATTCCTGCGCGCGCCTGGACCACATCGTGCGCTTGACCTTTGGCTTGCCGGTCAAGGTATCGAGCGCTTCGCGCAGAGTTTTGTCCGAAGATAGCTTACGCATCCCGATCGCTTCGACCTTGTTGGTCGGCACGCGCAGGGTCATGCGTTCTTTTTCAAACCGGAGCACATAGAGTTCCAGAGTCATCCCGGCGATTTCCTGCTCTTGCAGTTCGATCACCCGGCCAACCCCATGTTTAGGATAGACAACGTAGTCACCAACGTCAAAGGCGTGGGCCTTGGCTACCATGCAAACGTCCTTTCAATCGCGGGACCGGTGCTGGTTGCACCAAGAGCGACGGCGTTGGTAGTCAGCGATCGGGCAACATGGTCGCGGCCCGGCTCGATGCTGACATCCACCGTCTGTGGGGATCCCGCCTTTCCTGATTTCAGGCTGCGCGCCGGGCAAAACCCCGCTGCAGTCATGCATTATATAGCACAACTGTAACATAATTACCAGTGCCGAGAATCCTTGCGGGTTCGCTCGACCGTTTCAATGCAGGATAAAGGGGCCTTACCCCTTCAATCAATCGCCCTCGCCAGGCTCGGACGAGAAGAACTTGTCGAACTTGCCATCCTCACCCTTGTGCTCGTCGGCGTCGGCCGGCGGCTCTTTCTTGGTGGTGATGTTGGGCCATTCGGCGGAATACTTGGTGTTGAGCTCCAGCCAGGTTTCAAGCCCGCTTTCGGTATCGGGCAGAATCGCCTCGGCCGGGCACTCGGGCTCGCACACCCCGCAGTCGATGCACTCGCTGGGGTTGATGACGAGCATATTGTCGCCCTCATAGAAGCAATCGACCGGGCAGACCTCCACGCAGTCCATGTACTTGCATTTGATACAGGCGTCGGTGACGACGTAAGTCATGGCGGCGGTTCCCCCGATGGTTGGGCCGTTTGGCCGGGTGCTATGGCGAATGGGGCGAGGGCGTCAAGCGTCCGGTAGCAGGCTTGCGCTTCGGATGCGGGACCGCGGCGGTGCGGCAGCGCCACGATCCCGATCGCCAGCACGCTCTCTCCCATCGGCAGGGTCAGCCGGTCGCCCGCGCGGATCGGGTGCGCGCTGCGCTCGACCCGGCGGCCGTTGAGCCGGATATGGCCGGTCGCAATCCGCTCCTGCGCGAGCGCGCGAGTCGGGGCGAGGCGCAGGAACCACAGCAGCTTGTCGAGCCGCAGCGCGCCCTCGCTCATCCCGCGGCCCATGCGGACAAGGCGGCGAATGCGCCGCGCGGAGGCCGGGCGGTCGCGGGCGGCGGAGCCGGTTGGCGCGGGCGCGGCGGGTGCCACTGCCACAGCGGCGGGGCGGGCGGGCCGTAGCGGTCTGGTTCGACCGGGCGTGGCGCGCGGACCTCGAAACCGGCGAGCCGCAGCAGCCTGGCGTACCCCGCAGTCGACAGCCCCATCGACACTGCCAGCGCGGGATCGAGCGCATAGCGGCGGCGCGGCGCGGTGACCCGCTTGGCGTGAGCGGCGCGCAGCAGCTTCTCGGCCAGATCGACGCGGAGCGATTCGGTGCCCAACCCGCGGTACCCCGCCACCGGCCCGGTGGCCGTGAGCACCGGGACGAAGGTTTCCGGATGCGCGAGCGGGGCAATCCCCCAGTTTCGCGCCAGCGCGGCCCACAA
>JAYVBJ010000012.1:0-41749 GCA_043750535.1 Sphingomonadales bacterium | reverse complement strand
GGTTGCAGTGAAGGCAAGCGATCATTTCCTTGCGGTCGCCGCCTATCATCAATTGGCAGATGCGGTTGATTGTCCGCTGCATCTCGGGATTACCGAAGCAGGCGGTCAGCGCGGCGGAACCGTAAAGTCAGCCATTGGCATCGGTTCCCTGATCTGGGCCGGCATCGGTGATACGATCCGGGTGTCTTTGTCAGCAGAGCCCGAAGAAGAAGTGCGGGTTGGCTATGAAATTCTAAAATCGCTGGGGGTCAGGACGCGCGGTGTTCGGGTTGTCAGTTGCCCGTCCTGTGCACGCCAAGGCTTTAATGTCATCCGCACGGTCGAAATGCTCGAAGACCGTCTGCAACATATTCACACCCCGCTCTCGCTCTCCATCCTTGGCTGTGTGGTGAATGGGCCTGGAGAAGCACGTGAAACCGATATCGGTCTCACCGGCGGCGGCAATGGCAAGCACATGGTGTACCTGTCCGGCGTCACCGACCACCATGTCGAAGACGCCGACATGGTCGCGCATATCGTGCGGCTGGTCGAAGCAAAAGCCGCCGCGATTGACGCAGGGGAAAGCATGAGTGCAGATGATATGCACGGGGTTGCGGCTTAGGACCTTGATCTAATTTAGGACCGACGTTATACTTTAAGACTTAAGAAAATCTTTTTATATCTGTCAGATAAGGTAGTTTAAACATGTTACTTATGGTCATGCTTCTACTCGTGCAAACGGTGGTGCACACATCGCATGCCGCGCCGCCCGTGGCCGTGCAAGCCGAAGCCGAAGCTGGCCGCGTTTATACTCAGGACCGCGACGCATCCGCCGACGTCGATGCCGCGCTGGCCCGCGCCGCTGTATCGGGCAAGGCGGTGATCGTTATCATGGGCGCAAACTGGTGCCATGATAGCACTGCACTGGCGAAATGGCTGGAAACCCGGCGCTTTGCCGCGATGATGGGGCCGCGTTTTGAACTGGTCTATGTCGATGCCGGAACGCCGCAATCGGGCGGTGGCCGCAATCAGGATATCATCAAACGCTTTGGCGGCAAGAAACAGAAAAACACGCCCTATGTGATGATATTGTCGGGCGCAGGAAAATTGCTCAACCGCGATGATGCGCGCAGCTGGCGCAATGCCGACAGCCGCAGTGAAGAAGAGATTTATCAATATTTTGCGGGATTCACTTCCCGTTAACCCGCCCGCCTTAATGGCGCGGCGATGGATATGAAATATGTCACCCCGTTCCTGCTAATCGCTGCAGCTTATTGCTGGCAGGCGTTGATCCCTGCACCGGTCGTGCCTGCGCCTACTGCGATAGCTCCTTCGGTTGAAATGACGGCGGCGTTCACGCGCATTTAAGCTTTTGGGTCTAATCCGGCGCTATGTTGATGCGTCATATCTTTGCTGTGTTTGTCGGTGCCTTTGTTGCGGTCTGGCTGATCCTGTCATGGCAAGAACGCAGGGATGCCGCCGCTGAACCGGTATTTCAGGTGCAAGCCGATACCGCAGTGATGCCTGCGCAGGCAGATGAAGACGCCGAATTGCTATCGGAAGCCGAAGGCACGGTCTTAACCCGGCAACCCGACGGCCATTTTTATACGATGGCCAACGTCAATGGCGGCGATGTCCGTTTTCTGGTCGATACCGGTGCCAGCGCAATCGCGTTGACCGGCGCGGATGCCGACGCGCTGGGAATATCGTGGGACGAAAACGAGCTTGAAAAAATTGGCCGCGGCGTAAGCGGCGATGTTTATGGCAAGGCGGTGACGCTGAAATCGGTGCAGGTGGGCGAGATCATTGTCCACGATGTTCAAGCAGCGGTGATACCAGAAGGCCTTGATGTATCGTTATTGGGGCAAAGCTTCCTATCCAAAGTCGGCAACGTCAACATTCAGGAAGACCAGATGACGTTCAATTAGCGTCAAGTATCGCGTTAATCGCCATGCTGGACAGCGCAACATCGGCGCACTACTGCACGGCAATGACCACGAATCCGCGTAACTTTCTCATTCCGTTTGCGGTCACGTGCGTTGGCATCGCGCTGTTTTCGGCGATGGATGGATTTATGAAACAGCTGTCGATTGATATCGGCGCATATAATGCGATGCTTTGGCGCACTATGGTTGGCGCGACATTGGGTGGCGCTTTGTTTGCCGTGCGGCGTGAAAAGTTACCCGGACGCAGCACGCTGCGGTTGCACATTGTTCGCGGCACGATTGCGGCGATCATGGCAACGACGTTCTTTTGGGGCATTGCCCGCGTGCCATTGGCAGAGGGCATGGCGCTTAGTTTCATAGCGCCGCTGATCACTTTGTATCTGGCCGCCGTGCTGTTGAAAGAAAAAATTCGCGCACCCGCGATCATCGCGTCATTATTGGGATTGGCGGGCGTCTTGGTGATCCTTGCCGGGCGGCTGGGCGATGCACAATTTGACGAACAAGTGGCCTGGGGTATCGGATCCATCTTTCTGTCGGCTGTGCTTTATGCCTATAACTTGATCTTGCAGCGGCAACAGGCACAGGTTGCGACCCCGGTCGAGGTCGGGTTTTTCCAAAGCCTGATCGCCTGTATCGTGCTGTCGATTGCCGCCCCGTTCTGGGCCGACTTCCCCGGCTCCAGCCATTGGCCGTATATCGTGATTAGCGCCGTTTTGGCGTTCGTTTCGCTGGTCTTGATCAGCTGGGCCTATGCCCGGGCAGAGGCGCAAATATTGGTGACCGCCGAATATACCGCGTTCATCTGGGCGGCGTTGCTGGGCTGGATCATGTTCCGCGAGCCGGTTACATTGAGCACGATGGCAGGCGCGTTGCTGATCGTGGCCGGTTGCATCATCGCCACCCGCCAAAAACCAGAGCACATTGAGGCGACTGCGGTTTAGAGCGGGGTGTTGTCCGCTGCTCTAACTTTTATCCCGCGCCTTCCATTCATCGCGGCTTTGGCCATAGGCATCGACGCGGAAATTGTCATAAGGAACCGGTAATTTTGTCGGCCCTTGATTGACCGAGCCGAGCCGTTTTGCCAGAGCGATTGACGACGTGTTTTCGGGATCAATGGTATGGATGATCTTGTCCCAGCGCAGAACATCAAATGCGTAACCGATGCTGGCAATTGCGGCTTCCTGCGCAAACCCCTGACTGGTATGTTCCTGCGAAATCCCCCATCCGATTTCTGCGCCCGGCCAGCCTTCGGGTTGCCATGGACCAACGCGGCCGATCCATTGTCCGGTGTCACGGCGCAGTAGCGAAAACATCGCAAAGCCTTTGATTGCCCAAGCGCCAGACATCGTACACAGGCCGCGCCATGCTTCGGCCCGCGCCTGAACCCCGCCCAAAAATCGCATGGTTTCTGCATTGGCGTGAAATTCTGCCCAAGCTTCGAAGTCATCCGCAGATGGCGGGCGCAGGATCAATCGTTCGGTCATCAAAAAAGGCCCGTTGCTCATCGTTCATGCTCCTGCTGAATGTCATTTGCCGAAAATATTGGCCCCGCCCATAACAGGGTCTTGCCACAAAAGCCAAAAAAGACGATCAACGCTCTATGGCAAATATTATCGCATTCGTCCTTGGCGTTATCGCCCTTATTCTGGCGCTGATCGCATTGATTCCGTTTTTGGGTTGGGCGAACTGGCTCATCATTCCAATCGCAGCGGTTGGCGTAATTTTCGGCATGGCGTCTGATAAAAACAGCGGCCGTAATTTCTGCATCGGGGTCGCCATATTATGCGCGCTCCGGCTGTGGATCGGCGGCGGCTTGATCTGAGCGATCCGGTAACTCCCCCGGCCAAGGATTTCGACCGCGGCGCATTGCTTGCGGCGTTTGGGGCCTATTTTCTGTGGGGATTTATGCCGCTGTTTTTTAAACAGCTGGCAGGCGTTCCGGCGATTGAGATCATTGCCCACCGCGTGATCTGGGCGGTGCCGGTGCTGTTGTTAATCATGGCGTTTCGGCGGCAACTGGCAGAGTTCTGGTCGGCGATTTCGGCAATTAAAACGCTGCGCTGGATGATACTGAGCGCGATATTGATATCGATCAACTGGCTGGTTTACGTTTGGGCGGTTAACAACGATTTGATACTGGCGGCCAGCCTTGGCTATTATCTAAACCCGCTGCTCAACGTGCTTGTCGGCACCGTGTTTTTGAAAGAACAGCTGAACCGGACGCAGTGGATCGCAGTGGCAATCGCGGCGCTCGCGGTCGCGGTGTTGGCGGCGGGATCACTCGGCACGTTATGGATCAGCCTGAGCGTTTCGGCAAGTTTCTGCGCTTATGGCGTGGTGCGCAAATTTGCTCCTGTCGGGGCAATACCGGGATTGGCGGTTGAAACGATGCTGTTGATGCCGGTGGCATTGGGCGCAGCCTATTGGTATTCGCAAACGACCACGGCGTCTGGATGGGGCAGCGATACACCCACGATGTTATTGTTGGTAGCAAGCGGCGCGATTACCGCCGTGCCGTTGTTGCTGTTTGCCACTGCGGCGCGGCGAATGAGCTATAGCGCGCTGGGATTTGTCCAATATATCGGGCCAACGTTGCAGTTTCTCTTGGCGATTTTCCTCTACAATGAACCGCTATCCGGCGCGCGGCTGGCTAGTTTCGTTCTGATCTGGATTGCGCTCGCGGTATTTAGCGTCGACGCGCTGGGCCGGATGCGGACGCCGCAAACTGCGCCTGCCGCGCGTTAGGAATTGTTTAATGCATGATGACATTAGATTGATCTATCACCGTAGCCCTGAGCCTGTCGAAGGGCGCTTCACTGAGAGACGTACTTCGACAAGCTCAGCACTACGGTTTGAATAAATGATTAAATCTGATGTGATCCCGCTCTAATCTAAACGTCAACAAAACCTCGGACCTAATCCTTCAATCGCCAAGCAAGCTGTTCACCGGCATGGAATGGCACAATCGGCGTGCCATTTGCATCGACTTGTTCCGGCACCAAATGGGCGCTGCGGATCAAAGTGATCGTGCCTTCGTTCAGCGGCAGGCCATAGAAATTGGGGCCATGTTCCGACGCAAACGCCTCCAATTTATCGAGCGCGCCTTCGGCATCGAATACCGCAGCATAGCTTTCAATCGCAAACGGCGCATTGAAAATACCGGCGCAACCGCAGGCGCTCTCTTTCGCCGATACTTCGTGCGGTGCGCTGTCGGTACCCAGAAAGAATTTGGCCGAGCCCGAAACTGCCGCTTTGCGTAACGCCAGCCGGTGTTCCTCGCGCTTGGCCACAGGCAGGCAATAAGCATGCGGACGAATGCCGCCGACCAACATGGCGTTGCGGTTGATATGCAAATGCTGCGGAGTGATCGTGGCGGCGATATTGGGGCCGCCAGCCATCACAAACTGGACCGCTTGGCGTGTGGTGATATGTTCAAATACGATTTTCAGTCCGGGCAGGTCGCGCGCCAACGGGCCGAGCGTCCGTTCGATAAACACCGCCTCCCGGTCAAAAATATCGATGTCGTGGTCGGTCACCTCGCCGTGGATCAACAGCGGCATACCGATATCCTGCATCCTGGCGAGCACTGGCATGATCGCGGCAACATCGGAAACACCGTGCGCCGAATTGGTGGTGGCATTGGCCGGATACAGCTTTGCCGCAGTGAATACGCCTGCGGCAAATCCGCGTGCCATTTCTTCGGGGTCGGTGCCGTCGGTTAAATACGCGGTCATCAGCGGGGTGAAATCGGTACCTGCCGGAATGGCCGCGATTATCCGGTCGCGGTACGCGGCGGTGGCGGCGACATCGGTAACAGGCGGTGACAGATTGGGCATCACGATCGCCCGTGCAAACTGCCGCGCGGTAAACGGAACGACGCCGCGCATGATATCGCCGTCGCGCAAATGGACGTGCCAGTCATCGGGCGTGCGGATGGTGATGCTGTCTGTCATATCAAATTCTTCCGTCGCTCCAGCACAGGCTGGAACCGATGTCGCCTATCAGTTTATACCAATAAGCGTGATGGACCCCAGCCTTCGCTGGGGAGGCGCAAAAAGTCAACTTGCGCTTGGCATTTTTCACCCTACCTAAGGGATATGTCCAATCCTCGATTATTCGATCGCTCCGTAATTCGCCTGACCGCAACTGAAGGGAGCGATGACGTGCGCGATTTTCTGCAGGGTTTGGTGACACAAGACACCAAAGCGCAATTGCCTTCATGGGCGGGATTGCTGAGTCCGCAGGGCAAGGCGCTGTTCGACTTTTTCCTGTGGGCGGATGGTGATGATGTCTTGATCGATTGCGAGGCGGTGCAAACCGAAGCATTGGTTAGGCGGTTGTCCATATACCGGCTGCGGCGCAAGATTGCGATTGTGGTGGATGCGGCGCTGGGGGTTTGTTGGGCTGCATCGGCGCAAGATGGAACCAATTTAGACCCACGCCTGCCCGAACTCGGCCATCGCTGGATTGCGCATATCGCCGCCGATGATGAAGACGCCAGCGCCGCATACCGCGCTCACCGCCTTTCCCTCGGCATCACCGAAGGCGTCGCCGAATTGGGCAGTGACCAGACATTATGGTTGGAGGCGAACGCCACCGAGCTGAACGGCGTGTCGTTCGATAAAGGCTGCTATGTCGGCCAAGAAAACACCGCCCGCATGAACTGGCGGCAAAAGGTCAACCGCCGGATGGTGGTCGTGCCACTGGCCGACGCCGACCCAAAACGGCAACGCATGGCTTACCCTGAACTCGGACTGTCAGTCGAATTGCGGCGGGTGGAGGATATGGCCGAGTTAGACTTGCCAGCGTGGCAGAGGGCGGCGATTGGTTAGAGCACGATGACATTAGATTGAATGAATGATTCAAAACCGTAGTGCTGAGCTTGTCGAAGTACGTCTCTCAGTGAAGCGCCCTTCGACAGGCTCAGGGCTACGGTGATGGCTCAATCTAATGTCATCATGCTCTAAACATCCAAATTCGCTACGTTTAGCGCGTTTTCGACGATGAAATCGCGGCGTGGTTCCACTACTTCGCCCATCAGCTTGGTGAAGATGTCGTCGGCCAGATCGGCTTGTTCAATCTCCACGCGCAGCAGTGACCGGTGGCTGGGGTCGAGCGTGGTTTCCCACAATTGTTCGGCGTTCATTTCGCCAAGACCTTTGTACCGCGATACCGCGAGGCCCTTACGGCCGGCGGCGAGCACTGCGTCGAGCAATTCGGATGGCCGCGTAATCAGGCTGCCGGCTGCGGAAGGTTTGACGCGGACGGCCTGTGCATCGGGGGCGGCGATAAGTGCGTCAAGGCCGTCATCGCTTGCCTCTTCGGCTTCTTCTATTTCGGCCGCTGCGACGCCCTTTACCAGCTTCGCAGGAACGGCATAGCTATCGGTTTCCTCACTCGCCAGCTTATGCAGTTTGCGTGCTTCGGCGCTGGATAGAAAACCGGACTCGATCATGTGGTGGTCGATTACGCCGCGCCACAGCCGTTCAAACATATAACCGCCTTCTTCGGACAAGCGGCCTGACCATCTGCCTTCACTGTCTTGTGCCTGCATCCATTGCGCCGCTTTGGCAACGGCATCGGCGCGGCCTGCGGGTAGCAAGGCTGGATCAAGCGCACCGGTTAGCGCCATCGCCTCGACAATCGTGCTGTCATACCGGCGCGGAACATAGGCCATCAAGCTGCGCATCCGGCGGGCATGTTCGACCAACGCGGCCAAATCATTGCCGCTGCGTGCGCCGTTTGCGGTTTCCAAAATGACGCCGTTCAGGCCGGTTTCGACCAGATATTTGTCAAGCGCATTGTCGTCTTTGACATATAATTCGCTGCGGCCCCGGGCCACTTTGTACAGCGGCGGCTGGGCAATATAAAGATGTCCGCGTTCAATAATCTGCGGCATTTGGCGGTAGAAAAATGTCAGCAGCAATGTGCGAATATGGCTGCCGTCGACATCCGCATCGGTCATGATCACGATCTTGTGATAGCGCAATTTTTCGATGTTGAAATCTTCGCGGCCAATGCCTGTGCCCATCGCCTGAATCAACGTGCCAACCTCTTTGGACGACAGCATCCGGTCAAAACGGGCGCGTTCGACGTTGAGGATTTTACCCTTGAGCGGCAGGATTGCCTGATAATGACGGTCACGGCCTTGTTTGGCGGAACCGCCTGCGGAATCGCCTTCGACCAAGAACAATTCGGATTTCGCGGGGTCGCGTTCCTGACAATCGGCGAGTTTGCCGGGCAAAGATGCGATGTCCATCACGCCCTTACGCCGGGTCAATTCCCGCGCCTTCTTTGCCGCTTCACGGGCGGCGGCGGCGTCGATAACCTTTTGGATTACCATGCGCGCATTGGCAGGATTTTCCTCCAGCCATTCGCTCATCCGGTCGGCCATCAGGCTTTCCAACGGCTGGCGCACTTCGGAAGAAACCAGCTTGTCCTTGGTTTGCGAACTGAACTTGGGATCGGGCAGTTTGACCGAAACAATCGCGGTCAATCCTTCGCGCATATCATCGCCGGTTAGCGTGACTTTCTCTTTTTTCAACATGCCTGATTTGTCGGCATAGTTGTTCAATGTGCGGGTCAATGCGGCGCGGAATGCAGCCAAGTGCGTGCCGCCATCGCGCTGCGGAATGTTGTTGGTGAAGCACAATGTATTCTCGTAATAACTGTCATTCCATTCGAGCGCGACATCGATGCCGATGCCGTCGCGCTGCGATGAAATGGTGATCGGCTCGGGCAGCAATGCGGCCTTGTTCCGGTCCAGATATTTCACAAACGCGCCAATGCCGCCTTCGTAAAACAGGTCGATTTCTTTGATATCCGCATGGCGATTGTCGCGCAGCAATATCCGCACGCCGCTGTTCAGGAACGCCAGCTCGCGGTAACGGTGCTCGAGTTTCTCAAAATCAAATTCGAGCACGTTTTTGAACGTATTGGTCGACGCCATGAAGGTCACCCGCGTGCCTTTTTTATGGACCATCTGCCCATCTTTTTCGACCATCGGCGCATCGCCGGTGACGATCAGCGACTTGACCGCATCGCCATATTCAAACCGCATCCAGTGCGCCTTGCCTTCGCGCCAAATCTCCAGTTCCAGAAATTCGGACAGCGCGTTGACCACCGAAACACCGACGCCGTGCAAGCCGCCTGAAACCTTGTAAGCGTTATCGTCCGAGGTGTTTTCAAATTTGCCGCCCGCGTGCAGCTGGGTCATAATAACCTCCGCCGCCGAAACGCCTTCTTCCTTGTGCATATCCACAGGAATGCCGCGGCCGTTATCTTCGACCGATACGCTGCCGTCGGGGTTGAGTTCGATCAGAACCAGATCGCAGTGCCCGGCCAGCGCCTCGTCAATCGCGTTATCTGACACTTCGAACACCATGTGGTGCAGGCCGGAGCCATCGTCGGTGTCGCCGATATACATGCCGGGACGTTTGCGAACGGCGTCCAGCCCCTTCAGGACTTTGATGCTGTCTGCGCCGTATGCGTTTTTGTTGGGATTGGCGGCGCTATCTCCGCCGGAGCCTGCTTCTTCGGTTTCATCAGTCATGCCCGCGACTATAGGGAAGAAGGGCCCAAAACCCAAGCGAAAGCGCATGTTTTCCACAGGGTTTTTTGGTTTATATTCAGGCTCTTGCTATTATTTGAGAACTGGGGATATTTGTTTCATAAAAGGGTAAAAGGAAAAAGAGGAATAAGGGGGCAATTTGGTGGGAAAATTGGTTGAGGAATTGGCGTCAACGGTTGTGAATACGGCGTTTCATTTACATCAGGATGTGGGGCCAGGATTATTAGAATCGGTTTATGAAACCGTGCTGGCAAGCAGGCTTGAAAAGCAGGGCTTGCACATTGAACGTCAACACCCAATCCCGATTGTAATTGACGGGATTAGTTTTCATGACGGATTTAGAGCGGATCTTTTTGTCGACCAGCACTTGCTGGTCGAAATTAAATCTGTTGAGCGTTTAAGTAACATTCATTTCAAGCAGGCACTCACATATGTCAGATTGTCAAATCAACCCCTTCGGTTACTCATCAATTTTGGCGGGATGATGTTTAAGGATAATGTAAAACGAATTATGAATGATCGAAATTTGCAAAACTAGGCCATGTACTATCGGCTATGATATTGTGCGCTAATATTTGGCCGCACATTTTTATGTTGATGACCCAAACCCTTCTTCCTCTTTTTCCTTTTACCCTTTTATGAAATCGTCATAACATTCAGGATAAATGATGACCCTAAATCCACTGCAAGAACTCGAAAAGCCATACGGCTCTTACCCCGACCTGATCGCAGCATGGGGGCGGATTCAGCCGGATAAAATTGCCCTTGATGACGGCGCGGAAACGCTGACATGGGGGCAGGTATCGGCGTATGTCGACCGGATGGCGGCGCAGTTGCAGGCCGATGGTTTGCAAAAGGGGCAGGCGGTGGCGATCCTTGGCACGACCACGGTGCGCTATGTACTGGCGTATCTGGCGGCGGTTCGGGCGGGGGGCTGCGCCGCGCCATTGACGACTTCTGCCGCACCGGGACAATTGCAGGCGATGATGGCGGATTCAGGCGCGATGCATCTGTTTATTGATGCGACGAAGCTGGCGGATTTGGCTGGATTGGAACTCGCTCCGGCGATGACGATCATGCTTGATGCGCCTACAGAAAAGCATCTGGACCTGTTCGGCTGGATGGCCAAAGAGGACGCGGTGCCCGCCGATTTCGGCGCCGGTCCCGATGATCCGTTCAATATCATTTACTCGTCGGGAACCACCGGCACGCCAAAGGGCATCGTCCACAGCCGCAACATGCGATGGAAACAGGCGGCAGTGGGCGAACGGACGGGCTATAGCGATGCCAATGCGGTGTCGATGGTGGCGACGCCGTTTTATTCGAACACCACATTGGGGCTGGCGATCCCGGCGCTGGCTTATGGATCGACCTTGCATCTGATGCAGAAATTCGATGTCGCGGGTTATTTGGAACGTGCCGCACGGCACCGCGTTACGCATACGATGTTGGTTCCGGTGCAATATAAACGGATCATGGAGCATCCGCAGTTTGCCGAATATGACCTGTCGTCATACCGCATGAAATACTGCACCAGCGCGCCGTTTTCTGCCGCGCTAAAGGCCGATGTGGTCGCACGTTGGCCCGGCGCATTGATCGAGATTTACTCGATGACCGAAGGCGGTGTGGTGTGCCTGCTATTCGCGCATGAACATCCCGACAAGCTGCACACGGTCGGCGTTCCGTGGAACGGTAGCGAGGTTTTCACGATTGACGAGGCAGGCACCCGTTTGCCGCCCGGTAGCATCGGCGAACTCGTTGGCCGGTCGGCAACGATGATGTCGGGATATCAGAACCAGCCGGAAAAAACCAACGAGGCCAGCTGGTACGACGCCGATGGCGGCCGCTGGCAACGGATGGGCGACATTGGCCGGGTAGATGATGACGGCTTTGTCGAACTTGTCGGCCGCGCCAAGGATATGATCATATCGGGCGGGTTCAACATCTATCCGGTCGATCTGGAGGCGGTGCTGATGCAATATCCCGGCGTTGAGGAAGCCGCTGTGATCGGCGTAGATTCGGACAAATGGGGCGAAACACCCGTTGGCTTTGTTACTGCCAAGTTGGGCGCGGCGCTGGATCTGGCGGCGGTGTTGGCGGCCACCAATGCGCTGCTCGGCAAGACCCAGCGGCTGGCTGCGCTGTACCCGATCGAAGAAATGCCGCGCAGCCACATTGGCAAGCTTTTGAAAACCGAACTGCGCCTATTGGCCGATCAATATGGAGCCCCGGCATGACCACGCCCAACATCGAAAATCTGGCCAACGTCACGGCGATATTGCAAACGGCATTGACGCCTGCGTTCCTGCTGGTGGCCATCGGAACGTTGCTGAATATATTCGTGATCCGTTTGTCGCGCATCGTTGACCGGTCGCGCGAATTGCAGGCGATGCACGCCAAAACGTTGGGCAAAGAACACGAGCTGGTGGTCGACGAATTGCGGATCGTGGGTCAGCGGATGGACGTGGTTAGCAAATCGATATTGCTCAGTGTGCTGTCGACAATTGCAGTTTGTGCGATGGTGGGCATGCTGTTTCTAATGGGGCTGGCGGGGTATCAAATGGCATGGGCGATTGTCGCAACATTCATATTGGCACTGGCGTTGATGGCCGCGTCGCTGTTGCTGTTTGTCCGCGAGGTGCAACTCGCCAACCGCAACATCCGGGTTCGGGACGAATTTTTGCGTTACAATTCCAACGAATAATCAGTCGCCCTTGCGGCCCAGTTTTTCCACCCGCGCGGCCACTTCATCGCGCACTGATGGGGTCACAAACTTGCCAATCTCACCGCCATATAGCGCGATTTCCTTAACCAAGCGCGATGCAATTGGCTGCAACGAAACATCGGCCATCAGGAACACCGTTTCGACCCGGTCGTTCAATTGCCGGTTCATCCCGGTCAGCTGATACTCATATTCAAAATCGGTTACGCCGCGGATACCCCGGATAACAATTGAAGCGCCCTGCGCGTCGGCGAAATCCATCAGCAACGAGTTGAACCCGACCACTTCGATATTGCTGTCACCTATCGCAGAAACCTCGCGCTTGACCATGTCGATACGTTCATCATCGCTGAACATCGGTGATTTTGCGATATTGGTGGTGACGCCAATGATCAGCTTATCCACCAGCTTTGCGCCGCGCCGGATGATGTCCATATGGCCCAAAGTAATAGGATCAAATGTACCAGGATATACCCCGATGCGCAGCGTCATTTATCTATCCCTCTCCAAAACATAGCGCGCGATATCGCGCAGCAGATCGGCCTCTTTGCCATAGCTGCTCAAATGCGCGATGGCTTGTTCTACCAAGGCCGCCGCCTGTTCGCGGGCGCGTTCCAGCCCCATGAGCGACAGGAATGTTGCCTTGCCGGCATCGGCATCTTTGTGCAGCGCCTTGCCCGCCAATGCTTCATCGCCCTCGACATCCAATATGTCGTCGGCAATCTGGAAAGCGAGGCCGATATCGTGGGCAAAAGCGCGCAACCGCGTGCGCCCTTCGGCGGGAATATGCCCCAGGATCGCACCCATTTCAACGCTGGCGGCAATCAGCGCGCCGGTCTTTAGCGCCTGCAGCCGCGTTATTGTCGGCAGATCGAACTGGGCCTTTTCCGCCTCCAGGTCCATCATCTGTCCGCCTGCCATGCCGTCGGGACCGCTGGCCAATGCCAGGCAGGCAATCAACTCGCTGCGGACAAAAGGATCGGGATGGGTGGCGGGGCTTGCCAATATTTCGAACGCCAAAGCGTGCAGCGAATCACCCGCCAAGACCGCCGCTGCGTCACCATATATTTTGTGCACCGTCGGCTTGCCGCGCCGCATGTCATCATCATCCATACAGGGCAGATCGTCATGGATCAGCGAATAGACATGGATGGCTTCCAACGCGGCGGCCACGCGCAGTGCGATGTCGCGGCCAACATGAAACAATTCTGCCGTCGCCACCAACAACAATGGCCGCAGCCGTTTGCCGCCGCCAATGGCCGCATGCCGCATCGCATGAAATAATGGCGCACGGGGATCGTCGGGAACGGTCAGCAATACGCCAAATTCAGCGTCAATCTCTAGAGAAATCTGGTCTATTGCGGCATCCAAACGGGTCGGCGTCAACAGCACAATATCAATCCGCGTCAAATGGCTTTGTACCCGAAGCGGAACCGTCCGATCCAAGTGTGATAGCATCAATTCGCGACTTTGCCGCATCCAGCCGCTGTTGGCATAGGCTGCGCAATGTGTGCCCGCGTTCATACAGCGCAATCGATTCATCGAGCGGCGCTTCGCCGCTTTCAAGTTTGTGCACGATGTTTTCGAGTGCTTTCAAAGCATCTTCGAAATTGAGTGCTTGATCGGGGTCGTCGGCTGGCTGGGTCATGATGATCAGCAATGGCGCGGCCAGCGGCGCTGGTCAAGTATTTCAGTCTGCGTAATTGATGGCTTTTGCGGCAGCGCCGTGTCGAACCGCGCCGTATACTAAACGGCTATATATTGAAACTGGGCGCTGGACCGAGAAAGTCGCGCTTGATTTTACTTTGCTTTTCATGCGCTTTGCGGCACATATAGCAGCACTATGAAAAAATCTCTCATGATCTTCGCCCCCGTTGCGATGCTTGCGTTAGCGGCATGCAACAAATCCGAAACCACAGCAACCCCGGCAGAAGGTGATCCATCCGCTGTTGCAACACCGGCTGCGCCGGTTGAGTTGCCGCCGTCGATCACTGCATCGGGCACATACCGCTGCGCCGACAACACCATATTGTTTGTTGATTTCCTTGGCGCAAATGTTGCCGCGGATATTCGCGTCGGCGACAAAACGTCGGCTGCAACGCGGGTCGCGCAAGCCAAGGTTGAAGCGCCTGTAGCCCCTGTAGATGGCACCGCACCTGCAGCACCAGCCGCAGAAGCCGCGCCAGCCGGTCCGCTTAAGTCCGCCGATGGCGAAACCTCGCTTTCGGGCAGCGGCAAGCAAATCAATGTGAAGCTTGCCGGAAAAGGCGCGCAGACCTGCAAAGGTTCATAATTTAACCATTTAATTTGTCACGTTGGGGGTCGGCTTGTCCGGCCCCTTTCTTTTTGCTGATTTAGGTCTAGGTTGCCTTCGATTACGCAGAGGGAATCTTATCCATGTTCATTGGTCACTACGCTCCGGCCTTTATTGCCGCGACGCTGCCAAAAGCGCCCCGGCTAGCCACATTGTTTATCGCCGCACAGTTGGTTGATCTGGCGTTCTTCCTATTTGTCATCATCGGCGTTGAACAGATGCGAATCACCCCGGGGATTATCGCGATGAACGCGCTGGACCTTTATTCGATGCCCTATACCCACAGCTTACTGGGCAGTTTGGCGTTTGGCGGCGGCACGACAGTAATCGTTTGGCTCATCATGATGTCGCGGCCGCGAAAAAACCGCGCGCGGATATTCGATGCAACGACGCACATAAGCCGCAAGTGGACCGCACTGGTCACCGCGTCGATTGCAGGCGCGGTGGTTGTTTCGCATTGGTTCTTGGATCTGCTGGTCCATGCGCCGGACCTGACATGGGCAGGGTCGCCGCCGAAACTGGGCCTTGGGCTGTGGAACTATCCGCTGATCGAGATGCCATTGGAGCTGGGCATGACGGGCGCGGCGCTGGGTTTCTATTTGTCGCAGACAAGGTCTGTAACCGGCAAAACGTTGGCCCCTGCATTCTGGCTGGGCGGCGTTATGCTAATGGTACAAATGTACAATTGGTTGATGCCTGAACCCACGTCACTGGATATATCCCTGCCATTGTCGGCGCTTGCGGCGTTTATGCTGTTCATCGGGTTGGCGTTCCGATTGGACCGAACGCGCAAATCAAAATTTTCGTGAAAGGGCTAGGCTCGCAGGCCATAGATCGCTAAGGGGCGATCATGTCAAATATCACCCCCCAGATCGTCGCCGAACACGGCCTGAATGAAGAAGAATATGCGCGGATATTGGCCGCGATGGGGCGCGAACCGAATATGGTCGAACTCGGCATATTCTCGGTCATGTGGTCCGAACATTGCAGCTATAAATCATCGCGCATCCATTTGGGAAAACTACCCACCACTGGCCCGCAAGTAATTTGCGGCCCCGGCGAAAATGCGGGCGTGATCGACATTGGTGAAGGGCCAAACGGCACCAAGCTGGCAGCGATTTTCAAAATGGAATCGCACAATCACCCAAGCTATATCGAACCTTATCAGGGCGCGGCGACGGGTGTGGGCGGGATCTTGCGCGATGTGTTCACCATGGGCGCGCGGCCGGTTGCGAACCTCAATGCGCTGCGTTTTGGCCGCCCCGATCATCCCAAGATGAAGCATCTGGTGCAGGGCGTGGTCGCGGGCATTGGCGGATACGGCAACTGCGTCGGCGTGCCCACGGTGGGCGGCGAGGTCAATTTTCATGCCGCGTATGATGGCAATATCTTGGTCAACGCGATGACCGTTGGCATCGCCGATCAAGACAAGATATTCTATTCCGCCGCATCGGGCGTCGGCAACTCCATCGTCTATGTCGGCAGCAAGACCGGTCGCGACGGCATTCACGGCGCGACCATGGCATCGGCGGATTTCGCCGAGGATGCCGAGGCCAAACGCCCGACGGTGCAGGTTGGCGATCCGTTCACCGAAAAATTGCTGATCGAGGCGTGCCTTGAGCTGATGGCAACCGACGCGATTGTGGCTATTCAAGATATGGGCGCGGCTGGCCTGACCAGCAGCAGCGTCGAAATGGCGACCAATGGCAAGGTTGGTATCCGGCTGAACATGAACGCCGTGCCGTGCCGCGAAGAGGGCATGACGCCGTATGAGATGATGCTGTCGGAATCGCAGGAACGCATGCTGATGGTGCTGAAGCCGGGCCGCGAGGCCGAGGCTGAGGCAATATTCCATAAGTGGGAACTAGATTTTGCGGTGATCGGCGAAGTGACGGATACCGGCCACATGATCCTGGAATGGAACGGCGAGGTGGTCTGCGATATTCCGCTGGGGCCATTGGCCGAAGACGCACCGAAATATGACCGCCCGCGCGCCACCAAAGAAGAATATGCCAAATGGGCGAATGTCCAGCCGCTGGGCGATATACCGGAAAGCACCGACATTGGCGCGGATTTGCTCAAGCTGATGGCGTGTCCTGATCTTGCCAGCCGCGCATGGATTTGGCAGCAATATGACAGCCAAGTCGGCGGCGATACCGCTCAGCTATCGGGCGGAGATGCCGCCGTCGTCCGCATCCACGGCACCAATCGCGCACTGGCGATGAGCACCGACTGCACGCCAAGATATTGTTACGCCGACCCGTATGAAGGCGGCAAGCAAGCCGTGGCTGAAACCTATCGCAACATTTGCGCTGTCGGAGCAAAGCCGCTGGCGATCACCAACTGCCTGAACTTCGCCAACCCGCAGCGGCCAGAGATTATGGCGCAGTTTGTCGGATGTTTGGAAGGCATGGCCGACGCCTGCCGCGCGCTGGATTATCCGATCGTTTCGGGCAATGTGTCGCTGTACAATGAAAGCAAAGCCACCGGCGGCGGCAGCGCGATCTTGCCCACACCCGCTATTGGCGGCGTCGGCGTGCTCGAAGACGTCAGCAAGATGGCAACGATTGCGTTTAAGGCGCAGGGGGAAGACATCATTCTCATTGGCAATGGGCGAGGACATCTCGGCCAATCTCTTTACCTGCGCGAAATTCTTGGGCGGCAGGACGGGGATGCACCTACCGTCGATCTTGAAGCAGAACTCCGAAGCGCAGATTTCATAAGGGAATTGATCGCTGACGGAACGGTAACAGCCGTGCATGACGTTTCAGACGGCGGGATACTTGTCGCACTGACTGAAATGGCATTGGCTGGTGACATCGGTGCTGAATTGTGGCTGCCATTAAACGCCGCAGATATGTTTGCTGAAGATCAGGGTTTATACTTAGTCAGTTGCAACGACTATGATGCAGTCACGCTTCAAGGAACACTTCGAGGTTTGTCCGCAGAATGGATCGGAATGACCGGCGGGGAAGCGATTGTGTTTAAGCCGTTAGGTCAAGAAGAGGAACATAGCCGCGTTTCTTTAACCGACCTGCGCGCCGCCAACGAAAGCTTCTTCAAGGACTGGATGGAAACATAGCAAAAAATTTCTCAGTTGTGCTTGTGCGGGGATAATGCACTTATGGATTAGCCCTTAGACAAGTAAAGGCTGAATGGTTATAAAGTGCCCAACTCATTCGACATGGTATTGTTATGCTCACTCAAATCGACTTGAACGCACTTGCTGTGCTGGACGCAGAGGCGACCTCCGCGCCTTGGGTTCAGGACCGTTTCGACGACGAGCACTTTATGACTGCTATTGGGGTGAGGGCGAATCTTCCTGATAAGCACAGGAGTCTGATGTCAGAATTTGTCGTGGCAACTCAAATTCAGCAACCATCTTATATCAATCCGAGCGACGGCAAAGAAATTGAGAACGCGCGTCTTATCGCTGCGATGCGCAATGCCCTACCAGAACTGCTGCGGCTGGCCGCAATCGGTTTGGCATCAGAGAAACCATGAACATGGGTCCGCTGGCCGAAAAAGGCATCCAAAGTCCCAACTGACCTCGCCGAAAAACCAATGGCGAAGTCATTCTTCTGGCCACGCTTGGTTGACGTAAAGATATGCGCTGCAGACGCGATATAGTCCGGCCTGATAATAGAGCATGATAACATTATCTAGAACCGTAGCCCTGAGCCTGTCTAGCCGAAGGCGACCGAAGGTCAACGGTGTTTAGCAGACAAGCGCCCTTCGACAGGCTCAGGGCTATGGTGATAAAATGATGCAAGTAAATGTCATCAAGGTATAACGCCCCTTGAAGACCGGCATCAAGCCGCCAGTTGCAATCCATCATGCGGGTTAATACCGGCGCGGTCATATACCGCATGCGCCGCGTCATATTTGGTTGGCGGCGCAATGTTTAGCATCGCCCGTACCTCTTCCAATGGCAGCGGCAGCAACGCGACGATATCCTGATGGCCGATAACTTTCGCCTTTGCGCCGTTCCTTTGCGCTTCCCTTATGGCACCGAAAATTGGCGCGCCGGACGGGGCATGTTTCTTAACTTCCCAACCGCCAGCATAAGCGATGAAATAAAAGCCAAGGCTGAAATTCTGCGAATAGCTGAATGCCAACACGCATTGTTCGCCAAGCGGATCGCGGCCATAGCCGGTTAGAATGTGGTTCATGTCATGGGTGTCGCGCAGGCGGTTGTTGAACCATTCGATCTGGTCACCGAAATGTTTTACCTTGTTCGCAAACTTCTTGCTTTCGTCGACCAATCCATTGGCGGTCAATCCTTCGCGTTCCATAAACTCGACATAGGCGCGGCCCAGCGACCCGGCGGGCATCGCCCACAATGCGGCATGATCGTCCAGTATATCGGGCAAAAACTCGCCGCGTTGGTGCAGGTCCATTCCCGTTTCGCTTTGCAAGAATTTGATCGCATCCTTGATGTACCGGCCACCGCGCAGGTTATTGGTGATATGAAACACCTGTTCGGTATCTTCCTTATCGGCGATCAGATTGCGGAAATGATGCAGCGCCTTCAATGGCCGGATGTTGGACCGTTTGCGTTCTGGATGGATTAGCATTGTCTCGGTCATATCTGTTTCGTCCAACGGGAATGATATACTGCGGTTGATGTCCACATAGCATTAGTTGCCATTACCTACAAGAGTGTTAATAGCAGACGATTTTTCACACTTTCGCCAGTGGCGGACAACGCTTAAGAATGGCCGCATGCAACCTCATCAAACCATTCCGTATACCGCGCTGCCCGAATATTCCGATGCCGAACGCATCGCGCGTGCACAGGCAAGCTATCAACATTTGGCGGCGCGCCGGACCTGCCGCCATTTTTCTGATGCAGCCATTCCGCGAGCAGTGATTGAATATGCGTTGCTTGCCGCCGGCAGCGCGCCAAGCGGCGCCAACCACCAACCGTGGCACTTTGCCGTGATTGAAAGTGCCGAAAAGAAAAGAGCGTTGCGTGAGGCAGCTGAGGAGGAAGAGCGGCTATTCTATCAAACAAAGGCCAATGCGGAGTGGCTTGCGGCGCTGGCACCTTTGGGAACCGATGCACAAAAGCCCTATTTGGAAACCGCGCCTTTTCTGATCGTGATATTCGGCCAGCGCAAGGGCGGGATGAACCCGGGCGACACCAAACAGAATTATTATGTCACCGAAAGCGTCGGCATAGCGGCGGGAATGTTGATCAGCGTTCTGCACGATGCGGGCCTTGCGACGTTGACCCACACGCCCAATCCGATGAAGTTTCTAAACCGGATATGCGGACGTCCATCGCAAGAAAAACCGATGATGATATTGGTGGTGGGCAAACCCGCCGGTGATGCCACGGTTCCGGTCCACGCGGCCATCAAAAAACCATTGGACCAGATTGCGAGCTGGCTGTAGCATTCGTGTAATACAGTGGAGGGGCGTGTGACATTGGCTTTGAATCAGCAAGACCGGTTTATCACCCTCGACGCGCTGCGCGGATTTGCGGTCATGGGCATTTTGGCGATGAACATCATCGCCTTTGCCTTACCCGATTGGGCCGCTATCACTCCGGCTGCGGGCGGCGGGGATAGCGCCGCAGACCGCATAACCTGGTTCATTTCTTTTGTGCTGATTGACGGCAAAATGCGCGGGCTGTTTTCACTGCTATTCGGCGCGAGCATGTTGCTGATTATCGAGCGTGCTGAGATCAAAGGCGAAGACCCCAAACAGGTGCATTATGCGCGGATGGTTTGGCTCGCAATCTTCGGCTTGGTCCATTATTTCCTGATCTGGTACGGCGACATATTGTTCCTTTATGCCGCCATCGGCAGTCTCGCATATCTGTTTCGCGATTGGGACGCCCGGCGGCTGATCAAGTGGGCGCTGATCATCTACACCGCTGGTTTCGTGATCTGGGGCTTGCAATTCGGCGGACTTCAGCTGTTGCAATTTCTTGCCGCACAGCCCGGCGCTGATCCAAATATCGTCAAAATAGCGAACGAGATATTTGCAGGTTCCGATTTTGATACCGATTCAACCGCTGTACTTGCCCAGATGCGCGGCAGCTATGCGGGCATCGCCGCCGGACGGTTCAAAGAGTTTTTCATTCCGATTGCCATGGTGTTCCAGTCTGGAACCGAGACATTGCCGTTGATGATGATCGGTATGGCATGCAAGAAAAATGGTTTTATCACCGGCACATGGAACCGGGCAGACTATCATCGTTGGGCCAAAAAATTGGTGCTGCCCGGACTGATTATCAACGCGGCATTGGGGGCGTGGGTCGTCGCCGCCGATTACGACATGATGACGGCAATGGCGGCGTTGTTGGCGTGGGGATTATTACCGCGCATTATGCTGACAATTGGCTATGCGGCGATGCTGATTCTGTTGATCCAGCGATTGGCGGGCAGCGCATTTTTGCAGCGCGTCGCGGCGGCCGGGCAGGCGGCTTTCACCAATTATCTGGGGACCAGCATATTGATGACGACGATCTTCTATGGCTATGGTTTCGGCCTATATGGCTTCGTTAACCGCGCCGCGTTGATGTTGTTTGTGGTTGGCGCATGCGCACTCATGCTGCTTTGGTCAAAGCCGTGGCTGCGGCGTTATCGTTATGGTCCGCTCGAATGGCTGTGGCGCTCGCTTGCCAGACGGCAATTACAACCAATGCGAAAGGCGTTTTAGCGCAGGTAGCCGTCACCCTGCAGCAGAACTCTCTCTCTGTTCGTTTTGAGGCCCTGAGCTCGGCGATGGGCGAAGGATGAGACAAGCAACCTGTACTTCGACAAGCTCAGCACGAACGGTTTTGTTTTAGTCAAATGAGACCGCGTTTTAGCCGCTCGCGCGCAGTCCAAAGCGGTTGGGCTGCGTTTGCGTTCGGCGACCGATCAATGGGCTAACTTCCGCGTCCAATGCCGCTAGAGTTTGTTCAAACAAAAGCCGCAATCCAGCAACTTGCCGAACCAATTCCGATGGATCTTGCCGTATTTCGACGAAATGCCGTGCGGCCAATTCAATTTCCTCGGCCAATTCGCCCAGCTTTTCGGCGCCGAACTGCCAAGATTCGCCTTTGAGCGTATGGGCAGGCATTACGATTTTGGCGGAGTCGAGATCACGAAAGGCGTTTTCAATGGCAGCGACCGATTTCATGCCGTCTTCGCGAAAATATCCCAGTACGCGCACGAATCCGGCACCCAACAGGTTTTGCGTTTCGGTGAACGCGGTCCAATTGATCATATCTTCCGCCGGGGGTGTCGAAAGCATATTGCGCTCCTTAAATATGAGAAAGCCCCACATCCAAGCAGATGTTTACCCCCAAGTGGTAAAAAGAGCCTTAATCCTTGGCAAATGGATTGGTGCGTGACCGCAGATTTATCCGGACCGGGACCGCGCCAAAATCCAAATCCCGCCGAATTCCGTTCAATAAATAGCGTTTGTAGCTGTCCGGCAATTGATCCACTCTGGACCCGAAAATGACAAAAGATGGCGGGCGGTTGTTTGCTTGTGTCATATACCGCAGCTTTATCCGCTTACCGCCGGGCGCTGGCGGCGGATTGGCGGCAACAGCAGCCTCGAACCAGCGGTTGAGCACGCCCGTTGAAACGCGGCGCGTCCAGGCATCTCTGGCATCAAATGCGGCGCTGATCATGATGTCCAGACCCTTGCCAGTGATTGCGGATACCGGGATCAACGGTACACCCTTCAACTGCGACAGGCCGTCTTCCAATGCGGCGCGAATGCCCTGAAACAGGCTGCTGCCGTTTTCCGCGACATCCCATTTGTTGATGGCGATGATTAAAGCGCGGCCTTCTTGAATACAATGATCGGCAATCTTCAGATCCTGTAGTTCAAGGCCGAGTGTTGCATCGAGCAACAACACCACAACCTCGGCAAAATCAATCGCATGACGCGCATCGGCGACCGACAGCTTTTCCAGCTTATCCTGAACCTTGGCGCGCTTTCGCATACCGGCAGTATCGATCAGCCGGACGCGGCGTTCCACGAATGGTTCGGCAACATTGCCCTCTTCATCGGGATCCGGGGTTTTGGGATTGGGATCGGTCCAAATCCAGTCCACCGCGATACTGTCGCGGGTAATTCCGGCCTCTGGTCCAGTTATCAGGCGATTTTGGCCAAGCAACCGGTTGATCAAGGTGGACTTGCCCGCGTTCGGGCGGCCAACGATGGCCAGTTTCAATATCGCATCGGGCGCATCATTGTCGGGTACTTCGAACTTGCCGCCATCAATATGGGGCAATAACGACTGGAACAGATCGGCCATTCCTTCGCCGTGTTCGCCGCTGATTGCGATCGGATCGCCAAAGCCGAGCGCATAGCTTTCCAGAATGCCGTTGTCGGCCTGCTTACCCTCTGCTTTGTTGACCACCAGCACCACCGGAGTGGCGCTGCCGCGCAGCCACCGGGCGATCTCTTCATCCAGCGGGTTTACCCCCTCGCGGCCATCGATCAGGAACAACGCAACTTGCGCGTCGGCCACGGCCATCTCGGTTTGCTGGCGCATGCGGCCGGGCAGGGTATCAGGATCTTCATCCTCATATCCGGCGGTGTCGATCACGGTGAATTCAAGGTCGAACAATCGGCCTTCACCTTCACGGCGGTCACGGGTGACGCCGGGGCGATCATCCACAAGCGCGAGTTTTTTACCAACCAAGCGGTTGAACAATGTCGACTTGCCAACATTGGGGCGACCGATAATGGCTACCGTCGGCAACATTGCCTAACTTCCTTCAATAAATGCGGCCGTGTTAGGCCAAAAATTCAATATCAGCGGAATGCCGATATGTTGCCGCTGTCATCCAGCAGATAAAGCGTATTGTTTGCCACAATCGGGCCGACCGAGACATCGCTCTTTGCTTTGAACACCTGCGTTGCTGCGCCTTCACCGGTGGATAGCGACCAAACTTCGCCTTCTGAACTAACCACGATCAAACGGCCGCCCGCCAGCACCGGTCCGCGCCATGTGATTGCGCCGGTTTTTTTCTTTTCTTTGGTGTAGCGTTGCAATTGCGAAATCCAGCGGATTTTACCGCTGGCGCGCTGGACGCAAAGCATTTTGGCTTCGCTCGTCATCACAAAAACCCATTCGCCGGAGACGACAGGTGTCGAGATTCCGGCGATATTGATTTCCCAAATCCGCTGTCCGGTAACGAGCTCATAAGCTGCCATTCGTCCGCCTTGACCAAGCGCATAAACGCGGCCCCGGTCGATGACGGGATTGGCATCGATGTCGGTTAAGGTCGAAACCGATGTCGACATGGAGGTACGCGACAACGCATCATTCCACAGGCTGCGCCCATTTTCATACCGGTACGCCGCCAACTCTCCGGTCGAATATCCGGCTATAACCGTGCCTTGCGCCGCCGCCGGAGCGCCTACGCCAAAGATACCTGAAACACCAACAGGACCGGAATCATTCCATTCGGTGTTGCCGTCGGTGGCCCGCAACGCATAAATCTGATTATCTTGCGACATCACATAGACGTTGCCGTTCGACAAAGTTGGCGCACCGCGCAAGGGCCCTGCCGGACGTTTTTGCCACAGGATCGCGCCGGTGCTGGCGTTCAACGCCGACACGTCGCCAACGCCATTGGTGGCATAGACCATGTCACCGTCGACACTAGCGCCGCCGCCAAATGCGGATGGGCGGCCGTCTTTCTTGATCTCCATCGCGCTGCGCCATAGCTTTGCGCCGCTGTTGGCATCAAATGCCACAACCTGGCCATCGGTGTCCACGGCATACAGCTTTCCGCCACTTACCACCGGCGATGCGCCCAGCCGGGCGCGGTTGGATGCGCCCATAATCGATGCGGACCAGACGCGGGCCAAACCTTGGCCCAGTTCAACATGACCGATTGCCTTAGATGCGTTGCCGCCGGGCTGCGGCCAATCCGCATTGCTGAGTGCGGGCGGCAGGATGACCGAAATATTGGCCAGATTTTCATCGGCTTTGCTGTCTGCTTCGGTGCCCAGAATATCTATGCGCTTGCCGACAGTGGGCGTTGCCTTGTCGGCTTTACCGCCGGTAATTCCTTTGATGGCCGCGCATCCGCCCAGCAATGAAACCGCCGAAATTAAAATCAGGAATTTAGAGGTGCGCTTCACTTGGTTTCGCCTTTCGCTGCTGCGTCTTCTACGCCAGATGCCTTGTTTTTGTTTTCATCAAGCTGAACGGCGTCGATGCCGAGTGCGCCCGCCATTTGCACTGCCCGTCCGCGCAAACTTTGCGGCAGGTCTTTTTGCTTGGCAATTTGGGCAAAAATGGGGCCAGCCACATTGTCTTTGCCCAGTTTCATATAAGCGATTGCCGTCATTTCGCCCGCGCTGCCGAACCACGGATTGCCGGGGACAGCCAGCGGTTTCAATCGGTCAATAATCTGCTGGGGCGCAAGCGCATCAAATTCCGCCATCGTCTGCCGGATCAACGCCATGTCGCGAAACGGCTGCGGCAGGCCGGTATCCGCCGAAATCTTTGCATAGGCCGCGATGGCCGCTTTGGGATCGCCGGTTTCCGCCTCAAGGTTGGCGCTGACGATTTGCGCCATAGCGCGGTAACCGGGTTGTTCGGCATTGGTCAGCTTCGCCAGCGCGGCGCGCGCCTGTTTATCGTTTCCTGCCTGCAACTTGTCCATTGCATCGATAAAGGTCTCGCTCTGTTTTTCGCGGATTTCACGCTGTTGATTCTGATAAATGATCCAGCCGCCAAAGGCAGCGAGCGCCAGAACCAGCGCGAGCAGCAACCACCGGCCAAAGCGTTTCCAAAACGATTGCAGGTCGCTGGCGCGGACGGCATCGTCGACCTCACGCAAAAAAGCCTCGTCGCTGCCAGCGCGTTTATCGGCTGGCGGTGCAGATGGTGTCAAAGCCAAAACGGCCTCCTATATTCAACTGAATTCAACATTAGCGCCGTCCTTAGCCGCACTGGCGCTTGGATACCAGCCCTGTATCCCAGCGCACTATTAATGTCAGAGAAACTATCAGTATTCAGCAATGGTTGGTACTATTGCCCGGTGGTATAAATTTGTTCTGGTCCCGGAAATGCGCGCGAACGAACGTCTTGTGCATATTCGACCACTGCGGCTTCGACCAACACCGACATGTTGCCAAAACGCTTGACGAATTTTGGTATGCGCTCAAACAGCCCTAGCATATCTTCGGTAACCAACACTTGCCCGTCGCACCGCGCCGATGCGCCGATGCCGATGGTCGGGCAAGATACCAGTTCGGTAATTTCGATGGCGATGGGTTCCAATACACCTTCGATGACCATGGCAAATGCCCCTGCCTTGTCCATCGCGACCGCGTCTTCGATGATCGACTTTGCCTCTTCGTCGCTTTTCCCGCGCACGCCGTATCCGCCCAGCATGTTGACCGCTTGCGGGGTTAATCCGACATGGGCCATCACCGGAATGCCGCGTGAGGTTAGAAATTCGACCGTTGGTGCCAACACCTTGCCGCCTTCAACCTTTACCCCCGCGGCGCCGGTTTCTTTCAACAGGCGCGAGGCATTGGTGAACGCCTGTTCGGGCGATGCTTCGTAACTGCCGAACGGCATGTCGACGATAACTGCCGCATGATAGCTGCCGCGAACCACAGCAGCGCCATGCGCCGCCATTAATTCCATGGTGACGGCCACAGTATGCGGCAATCCATAGATGACTTGGCCGAGCGAATCGCCAACCAGCAACATATCGCAATGCGGATCGAGCAATTGCGCCATCCGCACGGTGTACGCGGTCAGCATCACCAGCGGCTCCGCCCCCTTGCGCTGCCGGATACGCGGCACGGTCAGCCGCTTCATTGGCGTTGGCGTCGGATTCGCACGGCTGGTGGATTTGTCGAATGTGAGCGTTTTTGAAGTCGTAGACATAGGCTGCGTCTCTAGCGGCTAAACCGCCGGCGCAAAAGCAAGAAGCGGCGCGGTGTTATTTATTATTGACTTATTGTTAACAATATATAACATTACGTCTATAACTATTAACATAGGAGCTTGCACATGTCGTTCCGCGAAAAAATTCACTGGGTGGCTCTAGTTGGGCTGATCCTTGGTTTCGGTTGGTATTTTCTCAATTACCCTTGGGACATCGCCAATACAAAGATGGGGATGCTGACGTCCGTCTGGATGTTGATTCCGACGACGATCATTTTTCTGGTGCCAATGATTGCAGGGACCGCCTGGTTTGCAATTCGCACGCCCAAAGAGGCGCATTTGAAAGAGGATGAACGCGAAAAGATCATCCACATGAAAGGCACTCAAGCCGCTTACTATCCTCTGGTTCTGGGCATTTGGGCTAATATATTCGCGCTGATCAATGGGCTAAGCTATGGCTGGTCGGTCAATATCTTGATGGCAACATTGGTGTCGGCGGAACTGATCCGTGTCGGCGCGCAACTCTATCACTACCGAAGGGGGCATTGAGCGATGCCGCGCCTCCCTTTTGATAATGAGATCAAGACATTGCGCTTCCTATCGGGCGAAATGACGCAGGGAGACCTCGGCGATAAAGTCGGTGTCACCCGGCAAACCATCGCGGCCATCGAACAGGGCAAATATTCCCCAAGCCTTGAGGTCGCATTCCGCATTGCCCGTGTTTTCGGAAAGCCATTGGAAGACGTGTTTCACTGGGCCGAATGATGGTCAACGGGTGCGCCTGATCGCGGGCGTGATTGTTGACTCTATGGCTTTTTGGTTAAGGCGGCCTTGGCCTCGGGCGTATTGTCGGTGAAAATACCGTCAATGCCCGCCGCAAGATACGCCTTGATTTCGCCGTCCAAGTCTCCTGCAGCCGCTGGCTTGAGCCCCGATTTATAATTGACCGGCAGAAAGTAATTCTCGCGCCGGAATGTCCATGGATGCACTTTCAACCCCACGGCATGGGCATCGGACACAAATGATGTCGGCTGCCCCAAAACGCCCAATGCGTTGCGCGGAATGATCATCGACTTGTTTGGCCCAACGCCGTCGGCATAGGCCGATATCGCTTTCAACCCGGCGGGCGTCGCCATGTCAGCATAGGTCAAATCTGGTCGGTCGGCAGGGCCGCCGCCCGCATCGATCAACTGGATCAGGGCAACTTTGGTTTTGGCGCGCAACGCTTTCAGATTATCAACTTCAAAGCTTTGGATGAACACCGCGCTGCTGGATTTATCATAGCCGAACCGGTCGAGCATCGCCAACAGCGGCGCGTCATGCGGCAAGTTGATCGACGCAAAATAGCTGGGATGTTTGGTCTCTGGATACACACCAACGGCAACCGCGCGGCCCTTATTGACCTTGGCCAACAGCTCCAGAATTTCTTGAAAGGTTGGCACTTCAAATTGGCCGTCACGCGCCTTACTGCGCAGCAAAGGCAGGCGTTCTTTTGCGCGCAAAGTTTTCAATTCAGCAAGCGTGAAATCCTCTGTAAACCAGCCCGCTTTTTTCTCGCCGTCTATGGTTTTGGACGTTTTGCGCGCGGCAAATTCGGGATGATTGGCAACATCGGTGGTTTCCGAAATTTCGTTTTCGTGGCGCGCGACCAGCACATTGTCTTTGGTCAATACCAGATCGGGTTCGATATAATCCGCGCCTGCATCAATCGCCGCCTGATAGCCAGCAATCGTGTGTTCGGGCCATTCACCCGAAAGGCCGCGATGGGCAATGATGATCGGGCGGGCATTAAGTGCGGGCATATTTACGGTATCCGGCAAAGAGCAACTGGAAACAAACAGCGAGAGGCAAAGGGCAATGAAGCTCCGGATCATGTTCTACGCTTGGCCAGCTGACATGACAATTGCATGACGGATCAGGTTTTCCGCAGTGCGGTGACTTCCACCTCAAACTTCATCTCCGGCTTTACCAGGCCGCAGACAATGCAGCTGGCGGCGGGCCGGATATCGCCAAACCGCTCACCCAGCACCGGGCCGATCATGTCCCAATACGCCATGTCGGTAATATAGTATGTCGCCCGCACCACGTCGGTGAGCGCAAATCCGCCCTGTGCCAAGGCCGTATCGATAACGGACAGCGCATTGCGAACCTGATCGCACACATCATCGGGCATAATGCGCGTGACGGGATCATAGCCTGTTGTTCCGGCAACAAAACACCAGTCACCCTGCACAACGGCGCGGCTATAACCAACCGCTTTTTCAAACGGTGAACCAGAGGAGATCAGGGTGCGTGTCATCATTTTTCCTTTGCTGAAGATGATAATATTTGGCGCTGTTCACCGAGTGAAATCAACAGATCGGCGCGTGCTGGCATTTCACCGGCAATATGGCAAGTCATCCGTTCATAATGCGCGATGAACCGCGCGATTTGTTCATCGTTCATTGCGGCGGGCGGGCGATTGGCTCCGGCCTTGGCGATCATTTCATGTTCTTGCTGGCACCGCCATTGATAGACGATATCGAACGAGGGCGGGCGCAAATAAATCAGCCTGTTGATGACACCGAACAGCCTTTGGGTCGGCCCGCCGAGATGGGCGTTGATGGCACGCCGCCAAATGCCGTGCGGGTCTTCATCACGTTCCAGTGAATTTACCGGTTCAACAAGACCAACGTCATCTTGGGGGCGCGCGCCGACGCACCAACCTTCAAACAGGATTACGTCGCAGCGCCCGCCAATCAGCGGCCACGCAGATTGCGGCAATGGCTCATCAAGCTCTTTGGCAAAGCGGGGCAAACGCACAGGATCGCCGCGTTTAAGCTTGGCAAACACCTCAAGCCCAAGCGCAACGTCGTGCGTTCCCGCCGGACCGCGCGTCACGAACAGAGGGTGGACCGACGCGGCGAGTTCACTCCTCGCCGCGCGGCCAATATACAAATCATCAAGCGACAAGACCGCAACATGCAATCCTTGCGCTTCAAAATGAGCCGCCACTTGCGCCGCAGCGGTTGACTTGCCCGAAGCCTGCGTGCCGCATATGCCCACGATCAAAGGCTCACCGCCGGTCCGCCACGCCGCAATATGGTCAGCGATCAGGCGCGCAACCGGGTTCATTTGGCGAACGTAGCGGCCCATATCTCTGGCTTGAATCCGACCAGCAATCCGCCGCGATGTTCAACCACGGGGCGCTTAATCATCGACGGCTGCGCCAACATCAACGCAATTGCCTTGGTTTGGGTAAGGTCAGCTTTATCGGCATCGGGGAGTTTCCTAAACGTCGTACCGGCGCGGTTCAGCACAGTTTCCCAGCCAGCGGCGTCACACCAATCGGAAAGCTTGCCCGCATCGGCTCCGGCTTTTTTATAGTCGTGGAAGGTGTAAGCGATACCATGCGTATCCATCCAGACCCGCGCCTTTTTGACGGTGTCGCAATTGGGGATGCCATAAACGGTGACAGTCATACGCTACCCTCTTGCGCCAACGTTCCGGCAAGAACAAAGCTCATCTTGTTGCCATCGGGGTCGCGCACATATGCGCCGTAGAAATCGGGTCCATAAATCGGGCGCGGACCGGGATCGCCTTCGTTGCTGCCGCCATTGGCAAGGGCAGCAGCATGCGCCGCTGCAACCGCTTCATGCGAGGCGCATCCAAATCCGGGCATCGAACCATTGCCGGGAATGGCCGCTTGCTGGTCATAGGGCCGCGCAATCCAGATGCTCGTTCCGCCTGCGGTCGTATAACCGAAAGTAATGTCGCCATAATCATGGGTCAGAACGCCGCCGATATGCGGCATCACCGCATCGTAAAAGACCCGGGAACGCGCCAGATCATTCGATCCGATCATAATATAGTCGATAGACATTGATTGATCCTCCTTTTCGCGATGGTGTCTTAGCGGTCATGGCCAAGCAGTGGCAAGTGCGAGTGGGAACAATGGCTGCTGGTGATCGCACTGGAAAGGAAGAACAGCTGCAATTACGGTTTCATCTTGCCCCCGAACCAAAATAGGGTATTCACCCTATATTGATTTGGGAGGATTCAGCATGAATGACATGACGCAGATAGCAGCCAGTTCGACCGAGCCCGATCCATTCGATGTTTCGCGCGCTGAACTATATGTGACCGACACGTGGCACGAACCGTTCCGCAAGCTGCGTGCCGAAGCACCGATCCATTATGTCGCGGACTCGCGCTTTGGCGCTTATTGGTCGGTTTCCACTTACAAACCGATTGTGCATATTGAGGCGCTGCCCAAGATATTTTCATCCTCGTGGGAATATGGCGGCATTTCGATTGCCTTTGACGCCAATGAACTGCTGGAAGGTGAAATCCGGCTGCCGATGTTTATCGCGATGGATCCGCCGCGCCATACCGGGCAGCGGCGCACTGTTGCGCCCGCCTTTGGTCCGTCCGAAGTGGCGGCGATGAAGGCCGAGGTGCAGCAACGCACCGCCGAAGTGCTCGATTCCTTGCCGATTGGCGAACCGTTTGATTGGGTCGAAAAACTGTCAATCGAACTGACCACCGGCATGCTTGCACGGCTGTTTGATTTCCCATGGGAGGAACGGCACAAGCTGACCGAATGGTCTGATCTTGGCGGCGATGTCGAACTGATCCGGCGGCCCGGCGGCCTTGCAATTCGCAACGCAGCCATGTTTGAAATGGGGGCAGCATTCGGCCAGCTTTGGCAGGAAAAGGCGCAGAACCCAGGCAAAGACTTGATCTCGATCATGCTACAATCCGATGCGATGAATGAAATGAGCCAGGAAGAGTTTATCGGCAATCTCGTCCTGCTGATCGTCGGCGGAAATGACACGACCCGCAATTCCATGACCGGATTTGCCTATGGCTTGCATAGCTTTCCTGAGGCACGCGCCCAGTTGGAGGCTGATCCGTCCTTGATTCCTAACGCTGTCAGCGAACTGATCCGCTGGCAAACGCCGCTTGCCCATATGCGCCGGACGGTGGAAGAAGATACCGAGATTGACGGACATAAGATGAAAAAGGGCGACAAGGTTGTGCTCTGGTACATCTCTGCCAACCGCGATGAAACCGTGTTTGAAGACGCCGATACGATCAAGGTTGACCGTGAAAATGCACGGCGGCATCTGGCCTTTGGCTATGGCATCCACCGCTGCGTCGGCGCCCGCGTTGCTGAATTGCAACTGACAACTTTGCTTGAAGAAATGGCCAAGAGGCGGCTGCGCGTCAATGTGCTTGGGGAGCCTGAACGCGTGCCGGCTTGCTTCGTACATGGCTATAAAAAGATGATGGTCGAATTGTCGCATTACTAATGATAATGAAAACCCGCGACCGGATTGTCCACGAAGCGCGGTTGCTGTTTAACGCGCAGGGTTATGGCAATGTCACCACGGCAACACTCGTCGCGCATCTGGACATATCCGAGGGCAATCTTTGGTATCATTTCAAGACCAAGCGGGCGGTATTGGAGGCGATTGCCGGGCAATATGCCAACGTGATAGAAGCAAGATTGGAGTTGGCCCCGACCGCGAACGGCGATGTCATCACGGAATATACCAGATTGCTGCAGGCGGTGATCGATGAATTCCGCACGTTCCGGTTCCTATACCGCGACCAAAAGGATTATGGCGATCATGTCGAACCCATCGCCGCCCACGCGCCCGAATGGATCGAGCGGACCTATGCCCAGCTGCACACATATTTGGCCGCGATGGTCACGAGCGGGCTGTTGAACTGGCCACGCGAACGCTTGCATGATTTGGCGGTCAACGCGACGATCATATTGCGCTATGGCCTCGACCATTACCGCGAATTGGGTGTGCCGACCGCAGAGGGTTCAGGCGCGGTGCAAAAGACTCTGTTGCGGCATTTGACGTTGTTCGAACATGCGCTGTTGCCCGAGGCAGCGGAACAGTTGCGGCAGTCCATCGACCGGATTGAGGTAGGTTTGCAAGAACCGTCACTGCTGGTTGCTGCGTAGGTTTGGCGCGAGAGCCACAAAATATGATTCGTCATTGCGAGAAGCGAAGCGACGAAGCAATCCAGAGTCGCGCAAAACAACCCTGGATTGCTTCGCTTCGCTCGCAATGACGAATGATGCAGATTAACGGCACGGCGCTCTAACTAACCAAACGACTTTCGCTAAGCCAGTTGAAGTCCGAACTTTTATTTTCGGAAAATAGTGTTTCGATTGCACGCCGCCATTTCAAAGCGAAGCTGCTGCTCGCGCACTTCACCGCTCATGCTGCACCTCCGGCAATCCGGCATTCTTTCAATTTCCAAGCCTCGGCAAGGCCTGCTTCCTGTAAAGCGTTAGCCAATTCGTCCTTCATAAAAATCTTATTGTAAACGACGTCCTCGAACCAAATAGCCGGTCCGCTCAACGCAGCCGGCGAAAGTGCAACATCCCCATCTTCATGCCAACTATTGACTTCCCAAAGTTGCTGGCCTGTTTCCTTTCGAACGGCGAACTTCACAACATTCTCGCTCTGCCCAGGCAGGATCGTGTTTTTGATGCAGCCGAAGTTGAGTAAGAAATATTCGCCCGGAAAGGGCGTCTCTAAATCCGCCTGATAGATGGTGAAGGGGATCAATCCGCCTTCGCCCAAATCGAACCGCGACAGAATTTCCGCCAGTTTGTTATTGACGACATAAAAGCCGCCAATCGCGAAAAGGTCGTGCACTCTCTTGAAGCGCTTTTCATCCCAAACTGCGGCGGACTCAGGAAAATCGGAGCGTACTAAGGCATGACCCATACTGCTGCGATTCATTGCAGTTAGCGTTTTCTCGCTTATGCTAGGCTTTGTTAAACTAGCAGGATGCCACTCTTCGCCGAAATACTTGGTTCTTGTTCCTTGTTTCAACCCAATTCCGTAGGTGCTCTTCATACTGCTAATCCAAACCTTGTCGGTCATGCTGCCCTCTTCACAAAATTGGTTGTCTCTTCATTATCATTTGCCGCACAATCGGCAGCCGCACAACCACCTAACTCGCTCATATTCAAACGGAATGCCGCTGCGCGCCATGCGTCATTAGCTGGCGGACGCTGTGCGTCTGCGATCCCTCCCCTTCGGCTTCCCGCCTGCGGCAGGCGCTCTGGGTAAACTGCGCCCTTTGATCAGCCCCGCTCACTCCCACTCAATCGTCCCCGGCGGCTTGCTGGTGTAATCATAGACCACGCGGTTGATGCCCTTGACCTCGTTGATGATCCGTGTGCTCACCCGGCTGAGGAACGCGCTTTCGAACGGATAGATATCGGCGGTCATGCCGTCGGTGCTTGTCACTGCCCGCAGCGCACACACATTGTCGTAGGTGCGGTGGTCGCCCATCACGCCGACGGTGCGCACGGGGAGCAACACCGCGAACGCTTGCCAGATTTCGTCATACAGCCCGGCCTTTCGGATTTCGTCGAGAAAGACCGCATCCGCCAACCGCAATATGTCGCAGCGTTCCTTGGTCACTTCGCCAGGGATGCGGATGGCAAGGCCGGGGCCTGGAAACGGGTGGCGGCCAACGAACTGGGCGTTCAGGCCAAGTTCCTTGCCCAGCACGCGGACCTCGTCCTTGAATAATTCACGCAAAGGTTCGACCAGCTGCATGTTCATGCGTGCAGGCAATCCGCCGACATTGTGGTGGCTTTTGATCGTAACGCTCGGCCCGCCAGTGAAACTGACGCTCTCGATGACATCGGGATAGAGCGTGCCCTGCGCCAAAAAGTCCGCGCCGCCGATTTTCTTGGCTTCTTCTTCAAACACGTTGATGAATTCGCCGCCGATGAATTTGCGCTTTTTCTCTGGATCGGTGAGGCCCGCCAGCCCCGCCATAAAGCGGTCCTGCGCATCGACCACGACCAACGGAATATGATAATGTTCGCGGAACAGCGTCTCGACCTGCTCACGTTCATTCATCCGCAATATGCCGCCGTCAACGAACACGCAGGTCAGCTGATCGCCGATGGCTTCATGGATCAGGATCGCCGCAACCGAGCTATCAACCCCGCCCGACAGCCCGCAAATAACACGGCCGCTGCCGACCTGAGCGCGGATTTCGGCAATTTTGGTGGTGCGGAATTCGGCCATGGTCCAATCACCGGCAAGGCCGCAGATTTTATGGACGAAATTGCTGATCAGCTTTGCGCCGTCGGGGGTATGCACCACCTCGGGGTGGAACATCGTGGTGTAATATTTGCGCGCTTCGTTGACGCAAATTGCAAACGGCGCGTTGGGTGACGTGCCGATAACCTCAAAACCTTCGGGCGCAACGGTCACGCGGTCGCCGTGGCTCATCCACACCGGATAGCTGCCGCCAACGTCCCAGATGCCATCGAACAACGGGCTGGGTTTCAGGATCTCGACATCTGCACGGCCAAATTCTGCCGCGTGCCCGCCCTCCACTGTGCCGCCCAATTGGGTGCATAATGTTTGCTGTCCGTAACAGATCGCCAGGATCGGCAGGCCGCTGTCCAGCACCACTTGCGGCGCACGCGGGCTGCCGTCGGTGGTGACCGACGCGGGGCCGCCGGACAGGATGATACCCTTGGGCTGCATCCGCGCAAAGGCTTCTTCGGCGGTGTTGAATGGAGCGATCTCGGAATAGACCCCGGCCTCACGCACGCGCCGGGCGATGAGCTGGGTCACCTGGCTACCAAAGTCGATGATAAGGATGGAATCGCTGGGCTGAAGTGTCATTGCCAGCCGATAGAGCGCGGCGGCGATGCTGTCCAGATGGCGCGCGATTATTCCGCCTTTTTGGTCTTCACTTTGGCTTTGTGGGCGGCGATCTGTGCGTCGAGATCGGCTATGCGGATGCGTTCGGGGCTATCCTTGGCCAGCCCCTTTTGCCGCGCAGATGCCCAAAGCGCGTTGCGTTCCGATTGAATTTTTTTGAGGTAGAGGTCGGCCATGGATTATGCCTTAGCCGCCGTTTGGGTGTGGGCCAACCGTTTTTGCTGCTAGAGCATGATGACATAAGGTTGAAACGTAACCGCAGTGCTGAGCCTGTCGAAGTACGCTTGGCCGTGAGCCGTGCCTCGACAAGCTCAGCACTGCGGTGCAACTTCATGCCGTCATGTTGCTAGATCCTTATTCGACCACATTCGCATTTCCGTAACCATTTACCGTTAAACGTGCATGCGACTTGGAGAAATGATATTGCGTAACGAGAATTTTGACTTATCCGGCACGCCTTTGGCACGCGGTTCTGTTCCCGATGCAGAGGATATTCCCGCCGCGTTGTTGCTGCGCCGTGTCGAAAATTTTCTGCGCGACGGCCAACCGCGCCATGCCATCGCGCATATCTGTGATATGACCGGCGTCGACCGCGATCAAGCGGCGGCGTTTGTCGCCAGCCTGCAGGCGAACGTTTTCAAATAGGTTTTGCCGCCGTAGGTCTTGGCGCTTTAAAGCGAGATGACATTTGAGTGTAACAAGAACCGTTCGTGCCGAGCTTGTCGAAGTACAGGTTGCTTGCCTCATCCACAGGCAAGCTGAGGACGAACGGATCGGGAGTTATGTTTCGGTGTAATGTTATTCCACGTTACGTCCTGTCCCTACGGCACATCAATCCGCATGAGCCACTGGCCCTCGCCCGCGCATTCATAGACAGCAATGTGGGCGGCCTTCATTTTCAAATGCCGCATGAAGTAATTGAACTCGGCCATATGCTCGCCGCCCATATGCGCCGCCTGCGCCGCTTTGTCGCGCCACCGTTCGCCTACCCACAACAATCCCGGCTCTCCCGGATCCTCGGCAATGCTATATTGCAGACACCGGTCGAGCGCCGAAACCAACGCAACCTGGCTGGCAATACGCTTTTTATAGAGCGCAAATTGTTCGGGCTGCACCCGCATAAATCCTTGGACGATAATCATCATCCACCGGGTAAAGCATAAGATTTACCGGTCGGTTAACTCCGATAGCCGGGCGGCGTAATTCTCAAGCATCGAGGGATTCACCGTTCCGAAATTTACAGGCAGCGCAATCATCCCGTGTAGAAAAACCGCTCCTCAACAATCTTGCCGTCGGCAACCGTATAGAGCGCATTTTCGTCCATCTGCATGCGCTGACCATTTTCTTTGTTGGTCACGTCCATGCTGAACCGAAGCATGAATTGGTCGCCGTTCACTTGCGGTTCGCCGACGTCGACTTTGTGGATGTCATGGGCGTTATACCACCATTCGCTCTTTGCCCGCAGCGCGTCGATCCCCTCGGCCCGCGCCATCGCGCCGTCCATTGGTTCCAGGCTAACGACGTCCTTGGCCCAGAATTTCTCTCCGGCTTCGTCAAGCTTGCCTTGTTTGCACATGGCGGTGAAGTCTTGGGCGATATCGTTGGTTGATGGCATGATCATTCTCCTTTGGTGGGGGTACAAAGTTTTAACAAAGCCAAGTTCTACAACTGGATACGCCGCGCCGAGGGGCCGTTTACGCACAACTGACGTTCGACTCATCATCGCAGCAGATCATGAAGGTCTCACAAATCCGCGTTTTGGGCAAGATCGCGACTCGCGCGGAGGGTCAAGTTGATCGCCGCGCGGCGCGTTGATGTCTCGCATCGCCGGAATAGCGGCATCATCCACAAACCGGCTTGCATACGCGGGTTTGATGGCAAGCCATTGGCGACCAAGGTTTCAACCGGCCAAGTGAAAAACCCGCTGGAATTTTTCCCGCCAAAAACGCCGGAAGATATCGACAAGGCAAAGGTTGAACTGCGCGATGCGTATTCCAAAGACTTCGCCGAATATGTCGACAAAAAGGTTTTTGGCGCAGCCGCGAAGAAGAAATAGCGAACCGGTTTACGCCGCGATCAGCCATCCGCTGCCACCAGCTAGTGCAAAGCCGTGTAACACCGCGATGCTATGTAGCTGGCTGGAAAACGGCTGTTTGCGCGTCTTATGGCGAAACATCGAACGGCCAGCATAAGCGCCCGGGGTTCCGCCGACAAACGCCAGCATCAGCAAAGTCGATTCCGCCACCCGCCACTGCCCGGCCTCCGCCTTCATCTTGTCAACACCGAATGCAGCAAATGCGAAGAAGTTCACGGCGATGAACGCGGTGACAATATTGGCGGGCGAAAGCAATTCCATGCCGCCTGCATAAGGCGCGGCGGTTAATTTTTTAGGAATTCCGGTAATTCTGTGGACATTGCGTAATTGATTCATGCACCCAGCGGGCGCTCCGCCGTTACCCCAACAACGCCCTTGCGCGGCCGAAATAGATCTTTGCATCGGCCAGCCCGATCTCGCCGCCATTCACCAGCTTGCGGACTTTCCTGATCGCCGCTTCATCGCTGCCCAAATCGGCGGCGGCGTTGATCTTGCGCGATGCCCAGTACAGACACGCAATCTTTACCGCGCGCACCGGGTCGGCGGCTTTTTCGGGGCGCAGGACCAAGTTGATGCCCGTCTCCGCCTCGCGCTTGGCATAATTGGCGCGGCCCGTCAGCTGGATCAATCCGCGTCCACGGTAACGAAAGCCATCGCCCGACGCTGGCGGCCCATTGCCCAGCCGCCCGCCATAAACCTTGTTGGCCAGCGCCTCTGGATTGTTGACCAACCCCGTGGTCGCCGCGATATTGGCAAACCGCGTGGGCCACACGCGCATCATCGCGGCGGCGGAGTAATTCAAGTTTTCGGTCATCGCGCTATAGCCGCCGGTTTCGGTTGCGGTCTGCGATAAGAAATGCGCGATCCGCAATCCTTTGCTGTTCAATTCGGCCAGCGCGAATGACGCGGCGCAACCTTCGCCAATTTGCAGCCCAACCTCACCCAAATCGCGCCGGGCAACCGCGCTGAACAATGCAGCATAGCTGCGCTTGCCCATATCGCCGTCAATGGCTCCAGTATAAAAACCGGTGCTGGCCAAAGCGCGCTGAATTTTCCTGACGTCCATCAATTATCCCCTAGAAATACGGTGACGGAATTGCGGTGAATGGGCGGTGACAGAATTGGCGATGATAGTATACTTAGCTCTGCGACGAAAACGCTAACGGTCGTAGGATCAGAGCAGGCTGTACGCAAGCAGTGATAATTAAGTGGACTGCCACCATAAACCGCACTGTCACCGTAAACCCAAGTTGACACCTAGTTGACAAGATTGACACCTATTTTGAACTATTGCGAAAGAATGGCGTAATATAATATCCTACATCGCGGTTTCGTGTAGGTTTCTGTCTTCGCGTTTATGCCCGCGAAGGGTGGGCAACTTGACCACCGACAATGTCAAAGAGCCGCCGACAATGTCAAAGAGCCACCAACAATGTCAAAGAGCCTGGCCCTGAACCAGCGGCCATGCCCTGTGTTCCCAGAACAAATCCTACATTACAAGCACTAATGCGAGGCCAGGACCGCGACGTAAAGGAGTTATTGCACCTATAAACTTTACTCAACTTAGCTCCTTTCACCCTTTTTTCCTTCTACCCTTTTATGAAAATCTCACCACGGCGCAGCAACGAGATAAATTGCAGATTCAGCGCACGCTTAACAGCGCGCAAGGCGCAAAGGGAAAGAAGGAAAAAAGAGGGTAGGCGCGGGGACACCGCAACTCAACGATAGTTTAATGCACTGTCAGCTTAATCCTAATTAGTGTATTTAGGGTGTGGACTCAATTGATCCAACATTTGATTGCGAAGATGTGGAGCATGGCGAGGAAGTTTTGGGCGTATTTCTCGAAGCGTGTTGAGAGCCTTCGCATATCTTTCATTTTGCAAAAGAAGCGTTCGACGATGTTGCGCATGGCATAGAGATTGGCATCGTGCGGGGCGGGGTTGCGAGCATTGCTCTTGGCCGGAACGACGCATAATGCGCCTTCATCAGCGATCTGTTGCCTGATCTTGGCGCCGCCATAGGCCTTGTCAGCGATGATCGCGAGGGGTGGCGTTTTCCAGTCCAGAAAGGCATGCATCATCTGGCTATCATGCACATTCCCGCCGGATATGGCGAGGCGCAAGGGACGGCCCTTGGCATCTACAGCAGCGTGAATTTTGCACGTGCGACCGCCTCGTGAGCGACCAATAGCTTCTTGTAGCTCCCCCTTTTTGAGCCGCTGGCGGCGCGGTGTGCTCTGACGATACTGGCGTCGATGAAGATCAGCGCGTCATCGCATTCCTTGGCCAAGGCATCGAATATTCCCTTCCAAATCCCGCGCTGCGCCCAACGATTATACCGATTATACACCGTCGTCCTTGGGCCGTAACGCTCCGGCAAATCCCGCCACGGTGCGCCTGTGCGCAAGATATAGAAAATCCCGTTCAACACCCGCCGGTCACAGGCCCGAGCGGGGCCATGCTTTGCAGCAGGCAACAAAGGTTCAATCGCTGCCCATTCCTCGTCCGATAAATCAAAACGCATAATCCAATCTCCTTTGTGGAGCATTGAATCAATACACGAACAATAAATCAATTACCTAATATGGGTTCACACCCTAGTCATTTTCTTATACGTCGCCCGGTGCGGCCTTGTCGCTTCTTCGCCCAATCTGGCGATCTTGTCTTCTTCGTAGCTTTCAAAATTGCCTTCGAACCATTCTACATGACTATCGCCTTCAAATGCCAAAATGTGCGTGGCCAAACGGTCAAGGAAAAAGCGGTCATGCGAAATAACCACGGCGCATCCGGCGAAACTCTCCAACGCTTCTTCGAGCGCGGACAGTGTTTCCACGTCCAGATCGTTGGTCGGTTCATCGAGCAGCAGCACATTGCCGCCTTCTTTTAGCATCTTGGCCATGTGGACGCGGTTGCGTTCACCGCCCGAGAGCTTGCCGACGTTCTTCTGCTGGTCCGCGCCTTTGAAGTTGAACGCGCCGACATAGGCCCGCGTCGACATCTCCTGCTTGTTGACAGTCATGTAGTCGTGACCGCCGGAAATTTCCTGCCAGACGTTATTCTTGGGATTAAGGTCGTCGCGGCTCTGGTCGACGAATCCCAGGTGGACGGTCGAGCCGATCTCAATCGAGCCGCTGTCGGGCTGTTCCTTGCCGGTCAGGAGCTTGAACAGCGTGGATTTGCCCGCGCCGTTCGGCCCGATAATGCCGACGATCCCGCCCGGCGGCAGCATGAACGACAGGTCCTCGAACAGCAGTTTGTCGCCATAAGCCTTCGAGACGTTCTTGACCTCGATTACCTTGCTACCCAGCCGCTCGGGCACTTGGACGACGATCTGGGCCTTGCCGATGGCGCGGTTGTCCTGGGCGTTCTGCAGTTCCTCGAACTTGCGGATACGGGCCTTGCTCTTGGTCTGGCGGGCGGCAGGGGTTTGGCGGATCCACTCGAGTTCGCGGCTGAGCGTCTTCTGCTTGCCGCTTTCCTCGCGCTCTTCCTGCTGGAGGCGCTTGAACTTCTTTTCGAGGTAGGTCGAATAATTGCCTTCGTAGGGGAAGTATTTCCCGCGATCGAGTTCGAGGATCCAGCCCACCACGTTATCGAGGAAATAACGGTCATGGGTGATCATCAGCACCGCGCCGGCATATTCCTTGAGGTGGTTTTCCAGCCATTCGACGCTTTCGGCGTCGAGGTGGTTGGTCGGCTCGTCGAGCAGCAGGATGCCCGGCTTCTGGATCAGCAGGCGGGTGAGCGCGATCCGGCGCTTTTCACCGCCCGAAAGGTTGTCCACCGGCCAGTCGCCCGGCGGGCAGCGCAGCGCTTCCATCGCGATCTCGAGCTGGTTGTCGAGCGTCCACCCGTCGACTGCGTCGATCTTTTCCTGGAGTGCGCCCATCTCGGCGCCGAGCGCGTCGAAGTCCGCGCCGTCCTCGCCCATCTCCATCCCGATCTGATTGAACCGGTCGACCATGTTCGCGGTCTCGCGCGCGCCGTCCTTGACGTTTTCGAGCACGGTCTTGGTCTCGTCGAGCTGGGGCTCCTGCTCGAGATAGCCGACGGTGATGTACTCGCCGGCCCAGGCCTCGCCGGTGTAGTCGGTGTCGATCCCGGCCATGATCTTGATCAGCGTCGACTTGCCCGCGCCGTTGGGGCCGACGATGCCGATCTTGGCACCCTGGTAGAACTGCAGGCTGATGTCCTTGAGGATCGGCTTGGGCGCGCCGGGGAAGGTTTTGGTCATGTTCTTCATGACGTAGGCGTACTGGGCGGCCATGGGGGTGCGTCCTGTCAGGGTATGGCTGGGGTGCGGGGTTGGCGCGCCTGTAGAGGCTGGGCGGCGAGGGGGCAAGCGGGCGGCGTCTACCCGAACGGCACCCGCAACACGTGGAGCAGCGCGCCATCGGGATAGATGCGGGTGCCACGCGGGGTGACGATCTCGTGCTGGGGGGTGAAGGTCAGGTCGTTCGATCGCCCTCAGCGTTTGAGCAGGTCCTTGAACGCCTCGCTGAGCAGCCCGTCGCGGCGGCTGCCCGATACGGCGCGCAGGC